>DAHXOX010000091.1 GCA_027364655.1 Paludibacter sp. | reverse complement strand
TTCTTTAATGGCATCAATCATGCTGATGCGCTTAAACGGACGCTTGAAACTGATGGTGGTATTGCCGACAGGGACTTCAGTGGTACCGTTCACTTCCATGCAGATGTATTCGAGCATGGCTTCGGTAAAATCCATCATCCAGTTGTAGTCTTTGTACGACACATAGATTTCCATGGCCGTAAATTCGGGGTTATGCGTCCTGTCCATTCCCTCGTTGCGGAAGTTACGCGAAAACTCATATACGCCTTCAAAACCGCCTACAATGAGCCGTTTGAGGTATAATTCGTTGGCGACGCGTAAATAGAGCGGAATGTCCAACGCATTGTGATGTGTAATGAAAGGACGTGCAGTAGCGCCACCCGGAATAGGTTGCAACACAGGCGTATCGACCTCGATGTAACCTCTTTCATTGAAGAAGTTACGCATAGAATTGAAAATCAATGTGCGTTTGAGAAAGATTGATTTGATGCCTTCGTTCACGACTAAATCGACATAACGTTGGCGGTAGCGTTGTTCGGGATCTTCAAAAGCATCGAAGGCTACACCGTCTTTATATTTTACAATGGGTAATGGTCGGAGTGATTTGCTGAGTATGGTAAGTTCCTGTGCATGAACGGAAATTTCTCCCATCTGGGTGCGAAACACAAAACCCGTTATGCCAATAAAATCACCAATATCCAATAGTTTTTTGAAGACGACATTGTACATGGTTTTTTCTTCGTCCTGACTGATGTCGTCGCGTGTGATATAGACCTGAATGCGACCGACAGAGTCTTGTAATTCAACGAAAGAAGCTTTTCCCATGATTCGTCGGCTCATCATTCGGCCTGCAATGGTGACTTGTCGGGGTGGGACGACTTCGTCGTGAAAGTCTGCTTTTATTGAATCGGAAAGAGCATTTACCGGAAAAGCTTTGGCTGGATATGGATTGATTCCTAACGAACGCAATTGTGCTAAACTCTCTCGTCGCAAAAGCTCCTGTTCACTTAATTCCATAGTTCTTCTTTTCAAACGTTTTAAGTTGCAAAGATATACCTTTTTCAGCGAAAGGGGAACGTTCGTAGCTGAAAATGTGCTTACCTGTTACGCTTTTCGTGCTTTTGATGTCTCTATTTCAGTGATTTTTACAAGACAAAATATACTATTCCATGAAACGATTTCACGTTGTTTTACTGAACGACGAATGCGAATCTTCAAAATGAGCTTATCTTTGCAGTCGTAAAATTGAAACTTTTACTTCAAGTAAAGGTTTCATAAAGTAAAATATGACAGCTTATGATTCGCTTGTCAGCAACCGTTTATAGAACTATTTTTAATTTGCACTTATGGACTTTAAGAAACTAACTCCCGAAGAAGAGAATATCATTGTATATAAAGGAACCGAAGCGCCTTTCACAGGTGCACTTTTGCATAACAAGCAAGCAGGGTTGTATCTCTGCAAACGATGTGGTGCTCCATTATTTCGCTCTGACGATAAGTTTGATTCCCATTGCGGTTGGCCAAGTTTTGATGATGAATTACCGAACGCTATTCGCCGGCAACTTGATGCTGACCGGAAACGGGAAGAGATTCTTTGTACTGCTTGTGGCGCGCATTTAGGGCATGTTTTTGTGGGAGAATCGTTGACACCGAAGAATGTTCGGCATTGCGTTAATTCGCTATCGTTGGAGTTTAAACCTGATGAATCGGCGAAAAAGGAGATTGCGTGGTTTGCTTCCGGCTGTTTTTGGGGAACAGAATATCATTTCAGCAAAGCAAAAGGGGTGTTAGAAACTACCGTCGGTTTTATGGGTGGGCATGTTGAAAACCCTACTTATTCACAAGTTTGTGAAGGTGATACCGGCCATTTGGAGACTACAGAGGTGGTGTTTGATTCATCGGCAACTAATTACGAGACCTTGGTGAAGCTCTTTTTCGAAACGCACGACTTCACACAAACCGATGGGCAAGGGCCTGACATTGGGACTCAATATTTATCGGTTATTTTTTATGCCAACGACGCTCAAAAAGCAATTGCCGAAATATATATGCGCATTTTAACCGAAAAGGGATATAAGGTAGCTACGATGTTACGTCCGGCAACTCATTTTTGGTCGGCTGAAAATTATCATCAGGATTATTATGACCACAAGGGAACAAAACCCTATTGTCATATTTATCGCCCTGTTTTTTGACCATTTTAAGAGGTAGTGATAGTGGAATAGAAACAAAAAAGCCTTACTTTTCGTAAGGCTTTTGAAAAAGCATGTCCTATGCGATAAACTATACTAGTTTAACATTTACGGCATTTAATCCTTTTCTTCCTTCTTGAAGATCAAACGTAACTTCATCATTTTCTTGGATATTGTCCTTTAGTCCAGATGAATGGACAAAGTATTCGTTTGATGAGCTAGCGTCTTTAATGAATCCGAATCCTTTCGAATCATTGTAAAATTTGACTGTTCCTGTATTCATTGATTGTAAAAATTTATTGAGTGCAAGATACGCATTTATTTTGGAATATGAACGATGTCTGACAAACAAAATAGTTGCCAATAAAAATCCAATCATAATGCACCGTTTTGCTTTTTGAAAAATGGTCTCATCAGAGGGGAGCCAATATTAAAATACAAATAACAGAATGGCAAAACACCCGAAAAAGCATAGAAGAATATAAAGGCTGCATAGGTAGTTTGAGGCTACACCGAAAGATCATTGAAGGTACACTGAAGGAACGACGGAGGATCATCGAAGGTGCCACGCCTGAAAGTGGGAGGAAGGTCGGACGATAGTCGGAGGATGGTCGGAGGATCAATTTTGCTGAACGAGGAATGAAAAGAACCCATAGTCGGATTTCAACCGCTGAGAATTGGCAAGCGGGAGTTGCCGCAACGTGAAATTCTAACGACTATTCACATTGCGAATATAGTCATTTTTTACGAAAAAACAAAATGTATTATTTCACTCACGGGGTGACTGAGAGTCACCCCGTGAGAAGGCTAAAAATAGTTGGAAGATAAAAAAATAATGATGTTCTTTAGTGCTGAAATGCTTTTGACTCATGGGATGTTTGCGAGTGACCCCGAGAGTAAACCGGTTAATCTGCGAACCCTTTACAAGTGATTCTTCAACATTGTTACTATTTCGTTACTCAACAATAAAAAACCCCTCAAAATCGAATGATTAGGAGGGGTTTATCGTACCCAGAGCCGGGATCGAACCGGCATGGAAGTGAATCCACTGGTGTTTGAGACCAGCGCGTCTACCAATTCCGCCATCTGGGCTTTTGCGTGTGCAAAGGTAATTGATTTTTTGAGATGGACAAATAGAAACGGTCATTTTATTCAGAAAAATCACTGTTCACAGCATTGTAGTTATGGATTGAAGTCTTTGACGTTAATTAAAAAACGCTGATTTGTTCTAAATCAGCGTTTATTTTGGCTACTTGCTTTGTATTCTATTTGGCGGCAATGGTTTCTATTTCTACCAGAGCGCCTAAAGGAAGCCCTTTGACAGCAAAGGCGGAACGTGCCGGGAAATCAATAGTGTAAAGGGTTTTGTAGATTGAATTGACTTCGGCAAAGTATTGCATATCGGCAAGATAAACCGTCGATTTCACTACATCGGCAACGGAATAGCCAGCTGCATCGAGAATGGCTTGGATATTGCGAAGCACCTGATGTGTTTGTTCAATAATGCCGCCTTCAACGATTGTTCCTGTAGCCGGATCAATGGGTATTTGACCTGACAGGTAGAGCGTGTTGTTGGCTTCCACTGCCTGACTGTAGGGGCCGATAGCAGCGGGTGCATTCTTGGTTGAAATAATTCGTTTCATACGAAAGTGTTTTGTTTTTAATGGGCGTATAGAACTCGCAAATATTAACTCGAAAGAGTTTATTATTTCAATGTCTCGTTGAACTCATAAACTCGTTTCATTTTCTTGAGTTTAATTCTGATTTAATGCTCGTTTCATATTTTCTGTTGTTTCTATTTTCTTATCTTCAATAACTTCTTATTTATTGACTTGAAATTTTGTTACCCCATTAGTTAAGAAACCCACGATCTGGTTGGCGGCGGCTAATCCTGCATTGATATTGGCTTCGGCTGTTTCGGCACCCATCTTTTTAGTTGTGGAGAAATAGCGCGTACCATATTTGCTAACCATTTCTGCATGATTGTCGGGAAGAATGTCGGTGATGTATTTCAAATCCGTACGCTCGTCGAGCGCTTTCATCAATTCAGTTTCGTGAATCACTTCCTTACGTGCCGTGTTGACTAAACAGCCACCTTTGGGCATTTTTATCAGCAGGTTGTAATTGATAGATTGCATGGTTTCGGGAGTAGCCGGTATGTGTAATGATACGTAGTGGCAAGTGCGGTAAAGTTCTTCGATGGAAGAGACTACGTGAATACCTTCTTTCTCCATTTCGGCAGCAGGAACAAAAGGATCGAAGGCAAAGACTTCCATGCCGAAGTTCTTGGCTAAGCGAGCGACTAATTTGCCCACATTGCCATACGCATGGATACCGATTTTCTTCCCTTTCAATTCGGTTCCTGTACCGGGTTGAAAGCTGTTGCGTGCCATGAAAACCATCATTGCGAGAGCTAACTCGGCCACAGCATTGGAGTTTTGACCGGGAGTGTTCATAGCGACAATGCCCCGTGCAGAACATGCTTTTAAATCGAGATTGTCGTATCCGGCACCTGCACGAACAACAATCTTTAGCTTTTTAGCTGCATCGATCACTTTTTGTGTCACTTTGTCGGAGCGAACAATCAACGCATCGACATCAGCTACAGCTGCATAAAGCTCGTTTACATCGGTGTATTTTTCCAATAAAGCCAATTCATAACCGGCTTTATCGGCAATTTTTTTGATGCCGTCCGTTGCAGCTTTTGCAAACGGTTTTTCGGTTGCTACAAGAATTTTCATCTGTAAATAATTTATGGTTCGAGATCGAAAAACTCACATGACACACCTTTTTGCAGGTGGGTTTTGTGTAAAAGTCAGTTTGTTGTGATAGGGATGCTACGTGATTTTGCTTCCTTGCTTTCACATGGTGTGGACTTGAATCCATCGTAACAAGGAAGCAAAATACGAAGTAGCATTAGTGCATTTTCTCAAATTCTTTCATCACATCAACAAGTGCTTGGACACTTTCTTTTGGCAATGCATTATATGTGGAAGCACGGAATCCGCCGACAGAACGGTGACCTTTGATGCCAATCATTCCTTTGGAAGCGGCAAACTTACCAAACTCGTCTTCTAATTCTTTGTATTCGTCGTTCATTACGAAACAAATGTTCATCAAAGAACGATCTTCCACAGCAGCTGTTCCTTTGAAAAGTTTGTTGCGATCAATCTCGTTATACAACAATGCTGCCTTTTCCTTGTTGATTTTTTCCAATGCAGGGATACCTCCCAGTTCTTTCATCCACTTCAGGGTCTGTAGGGCAGCATAGATGGGCACGACAGGCGGTGTGTTGAACATGGAACCTTCTTTAGCATGGACGCGGTAGTCGAGCATAGTTGGGATTGGGCGTGAAACTTTTCCTAAAGCGGCATCTTTCACAATGACAAAGGCAAGTCCTGCAGGTGCAAGATTTTTCTGGGCGCCTCCGTAAATGAGCGTGTACTTAGAAACATCAATTACCCGTGAGAAGATATCGGACGACATGTCGGCAACCAACGGAACAGGAGAATCGAGATCGGTGTGCAATTCAGTTCCAAAGATGGTGTTGTTGGTAGTGATGTGAAAATAATCAGCATCGGCAGGAATGGAGTACTGTTTCGGAATATAATTGAAATTAGCCTCTTTTGAAGAAGCCACTTCAACTACTTCGCCAAAGAGTTTAGCCTCTTTTAATGCTTTTGAAGCCCATGTACCGGTGTTCAAATAGGCTGCTTTTTTTTCAAAGAGGTTGAAAGGAACCATAGCGAATTGTAAGCTGGCACCACCTCCTAAGAATAGAACAGAATAACCTTCGGGAATGGAGAGAAGCTCTTTGAACAAAGCGACAGCTTCGTCCATGACAGCTTGAAACTCTTTGGAACGGTGACTGATTTCCATGATGGAAAGTCCGATACCGTCAAAATCAAGAATGGCTTTCGCCGTATTTTCAATGGTGCTTTGCGGCAAAATAGATGGTCCGGCGTTGAAATTGTGTTTCTTCATAAAAATAACAAGTTGATTTAGTGAATAATTTCTCTTTTCTTCTTTTCCGGGTGTGATATCCGAAAAGAGAAAAGAACTTTTATTTTATTGATTTATTGTCGATTATTGCTATGTTGTTCACCTATTCTTTCTTTGTTCAAAGGTACATTTTTTATTTTGTACCGTACGACTTTTCTTGCATAAAAACCCTTTCGTTGAGGTGAAAGGGTTTTCTGGTTAGAGATTCTTATCTAAAAAGTCGATCATGCGTTGATAGAGATGGTAGCGGGTGTTTCCTCCGAAAATGCTGTGATTGCGGTTGGTGTAAATTTGCATCTCAAATTGTTTGTTGGCTTGTACCAATCTTTCAGTAAATTCAAAGGTGTTTTGCGGGTGTACATTATCGTCGGCTAAGCCATGAATGATCAGCAGTTTTCCGTGTAAGTCGGCAGCATGTTCCAATGGTGAGCAAGCTGCATAGCCGGCGGCATTTTCCTGCGGCATTTTCATGTAACGTTCCGTGTAAGCAGCATCATAAAATTTCCAATCGGTTACCGGTGCTACGGCAACTCCGGCTTTGAACACCTTGCTGCCATTTGTCATGCACATCAACGTCATAAATCCTCCGTAACTCCAGCCCCAAATGCCAATGCGATGGCTATCGACATAAGGCAAGGTTCCTAAATAGCGTGCAACGGCTACTTGATCGTCCGACTCTTTTTTCCCTAAATACTCGTAGGTACATTTGCGGAAAGCCACTCCTCTGGCGGCAGTGCCTCGTCCATCGACACACGCTACGATATACCCTTTTTGTGACAACACATATTCCCAGTCAAATGTCCACGAATCGCCTGCTTCCTGTGAATCGGGGCCACTGTACTGCACCATGACCACGGGATATTTTGTTGTATTCGTAAAGCCAACAGGTTTCAACATCCAGCCATTAAGTAACGTACCGTCAGCTCCTTTGCACGTGAAAAATTCTTTGTGCGGCAATTGTAATTGATTGACTTTAGCTATTAATGCTTCATTCATTTCTAATGGACGTCGAATTTTCCCTTCCGTAGAACAAAGCGTGTATTGATCGGGAGTGTTAAGCGAAGACACTTGATCGATGAAGTAGGCATAGTTATTGCTAAACGTGGCAGCGTGAGTACCTTTTCCGTCTGAGAATCGTTTTTGAATACCTTTTGCATCCATTGAGTAAATATCGCGCACTAAAGGTGATGATTCAGCAGCTTGGAAATAAGCGATATGTTTGGCTGCATCGTATCCATAGAAATCGGTTATATCCCAATTACCTTTAGTAAGGTCTTTCTCTAAAATGCCGGTGATGGTGTATAAGTAGGCATGCCGATAGCCATCTTTTTCGCTCACATAAACAAATTGCTTTCCATCGGGTGTGAAAGAAAGGTAGTCGAGGTTTCGGTAATCGACATAGGTACTGCTTTTGTCGGTCATAATAAGACGCGAAACGGTGGCGCGGGGATTGGCAAAATAGAGCTGCATTCTGGTTTGATCGCGATCAAACTTTGCTATGGCCAAGTCATTTACGTTTCTTGTCCATTGAATGCGCGGGATATAAACATCCGAATCGTTGCCAATGTTCATTTTGCGAATAGTCTTGTAATAGGTATCGTACACTTGCACGCTGGCTTGCGGGATGGGTGTACCGGCTTTTGGGTACTTAAAAGTGATAACGGTTGGGTATTCAGCCGAAGAAGGAAAGGAGGGATCTTCGCCTTCGTACCGGATATAACTGTATGATTTAACATTGCTTATATTGATTTTGACAAAGGCGACCAATTTGCTGTCTGGCGACCAAACAAACATTTTTGTGCAATCGAATTCTTCCTCATACATCCAGTCGGGCATACCATTGATGATTTTGCCATCTTCGCCGTCGGTTGTGATGGGCACTTCGGTGCCATAGTCTAATTTATTGATGAATAAGTTATTGTTACGGGCAAATACCACCATGCGCCCGTCGGGCGAAAAGGTTGCCGACTCTTGTGGGCCGCCATCCGAAAGGGATTTCATGTTTTTACGCATTACGTCGTACACATAATAGTCGGCTGTGAATGCTCTACGATAGGTATGTTTTGCGTTGTTATAAACCAACATTTTATCTTCCGCTGAATCCAGTTCGTAGCCTTCAATCGATTTGATAGGGCAATGAAAGACAGTGCGAATGTTGAATAGCGTATCGACGGCTTTGCCTGTTTGGTAACTGTATTTTACTACGGCTTTGCCCGAGTCGCAGAGCTGTGTGAAATAATTGCCATTTTGCATCGAGCGCAATTCTTTAATTTGCTTTGGTTTAAAATCACCATTAATGATTTGATGCAACAAAGCATTGTTGGTAGGCGCTTGGGAGAAGGTTACTTGAGAAGCAAACGCCAGAAAGAGGGCTGAGAAAAGTGTAGGTAATAGTTTCATGATGTATGAATTTCTGTGGCAAAGATACGTAAATTTGTTGTTTTTCTTTTTGCAAAGGTGATGGGAGACATTAAAACTCGAGCTTGGTTTGTTGCTCCGTCAGGCGAAAAGTGATCCGGTGATGTGGGCTAATTCCATGTTGAAGAATAGCAGCTCGATGCTCTTTCGTTGGATATCCTTTGTTGTTAATCCAGTGATACACCGGAAACGCCTCATGCAAGGATATCATGTAATCGTCACGGTAGGTTTTTGCCAACACCGAGGCGGCGGCAATAGAGAGAAAACGGCTGTCGCCTTTCACAAAGCAATGATGAGGAATGTTAGGGTAGGGATGAAAGCGATTTCCGTCAATGATAAGATGTTGCGGAATTATCTTAAGTTGCTCGACAGCGCGATGCATGGCCAAGATCGAAGCATTCAAGATATTGATCTGGTCGATTTCTTGGGCTGTCGCGATACCGATAGCCCACGCAAGCGCGTTTTGCTCAATAATAGGGCGTAATGCATATCGCACTTTTTCGCTTAATTGTTTTGAGTCGTTGAGTGAAGAGCATTGAAACCCATTTGGCAAAATGACGGCGGCGGCAAAAACAGGTCCGGCTAAACATCCACGACCGGCTTCATCGCAACCGGCTTCAACGATGTCTGGTGTTAAATTGCCTGCTAAGTGGTAGGTGTTGTCAGTTCGTCGGCGCATTTTTTCCCTTCACTTTCCGGTATTTCATCTTTCAGTAATAAACGTAACGATTGGTCATAAGTGAGATAACTCCATACCCAATTGAAAAAAGTGAAAAGTTTGTTTTTCACTCCAACAATGGAACGGAGGTGGACGAAAAGCCATAGCAACCATGCCCAGAAACCGTAGAATTTAGCAGTGGGCAGTTCGGCAACGGCTGTATTACGACCAATGGTAGCTAACGAGCCTCTATTGTTGTATTTAAATGGTCGGAAAACGCCATTCCCTTTAGCTAAACGGTTTAAATTGTTGGCGAGGTTTTCACCTTGTTGAATAGCAGGTTGAGCCACTTGAGGATGTCCGTTCGGCCATTTGGGTGAAGCTATTAAGGCAGTATCGCCTACTGCAAAAACGTTTTTGAAACCATTGACTTGATTAAATTCGTTCACTATCAATCTATTTCCCCTACCATATTGTTCTTTGTCGAAACCTTCGAGGCTATTTGCTTTTACACCAGCCACCCAGAATAGATTTTTGGTTTGTATTTGTTGTCCGTTGCTCAATGTTACCACTTCATTTTCGTAAGCATTGACGGTGGCTCCAAGAGTGATATTAACGTGCATTTTTGATAAGTAATCGTATGCCACTTTTGAGGTCTTTTCAGAAAAAACTCCCAAGAGGCGTTTTGCACCATCGATTAAATAAATTTGCATGCGTTGCACTTTGAAGTCAGGGTAATCTTTTGGCAGCACGAACTTTCGCATTTCGGCCAAAGCCCCTGCTAATTCCACACCGGTAGCTCCTCCACCGACAATGACAAAGTTAAGTAATTTTTCACGTTCTTCTCGGTCATCAGTGCTGGTGGCACATTCTAACGAATAAATAATACGATTACGCATCGCCATGGCTTCTGTTGTCGTTTTGAGTGGTAACGAAGCATTCTTTAAAGCTTGATTGCCAAAGAAATTGGTATCACAACCGGTTGCAATCACCAAATAATCATATCGAATACGGCCAATGGTAGTTTCCACGTAGCCAAGTTCCGTATTAATTTCCTGAGCCGAACAAAGGCGAAAGTGTAAATCTTTTTTCTTTTGAAATATTTTCCGAAATGGGAATGAGATGGTGCTGGGTTCTAAGCCTGAAGTGGCTACCTGATAAAACAAAGGTTGAAATTGGTGGTAGTTGCGTTTATCAAGTAGTACCGTTTGATAATATTGGGAATCCAACAAGGTAGCAATTTTCAAACCAGCAAAGCCACCTCCGATGATGACTACGCGTTTTTTGTCTTTTGTGGAAGGGATATTGCAGATGGTTGTCATACTGAATTTGTTTTAATAAAAATACAAAGTGAACAGTCAATGAGCAAGTTATCCATGGAAAGGTTGAACAAAAAAGGGAAAGCACTTATGAAGTGTTTTCAAAAGTGCTTTATGTTTAAGGTAGCGACTCGGGGACTTGAACCCCGGACCTCATGATTATGAATCATGCGCTCTAACCAGCTGAGCTAAATCGCCATTTGGAGCTGCAAAAGTACGATTTTTTTGTTGTTCCCAAAAGAGGAAATGTGAAAAAATAGCTCATTTGATGAATGATTTTTTTTATAATCAGATATTCAGTCTATTAGATGAGATGACGATAAAAATACTTTTGTTGTTTTGCTTTTCAATATTCATCTATCAACAAAGAAGCCATTCAGGATGTTTCCAGAATGGCTTCTTTCTTTTAACAGCCTACATAAATATTTATTTGGGATTCATGATGACTTCGAGATGATTCTTATTGGCAATAAGCTGTTTTGCCAAATCTTGAATGGATTTACTGTCAATGTCATTCACTGCTTTGTCGTACCCATCGATGTAGTTTACGTTGGCAAGAAAATACGAGTTAAGGGTAGAAAGCCACCAATTGTTATCTTCTACTTCTTCGGCATGTTTTTTCAGCAAGTTTTCTTTCACTTTAGTCAAATCTTCGGCTTTAGGCCCATTATCAGCTATCTTTTGCAATTCCTGATGAATTAATGCCATCATTTTAGCATCCAATTTTGGATCGGTATCAAATTGCATGAAGAGTAAAGTTTCAGGAGACGGAATTCGCGATACACTTCCCGATACGCCTACACCATACGAACCGCCTTGTTCTTCGCGAATACTTTCCGTGTAACGCATGGTAAGAATATTGCCTAATATTTTGGCATTGAGAATATCATGAAGATTATATATTGCCTTTCCGTGGTAGAAGATAAAGTTTGATGTTTTTGGTGTCTCCATTTGGTGTGGAAAAACATTTTTGATTTCGCTTTGCGGGTAACGAATGTGTTGATCTTTCCAGGTTTCTAATTTTTTTGACGTCGGGAGTCCACCTAAATAGGTCAGAATTGCAGTTTTCACACTGTCAGTATTCACATTGCCCACTAAGAAGAACGTAAAATTAGCCGGATTGGCAAACCGTTCCTTGTAAATATTCATCACCTGATCTAAATTGACTTTATCGAGCGTAGAGAGATGAAAAACAAACTTGCGTGGCGAGCGTCCGTAAATTTCAGTCACAATGGTGTCGTTGAAGGCTTGTGCTGGGTTGTTGGCTGCGTTCGTAAGTTGTGTACGCATGTTGTTCATGAAGACTTTGTACGCATCGGCATCTTTGCGTGGAGCAGTAAAATAGAGATACAGCATCTGCATCATGGTGTTGAAATCATTTACAGAGCAGTTGCCAGAAAAACTTTCCTGGTAATCATTCATGGCAGGTGATACATTGGCTATTTTCCCGGCCAATAATTTGGTGAGATCGGTAGGAGAAAAATCACCTAATCCTGTGTTGTTGATTACATCACAAGCAACTGTTGCCGATGGTAGCTGATCAGTTGGTATCAAAGACAATCCACCATAAGCAACTCCAGCAAGACGAATTTCATCTGCTTTGAATTTTGTAGGCTTGATAATCACTTTGATGCCATTGGAAAGAGTCCATTCCGTTGTTCCCATCTCTTTATTTTCGGTTACTTTTGCAATAGTTCCGGGCTTTGGAGGATTGGCAATTAACGGTTTGTTGATTGTTTCGTCTTTGTAGGGTTTTAAGTCAGCTGTTTTTACCTGGTCTATCATAGTTAATACCTGATCTTGAGTAGGTAATTTAGCCTTTTCGTTATCAGGTGCTTGAATGGAGACTAAAACGTTTTTATCTGTAATGTAACGTTCGGCCTGCTGGCTGATCATGTTCAACGGTAGTTTGGGTAAAATTGCCTGAGCCATTTTATATTCCCATTCAATGCCTGGTATTGGTTCAAGATTCAAAAAATTAGCAATATACTTGCGTACATAATGATCGTTGTTTTGTTTGTCCCTGTTATTGTACGCATTTTCAATCTTCTTGAACATTTCCGCTTTGGCACGTTCGTATTCTGAATTTGTGAAACCAAAACGTTTAATCTTTTCAATCTCATTCATTAAAACTTGGAAAGCTTCCTTGTATTGGCCATCGCGAGGTATCATGTAAAATAAGAAGGCATCTTTCGATTTTGTCAAATCGCCATATTGATTGAGAGCAACTGTAAAGGGAGCATCAGGGTTTTGAGCTAAATCCTGAAATCTATTGTTAATCATGGTTGAAATCAATGAATTGGTCAAGTTAGCCACATATCCCATCACAGTTTTCTTTAATGAGTCAGGCATGGGATCGTGTTTATAACGTACAATGATAACAGAGCTACTGGCTTCAGAGTCAGTTACGATGGCTACGATAGGTTTGTCGTTATCAGGAATAGGATAGATCGTGCGTACAGCAGGATTAATTGGTTTTGGAATGGAACTGAACATTTGTTTGACTTCAGCTTCTGTTTTGTCAACGTCAACGTCACCAACAATAATGATTCCTTGCAAATCAGGACGATACCATTTCTTGTAGTAATCGCGTATCACTTGATAAGGGAAATGAAGGATAACAGCTGTATCGCCAATGACATCACGTTTTGCATATTGTGAACCGGCAAAAATGATGCTATTAATTTCTTTCCACATGCGACGACTTGCACCGGCTCTGGTACGCCATTCTTCCATGATCACTCCGCGTTCTTTGTCAATTTCGTTTCCCTGAAGCAATAGTGAGTGTGACCAGTCGTGCAATACTAAAAGCGAGCTGTCAATGATTCCATTACGAATAGTAGGCACATTTGCAAGATTGTAAACAGTTTCGTCAAGCGATGTAAACGCGTTGATGTTTTCTCCAAAACGAACGCCATTTTTTTCTAAAAAGTTAATGATACCTTTATCGGGGAAATGTTTTGTTCCATTAAAGGACATGTGTTCCAAAAAATGAGCCAAGCCGTTCTGATTGTCGTTTTCGAGAATAGCTCCTACTTTTTGTACAATGTAAAAGTCTGCACGTTCTTTTGGTAGATTGTTGTGCCTGATGTAGTAAGTAAGTCCATTATCAAGTTTCCCGATGCGGACTTGAGGATCGATTGGCAACTGAGGCATTTGTTGAGCCATGCCAATGCTTACAGATAACGAAAGCAAAAATGCTAACGAAAAGATGGATGTCTTCATGTGTTTGAGTTGAAATTAATAATAATGTTAACCAAAAACAATCACTATTTTTGGAGTGACAAAAATAGCAATAATATTTTTGAATGTTCTTCTTCTCAGCGAAAAAAAGAATGGAATCTTTTTATGTAGTTTATTTAGTATTTGCTACTATTCCTTTCCGAATGCTGAGAAGTTCTTTTCGAATGTTGGTAAGTCGTTCCACTATTTCTTGTTTTTTAGTGACTTCGTCCTTTGATGATTTTAATCGTTGACGCGCACCTTCTAACGTTAAATGTTGTTCTTTAACTAAATAGTGGATTTCTTTGATGAGTTGAATGTCTTCTGCGGTATAAAAGCGGCTGCCTTTGTCGTTTTTGCGGGGTTTGAGTTGTGGAAATTCTTTTTCCCAAAAGCGCAACAACGAAGTATTGACGTTCAGTTGTTCGGCAACTTCTTTAATTGAGTGGTAAAGTCGTTCCATGGGGTGAAAGAAATAAATAGTAAAAATTTAACACTGAATGCACTGTAATTTCTATGGGTTTCTTTTAGATTAGAAGCACTTATTTAACAAGTATTTACATAATTATTATTAGTAAATAATAAGTCTGGCTCCTTTTCTTAAATGTGAAGTCGACATATGATTCCATTTTTTTAGTTCATGGATAGTAACATGATATTTTCTTGCTATCTCCCACAAAGATTCTCCATTTCTAACACGATGAATATTTCTGCCTCTTCTGCCATTTTTTGCTTTTAGGGGTTCAACAACAAGCCGGTTTGGAAAAAGTTCCGCAGCCCGGAAAGCAACAATCTTATCTTTATTTGCTAAAAAGGAACTCGCAGCATCGAGTGGCAGCCGAAGTGGACAGGGTTCAATGTTTCCCGGAATAATGTCTTGCCGATATTGTGGGTTGAGCATACGAATTTCAGCAATAGGTATATTCAGCATATCGGAAAGTTGAATAAAGTGCACCTTGTCATTCACCATAATGGTATCTGTCAATGGCATACAAATAGGAGCCATGGCGAGATTGTGATCCTTATAATAGTGCATGACATAGTTAGCAGCTATAAAGATTGGAACGTAACTACGTGTTTCCGCCGGAAGATAAGGAAAAATCTGCCAATAATCATGTTTTCCTCCTGAACGTCGAATGGCTTTGTTCACATTGCCTGGTCCGCAATTATAAGCAGCAATCACTAAATCCCAGTCTCCATATACATTATATAAATCTTTGAGGTAGTGTACGGCAGCTTTTGTGGATTTCACAGGATCCATGCGTTCGTCAATTAAACTATTTACCTGAAGGCCATAAATACGTGCAGTAGAAACAATTAACTGCCAAAGTCCACATGCTCCGGCTCGTGAATATGCCATGGGGTTGAGAGCTGATTCGATTACCGGAAGATATTTGAGTTCGTCAGGCAACTTATTGGCTAATAATTGCTGTTCAAAAATTGGCAGATAATATTGTCCCATCGCAAGCATGTATGAAACTTGTTTACGGCGTTGAATGGTGTAAAAGTCAATACACTTGCGAACATATTCGTTAAATGGCATTTCGATTATGTCGGGCAATTTTGAAAGACGCATAATGATAGTGCTATCCGAGACATAAGGGTTGATGGTGTCTGTGGGGAAGCTGGTGTTAATGCTTTTATTTTCGTACCATTGATTCAATAAGCCGTTAAAACTCATATCCATCCCTTCCGGAATCACTAATGGTACAATAGAAGAGACAGTATCCGTTTGTTGCGTGGTGTCAGCAGCAGGTTTGACATCATTCGGCATTTGCGTGCGAAGTTTCACTCCTGAGTTTTTATATTCGGCAGTGTCTAAGGCAGATTTTACATTACCAAGTACTTGAGCACGAAGATTGTTTCCTAATGCAATCATCAATACAGTAATCATCAAGGGCAGGAATATTCGCATAGAAATTAAAATGTAATGTGCAGCTTCACACCGTATGAAGTAGAAGCTCCTAATTGTTGTTGTTGAATAAGAGATGGACCTACTTTAAGCGAAAGGTCAGGTGAAATGTCAAAATTAGCTAATTGCGCATCGACATAAGCATCCACTATAGATAGGGCATACAGACCGATGGCTGAAATAATGCTTAAATCGCGATACCTTCGAAATACGTTTACTTGTTGTTGTAACGCAGTTTGTAACCATGCTTTATCTATTTGATTCGGGTTCGTAATAGAACCTTTCGGAAATACATTTAAATAGCTGTTGGTATTAGGGTTGTTATCCATTAAATCAAGATAGGCTTGTTTGTAATCATTATACATACGGTTATTCCACGTGATAGCATAGGCTAAGCCTACAAACCCTCCATAAATAATAGGCAATTTCCAGTATTTCCGATTGTAAATTTGGCCTAACCCTGGACAAATTGCGGCTAACCACACGGCACGAGTCGGATTTGGCGCAAAAATTGGTTTACTGATCGTATCGGTTGTTAGATTTTTACTCAACGGATGATTTGACAACGGCAAAATGATGGTATCACTTGGCGCTTTGGTCGATTTGATTTGAGCATAATCAGGGAATCCAATAGCGAAAAAGCATGTTAACAATATGATGATACGTTGTTTCAATGGCTTGATTTAATTCAATTTGTCAAATAATTCCATTAAATGCTCCAGTTCTTCGTCCGATCGGAAAGAAAGTGTGATTTTACCTTTTCCCTTGTCGTTGCAGCTAAATTTCACCGGGATGCCAAATCGCTCGTTCAATTGTTTCTCAATTTGAACATGTTCCTGTGGAAGAGGCATTTTGGCAATAGGCTCATTATCCTTGTTTTCATCAATGTTGCGAACCAATTCTTCTACTTTACGAACGGATAAATGATTCTTGAGGATTTGTTCATATATAGCTAATTGCTTCGCTGGATTTTCTACCGTGATAAGTGCACGAGCATGTCCCATATCGATTTGTTTGTC
>DAHXOX010000085.1 GCA_027364655.1 Paludibacter sp. | reverse complement strand
GCCAACTTTTTGAGCATGTTCGGGATCGGTGCCCATTTTATCCTGCAGCACAGCGCTGATTTTATCAACAATCACGTCGCGCTCCTGCAAACCGGCTGCAATGCCCATTTTTAGCAAAAGATTCAATGCTGGTTTCATTTGAATTTATTTTATGTTTTAAACTAAGGTCAATTTGACATCTGATTTTTATTAGCAGTTGTTTTTATTAGTCCACCATGAGAAATTATCAGAAATTATAATCTCATTTTTTTCAATATGAAGGGTTGTCTTCATTGGAATTGTTCTATATTGCAAATTATATTTTTTGACAAGTTGTCTTATCAAGGGTGTGTCATCATACGTTAACATGAACTTCCCTTGAAGTTGTGCCGTCAATTCAAATAATTTCTCATGGTCAATATTAAAATGAGTGTAAAGTCTTTTACCTGCAATTGTGTAAGGTGGATCAATAAAGAAATAGGCACTTTTGTTATTTAGATTCTGTCCTAAAACTTCAAAAGCATCTCCCGAAATAAAATTTATTTTATCTTTCACATAATCGATGGCAAGTATCCGATCTCGTAGAGTTTTTGGATACCAACGAGAAGCAATCCCTTTTCCGTTCTCTCCATTTTTAATCATACCTGAACCTTTTGCAAGGATACCACCATGAAAAACTCTATTTTTCAAAATAGTACAAAATGCAATATCTTGTAAATCTTTATTTGGGTTTTCTAATTCAGCTTTTACGTTTTCAAGCGTCAAGTCGTATGAATAAATTTTCTCTGCAAACCATTTATTTTTACCATTTAAAATGACTTCCCAAACTGCCGCAATTTCTTCGTCTATTTCAACCATTAAAATATGATCGGCCAATTTTTCAAATGCTGTTGTCAGACTTACAATACCACCACCAGCAAAAGGTTCAATTAATTCTTTTGCAATTTTTCTTTCTTGTTTCAACCACTGTCTAACGGTTGGTATAAGCCATGTCTTTCCACCAGGATAGCGGAAGGGACTACGCTGCGGCACCGATGCAACGTTGATGATTGATTGGGTTGTTTTCTGCTCGTCCATGTCGAACATAGTCATTTGATTATTCATTCTATAACTATGTTTTCAAGGTTATCAATATCAGCTTTACCTGCTCTTTTAGCATCAAGTTTCTTTTGTAATATTTCCGTAAATTGATTTAGTGAACCAGCTTCAAATTTTGCAATCTGTTCTAAAGCGCTTGCAAATTTAGTGTAAACTATTCTTTGAAGTTTTAACGCTAAAACTTTATTTTTTGTATCAGGGACAAGTTCATAAAGAAAGAATGCGAAGTCTGATTCTGCTTTGTCAAATTGAGGAAGCGCGGGCAATGTGTTATAGAAACTTGTCTGTAATGCAACAACTTGTTTCTTATTCCATTGTTTTAAAATGGAGCCTTTAGCAATTATTTGAGGAATTAGTCGCTTTCTTGATGATGAAAGATAATCAGGCTTGGGAACTTTAAAAGATTGTGTCCAATTAAATTCATGGGATGGATTTTCTAAATAGGCAGTAAAAGGTCCTGTTAAATTTCCCGAAATGTAAACTGCTTGTACTTCTATTGAACCAAAATCTAAAACTCGCCCTTTGTCATCGTATGAAACTAAGACATAATCAATATTTCCTGCTGATTTTCCATGTTTGTCTTTTAGCCTTACTTCGCCAACATGTGTCCATGTTGGGGTTCCATCAAAAATAAAATTTGCCGCGTCGCTAATTATTGTCCAATCTTCTCGAAACCTTATGGGGCAAATAATTACTTGCTTGTTTTTGTGATTCAAACTACAAACACCCAACGGAAATTCAATGCTGTTTTTAGTGCAATTGGAAACAAGGTTGTTGTATGGGCATAGTTTGTTGCTTCGATAACGGCTTGCTCTATCAGATTCATTGTAAATAGGGAAGCCAAAAACTTCACCTAATGGCTGCATATCTTTTTTGTCCGTGCTCATGGGTTGAAAGTAGTAAAATATTAGATGCCTTTAAGTATGTAATTGGACGAATTTTCAGCTTCCCTTGACGCTAACAAGATGTTTAAATCGAGAATTTCTCTTATTGGAATTAGAAGGCAAATATTCTTCTTATTTCTTTAGCAATTGGTCGACATTATGTGCCAACGTTCCGAAAGCAGCCGACATGGGCGATTCGTCGTTCAAGGCAATAGGACGACCGGAATCGCCACTTTCGCAAACACCTTGTACTAAAGGAATTTGTGCCAATAAGGGAACGCCCATTTCTTCGGCTAACCTTTTGCAGCCATCTTTCCCAAAGATATAATACTTATTGTTGGGCAATTCAGCAGGCGTAAACCATGCCATATTTTCCACCACACCTAAAACAGGCACATCAATGTTTTTGTTTGTAAACATGTTGACGCCTTTGCGTACATCAGCTAAAGCAACTTCTTGCGGAGTTCCGACAACAATCACGCCGGACAAATGAATAGTTTGAACGACTGTCAAAGGAATATCGCCCGTGCCAGGAGGCATGTCGAGGAAAAGATAATCTAATTCTCCCCAATTGGCATCGTTGATTAATTGTTTGATGGCAGTGGTAATCATCGCACCCCGCCATACCAACGCATTGGTACGATCGACAAAAAAACCAATGGACAAAATCTTCAATCCATATTGTTCTACTGGTACAATTAGATCTCTTCCATCCACTTTTTCGACAAAAGGTTGAACCTCTTCAACGCCAAACATTTTTGGAACAGACGGACCATAAATATCGGCATCGAGCAATCCGACTCGATAACCCAATTTCATCATCGCCACCGACAAGTTGGCTGCAACGGTCGATTTCCCCACACCGCCTTTACCCGAAAAGACGGCAACAATATGTTTAACGCCTTGAAGCGGTTTATCGGGAGCTTTGTGTTGTACTTCTTTTGTTTTGACTGTGATGTTTCCTGCTATTTCCACTTCCTCGCCGATGTAAGTCAAAAGAGCTTGCTCGCATGCTTTCACCACCGATTTGATAAACGGATCGTTTACCTTTTCGAAAATCAACGAAAAGGATACTTTATTTCCTTCAATCCGAATGTTGTCTTCTACCATGTTTGAACTGACTACATCAACGCCGGTTCCCGGATATCGTACATGCGCCAGCGCATCTAAAATCAATTTTGGATAAAGTGTCATACTATTTTTGCTTTTTAGTTATTTCAAACTTTTCCGGTTGGTTTGTTCCAATCATTGTATGCTTGTTTTTATTTAACAACAGTTTCCGGCATCTCACACTGTCAGATTGAGTGCGCTTCTTTTTGAACGTCCATAGCTTCGATATTCATCTAACGGAATCAAAATATCCGGTTCCTCCCATTGTGCAGGATGTTGCAACAATAAATGGAGATATTTAATGGCAATGCCGCGTGCGAGCCATTGTTGTTCGTAATATGTTCTGATAGCCAATATATGACCGGAGATGGCTTCCTGGTCAATGCCTTCCAGTTCTGTCACAATGGGTAGTTTGTTTTGTTCGGCCATAGCTTTGGTGTAGATAAATAAAAAAGCGCTGTCGGTCTTTAAATGAATACTTCCATCGGGACGTAATACTTGTTCATATTGTTGCATCATTCGTGTGGAAGTGAGCCGTTTGTTGCGTTTTTTCATTTGCGGATCGGGAAAAGTCAACCAAATTTCACTTACTTCATCGGTGGCAAAGAAATGAGGCAACAGATCGATGTTTGTACGGACAAAAGCCACATTAGACAACTGTTTATTAAGCGCTTCTTTGGCTCCTGCCCACAATCTTGCCCCTTTCATGTCAATACCGATAAAATTCTTTTCGGGAAAGCGTTCTGCCAAACCAACCGTATATTCGCCTCGCCCACAACCTAACTCCAAAACAATGGGATGATCATTGCAAAAAAATGATTGCCAGTTCCCTTTCTGTTCAAACTCTTTTCCTTCGATAATATCCGAGTACCGAAGTTGAAACACATGAGGGAACACCTCTAAATCTTTGAATTTTTGTAACTTGTTTTTCCCCATATCCATTGTTTAAGGAAAAACAAAGATAGGTATTTTTTCACTTTGTGATAACACGCCGGTAAGCAGAGCTTCAAAGGCAACAAAAGGCCACAGCCGAAGCCATCACCTTTTGGGCGCGGATTGAGGTGAATCTCGCTCCGTCTGGCAAAGATACGATCTACGTACTGTATTCTCACGTCATTCGCATTGATTAATTGAGATTTAACAGATGCTTTTGTGTTACTGGCTCAGCTGATTGAAACGCCTGTTTTAGCGTTATTCGGCCATACCGTAAATAAGTCGTACCTTGCAGAACATTTCACGCGGGTCTCACATGTTGAATGAAACAAGCGTTCCCGCACAATATTATATCCATGTTATTTGAATCATTGAACATCATTGAGCCTATTTTAAGGTCATTAAAACAAGAAGGTTACACACAACCAACCCCTATCCAAGAAGAAGCTATTCCCATCATATTACAAGGCGCCGATCTTTTAGGTTGCGCACAAACGGGTACCGGAAAAACAGCCGCTTTTGCCGTGCCGATTCTTCAATTATTGAACCAGTCAAGAAATTTCGACAAAAAAAAGAAGATTCGCAGTCTTATTGTTACTCCAACTCGGGAGTTGGCTATACAGATTGATGAGAGTTTTAAAACCTACGGTCGTTTTACGAACCTGAACTCCACGGTTATTTTTGGCGGAGTGAATCAAAATCCGCAAGTGAACGCATTGCGCAACGGTGTGGATATTCTGGTAGCTACTCCGGGACGTCTGTTAGACCTGATGAATCAGGGTCATATTTCATTGCGCGACATCGAATTCTTTGTTTTGGACGAAGCCGATCGCATGTTAGATATGGGCTTTATTCACGACATCAAGAAGTTGTTGGCTGTTTTGCCGAAACAACGACAATCGCTTTTCTTTTCGGCAACTATGCCGTCGGAAATCGTGAAATTATCCAACACCATTTTGCAACATCCGATCAAAGTGGAAGTGACTCCCGACGCATTGACTGCCGATACGGTGAGTCAGTTTATCTATTTTGTGGATAAAGAAAACAAACTACCGCTTTTGCTCGAAGTGCTGAAAGATCCGAAAATTAAAACAGCCTTAGTCTTTACCCGTACGAAACATGGAGCCGACAAGATAGCCAAAGCATTGGTCAGAAACAATATCAAGACGGAAGCCATTCATGGCAATAAAGCACAAAACGCCCGTCAACGCGCATTGTCCAACTTCAAGGATCGAACTACCCGCGTATTGGTAGCTACTGATATTGCCGCACGAGGCATTGACGTGGATGATCTGCAATATGTGATTAATTTCGATATTCCTAACATTGCCGAAACGTACGTTCACCGCATCGGACGTACAGGAAGGGCAGGTGCCGACGGAACGGCCTTCTCTTTTTGCTATGGAGAAGAAAAAGCCTTTCTGAAAGATATTGAGAAACTTATCGGAAATAAAATACCTGTGGTAAATGATCATCCTTTTCCGCTGATAGGAACGGAAACGGAGCCTGCTCCCAAAGCAAAACCACAACAACATCATCGACAAATAACCGGAGGATATGCCGACAAACAACGAAACAACTACGGCAAACCTGCCAATGTGAAACGGTAACAACCTTTAATGAAGCCTTCACTCCGAGTGAGGGTAACACGATTCTCAATCCGCAGAGGCAATAGGGAAATACAGAGGGAACGGCAAGGCAATAGGCAATAGCAATCGGCTAACCCACAGATTCATTGTCAACTGTCAATTATTTAGGTGGTTGTGGCCCCGATTCATTTCACCCCTAAATCCCCTAAAGGGGACTTTTAACCTCAACATAGTAAACACAACGACCGAAATACAATAAAATCAATTGTTTGAGCCGATTTAGCCCCCTTCAGGGGGTTGGGGGGTAACCACAAAGGGAATAGGGAACCGCAGAGGCAATAGGGAATAGGGAACTGCAAGATTGAAGGTGTTAAGACTAAAGGAATCGGAATAGGGGAACGCAAGACTAAAGGTTGAAGGAGTTAAGACTGAAGGAATCGGAATAGGGAACCGCAAGGCAATAGTAATCTGCTAACCCACAGATTCATTGTCAACTGTCAACTGTCCATTTATGAAGTCCTTCAATCTCATTGTCAATTGTCAATTGTCAACTGTCAAAGGAAGGTGTTGTAGATGAATTTTGGGTTGCCGCCGATCAGCGGCAGAAAATTTACGTATGTTTCCGGCACATCGTTCAATGTTTATAATCTCTCGTCGCAAACTTAGTTAGTCCCCAACAAATGAGGCGTAAAGCGATACACTAACTTGATTTTGATTCAATTCATTGTGAAATTCTCGACACCGGACAATCTTTAGGTTGCGTTCCCCTGAAAGTTATTTTTGAAGAGCAGTTTTATAAATGGCATCCAACAATCCATCTTTAGTTTTGTCACAGGTTAGCTCCCAAAACATGACACCTCCTAATCCTTTTTGTTTGACATAATTTGTTTTGAGTTCTACGGAACGTTTATCATCGAAGGTTCCAAATGTATGCTTCATAACGCTATAGCAATATGGGGCTTGAGATGCCTTATCCCAATAAAAAACAAACCCGTTTGCAGGACTGAAATAGGTGTCAAAATCGCTGTAATTAACCATGTTCGTAAATTTTCCCGATTGAAACAAACCATGATTGGTATCGGGAACGTCCGTCCAGACACGGGCATAAAAAGCCGCACCAATAACCACTTTATGCATATCAATGTGGATTGAATCAAGGTAATGAATCGCACGATCAACCGATTCTTGCTGATTAACTGATGAATAAAGTGGCGTGTGTAATCCGGTCACATTGCTGTATCCATTCACCAAATCGTACGACATCAGATTGACATAGTTTACCATGGGAACAACTTTATGCCAATCAATCGAATGACGCAGGTACTCATCAAAACCGCCGGCGGCAAAACTGATGATTTTTTTCTTCCCCAGTTCATGCCTTAGTCGTCGGATTAAATCTGTAAAGTTCTCTTTATCCCGAGGCGTAAACAAATGACCGGGATAGCCTTGAATGGCCGGATATTCCCAGTCTAAATCAATACCATCCAGTCTATATTCATTAAGAATCTTTTTCGTGGATTGTGCAAATTGCCGGCGTCCTTCGACAGTAGAAAAGGCTGCCGAACATGGTTCACAGCCGCCCCAGCCGCCCATGGAAACCATCACTTTCAAATGAGGGTATTGCTTTTTTAATGCAACCAACTGGAGCAACGTGATACTATCCGCAGGTGTATCTACGGTTAAACGATTCTCGCGTACATGCAAAAAACTTAAAATGATATGCGTCAATTGATCAATACGGTAATTGTTGATC
>DAHXOX010000044.1 GCA_027364655.1 Paludibacter sp. | reverse complement strand
TTTTAATTGAAAATTACTACCTATGGATTTATTTATTCATTGGAATGTCGATCCTGAGATTGTCAAAGTGTTTGGCATATCCATTCGTTATTATGGCATTCTATTTGTTGGCGGTATTGTGTTGGCACTTTTTTTGCTTGAGAAAATGGCCAAAAGGGAAGGCTTTACCCAAAAAGAATGGGATAAGTTGACGTTGTACGGTTTAATCGGGATCATTGCCGGTGCCCGCTTAGGGCAATATCTGTTCTATGAACCGAGCCAATTGATATCGCACCCATTGGAAGTGATTCTACCCATCGAACAATTGCCTGATGGCCATTATCATTTTATTGGTTATCAAGGGTTGGCAAGTCACGGTGGTGCGCTTGGTCTCATTTTGGCATTAGCGCTTTTTACATATCAAACAAAACGAAACTTGTGGGTAACTCTTGATTTGGTGGCGGTGGTTACGCCTATAGCAGGCTTTTTCATCCGTATGGCCAACTTGATGAACTCTGAGATTTATGGGAAAAAGACGGATGTGCCTTGGGCATTTATCTTTGAACGCGTTGATCAATATCCGCGTCATCCTTCTCAAATCTACGAAGGCCTTTCCTATCTGACTATTTTTGCATTGAATATGTATTTGTATAAAAAAATGAGGTCGAAGATTGGTTCGGGTTTCTTCTTTGGATTAACGATCGTGCTCATTTTCATTGCCCGTTTTTTCATCGAATTCCTCAAAGCACCTCAGGAAGCGTTTGAACGAAGCATGTCGCTCGATATGGGACAATGGCTCAGCATTCCTTTTGTGCTGATCGGGTTATATCTCATTTGGAGAAGCTACAAAGTGCCTCCTAAAGCACAACAACCAATCACAAAAGCTCCAAAAAAATAAAGTAACGAATTTTGTTACTTATTCTTTCATTGAACTATGGTTCATACAGAAAAGCCTTCACTCCGCAGAATGAAGGCTTTTCTGTGCCATATTTATGCAAGCTACAGATTCTTCTTCTTTAACTTCACATCTTCATTAACTTCCCCTAACTCCCCGTTATATGGAATCAATGAATCTCTTCTCTGTTGAAAGGTGTCATTTGGTAAACGAAATAGTTCAGCCAATTGGTAAACAGAAGATTGGCATGGCCTCTCCAACGAACCAAGGGCTGGTTGTTAGGATTATCGTCGCGGTAGTAATGTCGAGGTATTTCTATGGGAAGCCCTTTTGCCGCGTCGCGTTTGTATTCTTGATCCAACGTATTGGGGGCATATTCTGCATGGCCTGTGATGAAAAAATCGCGACCGTTACGCGCCATCACCATATATACACCGGCTTCGTCTGATTCGGACATGATGGTGAGATCCGGATTGTTCAAAATATCTTCGCGTCGGATCGCCGTATGCCGACTGTGCGGCACAAAAAAGGTATCGTCAAATCCTCTAAAAATGGGATTGAATGGTTCATTCAGGGTGTGTTCAAACACTCCGAACATTTTCTCAGACAACGTGTATTTTGGAATATCATAGAAATAATGCAGTCCCGCTTGTGCTGCCCAACAGATATAAAACGTGGAAGTTACATGCGTACGTGCCCACGAAAATATTTCTGTCAGCTCTTTCCAATAGGTCACTTCTTCAAAATCAAGCATTTCAACGGGAGCGCCTGTGATGATCATGCCATCATATTTCCCGTTGCGAATGGCGTTGAATGTTTTGTAAAACATCATCATGTGCTCTATCGGGGTATTCTTCGACGTATGACTTTTCATTTTCAAAAAGTCAATTTCCACCTGAAGAGGTGTATTGGATAATAATCGAATCAGATCGGTTTCTGTGGTTATTTTGATAGGCATCAAGTTGAGAATCACAATTTTCAACGGACGAATATCTTGCTCCGAAGCGCGCGAAGCATCCATCACGAAGATATTTTCGTGTTTCAACTGTTCGACTGCCGGCAATTGATCAGGAATATTAACAGGCATACTTAGATGGATTTCTTAATGAATATGCAAAGATGCACTTTTTATACCACAATATGTGTTGCCACTACTGTTTCGTTGATAAAAATGGAAGCTGAGGTTGCAAATTTCTCTTCTGATTCGGTAGTCAGAAAACGACAAGTTCCCTTTTTCGTACATCGTTGGTCCATTTCGGGATGTCGGTGCAAGTAGTCAGCTAGGCTATCAGCTACAATAGCGCCTTGCACGATCAATGCAACGTGGGGTGGGGTGTATTTGCGTATTTTATTCAAAAGTAACGGATAATGAGTGCATCCTAAGACTAATGTGTCGATTTCAGGATCAGCGGCAAAAAGATGATTTAACTGTTTTTCGACAAAATAATCGGCACCGGGAGAATCATGTTCTCCATTTTCAACAAGAGGAACCCACATGGGACATGCTTCGCCGGTTACTGCCACGTCCGGGAATAGCTTATTGACTTCCATAGGGTATGAAAGTGATTGTACCGTTCCGGTAGTTCCTACCAATCCCACATGCCGAGTCTTGGTTAAATTGCCAATGGCTTCGACCGTGGGACGTATAACTCCCAAAACACGCCTGTTTGGATCTATCAATGGTAAATCGTGCTGCTGAATGGTGCGAAGTGCTTTTGCCGAAGCGGTATTACACGCTAAAATGACTAATTGACAATCAAGCTCGAATAATTTTCTGACGCACTCCAATGTGTATTGATAGACTACTTCAAACGAACGTGAGCCATAAGGAGTACGAGCATTATCACCTAAATAAAGGTAATCATATTGTGGCAATTGCTTTCGAATCGCATTCAAAATGGTGAGTCCTCCATATCCTGAATCGAAGATGCCAATAGGCCCTGCCTTTGGATCAAGCTGCATTGCCATGATTTTTGTCTGTTTATTTACGATTATCTAACTCTGCTTGGGTCTTAACTCGAAATTTGTTGGGATTGGCTTGGATAATCTGGCGTTTGAAATCGTCAGGATAGCCGGGTCTTTCAATATCGGGTGGGATACCTGCAGCATTTTGTACAAATTTACCGTTTTTCTCCATCTTAATGTTGCCATCCATGTATTTCACCAACAAATATTCTCCCAGTTTTTTCCATGCTGCTGTGAGCGCTTCGGCCTGCGTATCGCTAAATTCAGTCAAATAAGCGAGCGCTGCTGTGGTGTCGGTTGCCATCAAATCAGTTGCTGTTTTGTCAATGGCAGGTGTCAGGGTGGAAAATGTACTTTCCCATTTGGCTTGTTCTTTATTAATGTCTTGAATCATGTAATCATATTTGCTGTATGCCATGTTCGACACCCAATTGAAAATCCAAAAGGCTGATGTCCAAGAAAATTTCAATAAGCTGCCATTGGTTGCCGAGAAACATTCCGGAACTTTGGTGATTCCGCAATACATTGGCACATATTCCGAGCATGCGGCATCATCGACGCCAAACCAAAGAATGCCACCAACAGGATCGGGCAACCAGTGCCGCATTTCAGCCACAAAAGTAAATCCGGTTTGATAAGTGGCGGTAGGTCGTTCGTGCAGGTATTCCTTCCCGTCATAATTCCATGTCAATGGGCTGCAACGTAAGGGTGATCCAAACGGGCCGGCTCCAACTCCTTTGGTGATGTCAAATTCCGTACCTTCGAAACGGTCGCGCATGTCATGCATCATCTCGTGCAGGGTTACTTTGTGTGACGGTTTGATCCACAATGGCATACGTTCTTTTGTTTCCCCTTTCACGTACGTGATGTATTTGTTCATCGTCGTGTCCATTTTTCTGAAAAATGACCACACTCGGGCTTCGCAAGCGCGCAACGCTACATAATCTAACGGGGCATAGGTGTCGGAAAAACTGAAGTCTTTGTTTGTGCCGTTGTAATATCCTTTTGAGCGTGCAAAAGAGATCACATCGGGTGAGAAAAGACAATTGTTGGGATCGTCCAATGGGAACGTAGTGATGCGAGCTTGGTTGGCATGAGCTGACACACAATCATCGGGAATGCGTTCGGCAACCCAGACGGCGCCTTTGTTATTAGGCCCTTTGCCGATCATTTCTAATATCCATACTTCTTCCGGGTCACCAATGGAAAAGGATTCGCCTTCGCTGCCGTAACCATATTCATCCACTAAGGAAGTCATCACTTTAATAGCTTCGCGCGCTGTTCGTGCGCGTTGTAACGTGATGTACATTAAACTTCCATAATCGAGTATGGCTGTTGTGTCTTCTAATTCAGGACGTCCTCCAAAAGTGGTTTCTCCAATTGTGACCTGATATTGGTTCATATTACCGACTACCGAATAGGTATGTTCTGCTTGTGGAATTTGTCCTCGATAATCGCCTGTGTCCCAATCGTAAATATCCATCATGGTGCCTTTTGGGTAATTAGCAGCGGGCCGGTAATAGAGTGCTCCAAACAGAAAATAAGAGTCGGCATTATACGAAATGTATGTGGCACCGGTAGCGCTGGCGTTTTTCCCTACTAAGAAATTGGTACACGCCGTTGTGTATGAAAAAAGGGTTGTTATCGCTAAGAACGTGATGGAAAATAGAATCTTCATGCAGTTAATATTAGCGCTATTGTAAACGTACTAATGTGTTACAATGCGTGTAAAACAAATGATTGAACGTAAAAATGAATCAGGTTGGATAAGCATCTAATCAGTGGCGTTCGCTGATTAGACGACTGACGTATTTACCGATGATGTCAAATTCCAGATTAACGACGCATCCAACAGTCAGTTGATTAAAATTCGTGTGTTCGTACGTGTAAGGAATGATCGCAATAGAGAAGCTATTCAATTTAGAATGTACCACCGTCAGACTTACGCCATTCACGGCGATAGATCCTTTCTCAACCGTGACATATCCTTGCGCTTTCATTTGCGATGTTGTTTTATAGCTGAATGAATAATACCAGCTTCCATTGGCTAATTGAACGTCAGTGCACATGGCTGTTTGATCCACGTGCCCTTGCACAATATGCCCATCCAAACGACCATTCATCAACATGCTGCGCTCAAGGTTTACCATGCTGCCTATTTGTAACAAGCCTAAGTTTGACTTGTCCAATGTTTCTTGAACAGCAGTAACGGTATATATATCATCTTTGATGTCGATAACGGTTAGGCAAACACCATTGTGGGCGATACTTTGGTCGATTTTGAGTTCTTTAGTGAATGAGCAGCGTAACGAAATGTTCAAATTGCCATTTTCGTATTGCATTGCGACTACTTCAGCCGCTTCTTCAATAATTCCGGAAAACATTGTTATTCTATTTTTGGTTATGGTTATTGTCTTTCTCTTGGTACATGGCTTTCAATAGCATAACTTAATGCAGTAAGAACCGTTGTTTGGCTTCTTTGCCTGAACCACAAAAGAGATACAAATGTATAAAAAGAGCGTTACACGGGCAAATTTAAAACAACAATCTCTTCCATCAACGAAAGTGACAGAAGAGATTGCTTATAAGGTAAGATAAAATCGATTTATTTTGCCAATTTGTTGACGTACTTGGCTAATTTCGATTTCAAATTATTCGCTTTGTTTTTGTGAATCATGTTGCGTTTCGCCAATTTATCTAAAATAGCAGAAACTGTTGGCAACAAAACAGCTGCTTCAGCAGGTTCTTTTGTATCGCGCAAAGTTCTTACGGCATTACGTGCTGTTTTAGCATAATAACGGTTGTGCAACCTTTTTTTCGCGGTTTGACGAATTCTCTTTACAGATGATTTGTGGTTTGCCATAATGATGTTTCAATAATGTGTCGTTAGTAGCCCATAGGGGAGTCGAACCCCTCTTTCAAGAATGAAAATCTTGCGTCCTAACCGATAGACGAATGGGCCGTCTGTCTTTCTCAAAAGCGGTGCAAAGATAAGACGCATATTTGAAACTACAAAACATATTGATCACTTTTTTTACGATTCGACTTTCGCCTCGATGGGGCAAATTACATTTGATATACATAATTCAGGATGTCAGCCGGATTGAAGGAAATGATGTTGGCACAGCAATTGTTAACGAGTAGCTTTTCCCCGGTTTTATTCGTTACTTTGTAGGTCAAATTGGGTAAGCACTTGACTGGAAGCTTTTCTTTTGTTGTTTATATGGTATGCAAGAAATGATTGCTCAAAATAAAAACTGACAAATTGACAATATCAACTAACCTTTTGACATGGATATTCTATTGAATAGTTTATTAGGAAATGACGCCGACGAATCCACCGGCTATCTTTCCATTGTTGCTGATAGCAGTGAATCGGAAAGTATTAATCTGCCGCAGGATGAGTTAATTCCCATTTTGCCGCTGCGTAACATGGTGATGTTTCCCAACATTGTACTTCCGATTGCCGTGAGTCGTAGTAAATCATTACGATTGATTCGCGAAGTGTATAAGAACAACGGATTGTTGGCGGCCACATCACAAAAAGACATAAAAATAGATGATCCGGCTCAAAACGATTTATATCAGGTTGGAACCATTGCCCGCATTGTGCGTATCCTTGAAATGCCCGATAACACTACAACTGTTTTGTTACAAGGATTGCAACGGTTTCAGTTAATGGAGATATCTTCAACTACTCCCTTTTATCAGGGCTTTGTGAAGATGCTTGAAGATGAAGTCCCCGCTGACGACAACCGCGTCTTCATTGCGTTGATAGAAGCCATCAAAGAACTGGCGGTAAAAATCATTCAAAACTCCGGTTCAATTCCTCCCGAAACTTCTTTTGCTATTCGTAATATTGATAGTCCAGAGCAGTTAATCAATTACATTTCAGGTAATTTCGCGTTGAAAATTCTTGAAAAACAACGACTGCTTGAAATAGATGATCTGGAAGAGCGTGGTTATCAGTTGCTCGAAATCATGAACAAAGAGTCTCAGTTGCTTGAAATAAAAGCCAGCATTCAGGCTAAGGCGCGCGAAGATATTGATCAACAGCAACGCGAATATTTCTTGCAACAACAAATGAAAACCATTCAGGACGAGTTGGGTGGTGGTTCTTCTGAGCAACAAGTTAACGAAATGCGTGAAAAAGCGGCTTCTAAAAAATGGAGTAAAGAAGTGGCCGATCTTTTTGAAAAAGAGCTGAGTAAATTAGAACGTACGCATCCTCATGCTCCTGACTTCCCGGTTCAAATGAATTATGTGGAGACTATTTTGGAGTTGCCTTGGAATGAATACACCAAAGATAATTTCGACCTGAAACGGGCACAACGCACTCTCGATCGCGATCATTTTGGATTGGAGAAGGTGAAAGAACGTATTCTGGAACATTTGGCAGTATTGAAATTAAAAGGCGATTTGAAATCACCGATCTTGTGTCTTTACGGCCCTCCGGGTGTTGGTAAAACCTCATTAGGCAAATCAATTGCTGCCACCCTCAATCGAAAATACATTCGTATTTCGTTGGGCGGATTACACGATGAAGCGGAAATTCGGGGCCATCGCCGTACGTATATTGGCGCAATGCCGGGTCGTATCATTCAAAATATTAAGAAAGCCGGTTCTGCAAACCCCGTTATTGTGTTGGACGAAATTGATAAAGTCAACTCCGACTTCAAAGGCGATCCTTCATCTGCATTACTGGAAGTGCTCGATCCTGAACAAAACTCGACTTTTCACGATAATTATTTAGACATAGATTTTGATCTTTCCAAAGTGCTTTTTATTGCCACGGCCAACACCACGCAAACCATCTCGCAACCGTTGCTTGACCGTATGGAATTGATTGACGTTTCAGGATATATCACCGAAGAGAAAATAGAAATTGCAGCGCGTCATTTGGTGCCGCGCCAACGCGAAAATCATGGTTTGACGAAAGAGCAATGCAACATGTCGAAAGAGACGTTGCGTGCTATTATAGAGAATTATACACGGGAATCTGGCGTGCGTGAGTTGGAACGAAAGATTGCAAAAGTAATGCGTCAAATTGCAAAAAGGGTAGCGACAAATGAACCTTACACCGCAGATATTCCTGTTGAAGAACTAAAAACGTATTTAGGTAGTCCTCAATTCACGAAAGATTTATACGAAGGCAACGATTATGTGGGCGTGGTAACCGGCTTAGCTTGGACGGCTGTGGGTGGTGAAATTCTTTTTATCGAAACTTCATTAAGTAAATCGAAAGCACCCTCGTTGACGTTGACGGGCAATTTGGGCAATGTGATGAAAGAATCCGCTATTCTGGCATTGGAATACATTAAATCACATGCAACGCAATTGGATATCGATGAAACGTTGTTTGAGACTATGAGTGTGCATGTCCATGTACCCGAAGGCGCTATTCCAAAAGATGGACCGTCAGCAGGCATCACGATGGTAACTGCTTTGGCTTCAGCATTCACACAGCGCAAAGTGAAAAAGGCGCTGGCTATGACCGGCGAAATGACGTTGCGGGGCAAAGTGCTTCCTGTAGGAGGTATCAAAGAAAAGATTCTGGCAGCTAAACGGGCTAATATCAAAGAGATCGTCTTGTGTAGCGAGAATCAAAAAGATATAGAAGAGATCAAGCAAACCTATTTAAAAGGTCTTAAATTTCACTACGTTAGCGATATCAGAGAGGTGTTGGATATTGCTTTGCTCAAAAAATAACAGTATATTTGTGACAAATAACTCTGAAAAGAGACATTAGGTTCTATTTTACTAACTATTTTATTATGTCAAAGATTAAACAAATTCATGCCAGACAAATCTTAGATTCGCGTGGCAATCCAACTGTCGAAGTCGATGTAACGACCGATTGTGGTATTCTTGGGCGGGCAGCCGTTCCGTCAGGTGCTTCTACGGGTGTGCACGAAGCCGTTGAACTTCGTGATGGCGATAAATCTAAGTTTTTGGGAAAGGGAGTCTTGAAAGCTGTCAAAAATGTGAACGACGTGATTGCTCCGGCTCTTCAAGGCTTTTCGGTGCTCGATCAACGTGGCATTGATAACGTGATGATCGCATTGGATGGTACTGAAAATAAAGGGAAATTAGGTGCTAATGCAATTCTGGGCGTATCGTTGGCCGCTGCACATGCTGCAGCAAAAGTTAGCGGACAATCCTTGTATCGTTATGTCGGAGGAGTCAATGCCAATACACTTCCCATCCCGATGATGAATATTCTGAATGGTGGTTCTCACGCTGACAATTCCATCGACTTTCAGGAATTTATGATCATGCCTGTTGGTGCATCTCGCTTTAGCGAAGCGCTTCGGATGGGTTCTGAAGTGTTTCATCATCTGAAAGAGGTGTTGAAGAAACAGGGATATTCAACCAATGTGGGCGACGAAGGTGGTTTTGCTCCTAACCTGAAGTCAAACGAAGAGGCAGTGACTGTTATTCTTACTGCCATAGAAAAAGCCGGTTACAAGCCCGGAATTGATGTTTGCTTGGCGCTCGATCCTGCATCTTCCGAATATTATATCCCCGAAGAAAAGGTCTATCACTTGCATAAATCCTCCGGAGAAAAATTGACACCATCGCAAATGGTCGATTATTGGAAATCGTGGACGGATAAATATCCCATTATCTCTATAGAAGACGGAATGGCTGAAGATGACTGGGCAGGATGGAAGTTATTGACTGATGCCATTGGAAAAAACGTGCAATTAGTAGGTGACGACCTTTTTGTGACTAACGTAAAACGTCTACAAATGGGAATTGATCAAAAAGTTGCCAACTCTATCCTGATTAAGGTAAATCAAATTGGTACGCTTTCTGAAACAATCGATACTGTGACATTGGCCAAAGTTAATGGTCTGACTACCATTATGAGCCATCGCTCCGGTGAAACAGAAGACTCGACAATTGCTGATTTGGCCGTAGCGCTCAACACAGGCTTGATTAAAACAGGTTCGGCTTCGCGCAGCGACCGGATTGCAAAGTACAACCAATTGCTTCGTATCGAAGAATCATTGGGCGATCAAGCAATCTACTGGGGAAAGAATTTTAAGTATGTAAAGAAATAAGCTTTACCGCTTTTGTCGTCTATATTAAACAGCTGTCTTGGATATTCATTCGAGACGGCTTTTTTTATTGCCTGTAAGAAGCGATGTGTCATTATACTTCCAAATACGTGGAGATAATTTTTCAATGAATGAAACGAACATTATTTGTTGCCATTATGCCATAAATTTATCACCTTTGAAATGGCATTTAAAGAGTATTTAAATAGCATTTATAGAATTGGTTGTAGCACTTGGAACATTGATTAAAACAAGGTTTTTAGATTAATTATGACGTATGCAAAGAATTGATATTGTGGGCGGAGTATTCAGAGATATACTTTTTTATGGTGATGTTCATGCAAATGAAGTACTCGAAATGCCTGGCGGAACCGGTTATAATGTTTTTGCAGGATTACGAGCTTTAGGTGTTGATGCGGTGTTTCATGGGGTTGCAGGATACGATTCGCCCATTGAAGAAGTAATAAAAATGGAAGGGGAGCGTACCGGAATCTTTGTATGCAGAAATGAGAATGAAGTACTTGCCGTGCACCGTGGCGCGAATCTTCACCCTTGGCCAAAGCGTATGGAATCAAAATTGCTTTTTGCCACGCTGGAATGCGGCGGCGACTATTTTTTGCAAAATGCCAAGAAAATGAAACAAGCCGGCGGCATCGTGATCGTGGATCCTTCTCCTGTTTTTGAATGGAAGCCTGCCTACATCGATTTTTGTGACGTTATATTGCCCAACGAAAAAGAGTTTCACCTTATGTTTGATACAGTACCTGAGAACAAGCCTGTTTTCCTGAAACGGGGCGCCAATGGAGGCAGCTATTTGTACAACAGCCGAAAAATAAACCAAACTATTGCTGAAGAGGGAGATTTTCCGTTGGGTTGTGGCGATGCTTTTGATGTTGCTGTTTTATATGGTTTGATCAATCACCTTGTTGTGGAAAAGATATTGAATATGGCTGTAAATGTAGGTGAAAAAGCCTCTTTGTCGCGTGGCAGCTCTGCTGCGGTGGTGCAAGCCGTACGCGCTCTTCTGCAAGCATAAAATCTACCTTTTTATTTCGAATTAATTGCCTGTACACTTTTCATTTCTTGTTTAGTAGCGGCTCAATTGTTGACAAAAAACATCAACAACCACTCATTTTTTACTTTAGAAATCAAGGTGGTAGGCACTTCCTTGTTTGTCGAAAAGCATGCTGTTGTTGTACAGAAGTTCCCTATTCCTGCATCAATACACCTTCTCTGTTCTGTCGTACTTTATTCGTTGCTTGTTCATATGTTTTGCTAAAATAAAGACATTAACATACAAATAACATCGTATAGAATCCATGAAAATGGGATAGTGGTAGATAGGCGTTACATAGGAGGAACACCGAAGGTACACTGAAGGGAACGACGGAGGATCATAGAAGGTGCCACGCCTGAAAGTGGGAGGATAGTCGGACGATAGTCGGAGGATCAATTTTGCTGACTGAAGAATGAAAAGAACAAATAGCCGGATTCTAACCGCTGAGAATTGGCAAAAGGGAGATGCCACTACGTGAGAAGTTGCCGACCATTCATGTTGCAAATATAGTTATTTTTTTTGAAAAATCAAAATGAGATTGGATGTTTTTTTAGAAACTGCAAAGAGAAGTCGTGTTTATTCCCCATACATTGTATTTGCTAAAGGTTTCTTGCAAAAAAGGGCAGAAAACGGTTGGATGATAAAAAATAATGGTGATCTTTGAAGCGTGAATGCTTTTGTCTCACGGGATGACTGTGAGTTGCCCTGTGAGTAGGATATAACACTGAATTATTGCAACTAACCTGACGAAGTAGTCAAGAAGCATATTGAAAAATAAATGTGTAATTTTAAATATTAGAAAAATATATTTCAAGAATCTCATATCATCTATGCTCCTTTATAAATGAAATTAACACCCATTACTCCAAAGAAATCACTCAATAAAGCCTTTTTGACTCAACAGCCTACTCGAGAAGAAATAGATTTGTTTAAGCAGCATCTAATTCGTTTGTTGGGAAAAATAGATGAAATAGAACGGGAGGAAAATCAAAAGAACCACGTGCGGGATTTTCTGCGCGATACTTACTACAAGGATACCAACGAAGTTAATACTAAGGGGACTATTGATCTTGTAATACATTTGGGCAAAACTAATAAGGATCCTGTAGGTGCAATTCTTGAGGCAAAACGTCCAAGCAACAAAACTGAAATGTTTTCAGTGGAGAATCCGAATGTAAAAGCATTAGGAGAATCCATTCTGTATTACATGGAGGAGCGGAACACGGCTAATAATAACGAACTGAAAAATCTGGTTATCACCAATGTGTATGAGTGGTATATCATAGATGCCAACTATTACGATAAACACATTTACCGCAACAGCAAAATAAAGAAACTATACGACGTCTATAAAAATGACAAGAAAGACACGCCGTTTTTTTACGATGAAATAAGTAAAATTATACCTACTATTGAAGCTGAAATTCCTTGTGTTTATTTTGATATTCGCGATTATCAAAAATGGTTGCAGGATAGCGATAGTGTCAATGATAAATACCTGATCCCTTTACAAAAAATTCTTTCTCCTTACAATTTGTTGAAAGTAAAATTTGCTGATGACAGCAACACACTGAATAGCCAGTTTTATAAAGAGTTGCTTTATATTCTTGGACTGGAAGAAGTGAAGGAGGGCAACAAATGGATTATCCGCAGAAAAATAGATAATAGGAATGAAGCTTCATTGCTCGAAAATACGATAGATCAACTCAAGTTGGTGGGCTTGCATAAAATAAGCGACCTGAGAACCTTTGGTGTGAATTCTGAGGAGCAATATGATAATGTGGCGCTCGAATTATGTATTACGTGGATGAATCGTATTTTGTTCCTTAAGCTATTAGAAGGACAATTAGTGAGTTACCATAAGGGCAATAGAGAATTTAAGTTTCTGAATACCGAAATGATAGTTGATTACGATGAACTTTCCAAACTGTTTCATCGCGTGCTGGCTGTGGATATTCGAAATCGGAAACCAGACATTCAACATAAATACTTCAGAGTGCCTTATCTCAACAGTTCATTGTTTGAAATCAGCAAATTAGAAGATCAAACGGTAAAAATTAATGAGTTGGATAATTCCCTGCTGCTTAACTATATGCCAAATTCGATACTAAAAGAACAAAAGAAACATGGAGATGCCCTGAAAACCCTCGAATATTTTTTTCTGTTTTTGGATGCTTACGATTTTGCAAGCGAAGGCTCGACGGATATAAAAGAAGACAGCAAAACTATTATTAATGCTTCGGTTCTTGGTAAGGTGTTCGAAAAGATAAACGGTTATAAAGACGGCTCTATTTTTACGCCCGGATTTATTACCATGTATATGAGTCGTACAACCATTCGATTGTCTGTAGTTCAGAAATTTAAGGAAACGTATGGTTGGCATGTTGAGCAATTCGATGACCTTAAAAACTATATGGCAGATCGGCGTTCGGTGAAAGATTTATTGGAGTTGAATGCCGTTATTAACTCACTCCGGTTGTGTGATCCTGCTGTAGGTAGTGGACATTTTCTTGTCTCAATGCTTAACGAGCTGATTGTTATTAAATACGAGTTGGGTATTCTGGTGGATGAAAAAGGTGTACGCGTTATTAGTTATGAATTAGATGTGATTAATGACGAATTGATTATAACTGATGCACTTACAGTTGACCCGTTTAAATATACGATGATAAACGGCAAACCTCAAAGCAAAGAAATTCAACGCCTGCAAAAAACGCTTTTCCATGAGAAACAAATCCTTATCGAGAATTGCCTGTTTGGAGTAGATATTAATCCGAACTCGGTAAAAATTTCCCGTCTGCGGTTATGGATTGAACTGTTGAAAAGCTCCTATTACAAAGAAGAAACCAATTTTACTGAATTAGAAACGCTACCTAATATTGACATAAACATAAAATGTGGCAATTCGTTGATCAGCCGTTATGCCTTAGATATCGATATTAAAAAAGCATTGATAGGAAGCAAATGGAATGTTGGAAACTATCGCGATGCTGTTATGATCTATCGGAATGCCCAAAGTAAAGATGAAAAGCATCAGATTGAAAGGCTGATCGACGAAATAAAACATGATTTTGTCACTGAAATTGCTTCCAACGATAAACGGCTACTTAGCTTGAACTCTCTGAGAAACGAATTGTATAAATTTTCTAACCAAACACAACTGTTTGAGCTGTCGAAAGCCGAAAAAGCCAAATTCGATAAAGAAGTCGAAACTTTGACTACCAAAATTCACAAGTTGGAAACGGAACTGGAAGAAATACGTAACAATAAAATCTATGAAAATGCTTTTGAATGGCGCTTTGAATTTCCAGAAGTATTAAATGATGAAGGGGATTTTGTGGGATTTGACGTGGTGATTGGAAATCCACCGTATTTTTCATTAAGCAGTAATGATAATTTGAGAATAGTATCTGACCGATATAAAACTTATGTCCAAACAGGTGACGTTTATGCGCTATTTTATGAACTAGGGCTGAATGTTGTTAAAAAAGGTGGCATTCAAAGTTTAATTATTTCAAATAAATGGATGAGAGCCAATTATGGTTTGTCACTAAGAAAATTTATTATTGAGCATTCAAATCCTTTGATACTTATTGATTTTGGGCAGAATGTGATTTTTGGAAATGCGGTGGTTCATACTAATGTAATCATTTCAAAGAAAAGCAAATATAGCAATCAATTATCTGCAATTCGTTTTGAAGACAATTGTTTTTTTAATCATCTGAATAATTTGGATCAATTTATAAAAGCCCACAAAATAGAGAATTTAACCCTTGATGAAAATCAATGGAATATTATTCCAAGTAATGTGGCTGATTTAAAACGAAAAATTGAATGTAACCACAAACGCTTAAAAGATTGGAATATAAAAATTAATTTTGGTCTTAAAACTTCCTTAAATGAAGCTTTTATTATAAATGATGAAAAGCGAAAAGAAATTATTAAAACGGATAATGCTAGTGCAAAATTCATAAAACCTATTTTAAGAGGTCGTGACACAAGAAGTTATTATGCTGAATTCAGGAATTTATGGATTTTAAATATTCCCAAAGGCTACACAATTAAAACAAAATCAGGTAGAAATGATGTTGTTTTTGAGTCTATGCCACGATATGGAAATTTTATTGAAGAAAATGCTTGGGAGTGGTTTCAGAATAAGCATCCATCGGTTGCTAATCATTTGCTTGCGTTCAAACAAAAAGCTGAGAAGCGTGATGATAAAGGTGATTATTGGTGGGAATTAAGAGCTTGTTCTTATATTGGAGAATTTGAAAAGCCGAAAATTATTTTTTCGGAAATAGTGAGTGACCCTCAATTTTATTATGATGAGAAAGGGTACTATCCTGAGGCTACAGTGTTTTTCATTACTGGAGAAAAATTAAAATACTTGACTGCGCTTTTAAATTCAAAAGCTGTTACTTTTTTCTTTAAATCATTTTATATGGGTGGTGAATTAGTAGGAAAAATTAGGTATAAAAAGGTGTTTCTTGAACAGATTCCAATACCTAAACCAACTGATAAAGAAGAAGATTCAATTACTAAAATCGTTGATACAATCATTGAATTTAAAGCAGAAGGCAAATTAACCAACGCTCTCGAAACTGAGATCGATCAGTTAGTTTATCAATTATATGGTTTGACAGAGGAAGAAATAAAAATAATAGAGCGTACAGATACTCTTGTTTAGCA
>DAHXOX010000243.1 GCA_027364655.1 Paludibacter sp. | reverse complement strand
GTGCGCCACAAAAGCAATGTTCTTAACGTCGTCCATCGTTCCGGCAGCACAAGGCTTTGTCAAAGTAAAAAAAGACAAGAACCACAATTATGCCATTCAAATCAACATATACAACTTGGCAGAGGTCGATAGGCTGCAACCACCGGCTCAAACGTATGTTGTATGGATGAATACTAGCGATGGGAAAACGAGAAATATCGGACGCTTGGATAGCGATAAAGGAACCTTTTCGAATAATTTAAGAGCGTCTTTTAAGACAGTCTCTTCGTTTAGGCCAACCAAGATATTTATCACAGCAGAAAACGACGGAAGTATGGCTTATCCATGTGGGCAAGTCGTATTAACAACAGACAATTTATAGCATAAATCGTTAGATCAAACTTCTCATTATCAATAGACAATCAGGTGCAAAACATATTAAAATTCAAAGAAAATGAACACAACAGAATTAACAGGAAACTGGAATCAAACAAAAGGCAAACTGAAACAACGATTTGCCATGCTCACCGATAGCGATTTGTTATTGGTCGAAGGGGAACATGATGAGCTGGTAGGAAGGCTTCAATCGAAGTTGGGAAAGACAAAAGAAGAGATTCACAAAATTCTTGCAGAGCTTTAATTATCCTATATCTTCCTGTAATCCATGCCGTTTATCGAAACTTTCGGGAAACGACATGGAATTACATTCCAAAACAATAAGAACAATTTAAAAACAAACAACATGAAGAAGATTATTTTCACCCTTGCTCTAACAGCGCTTGTGGGAGGTGCCACGCTAAGCAGTTGTCAGTCGTCGGCTACTAAAGTAAAAAATGCAGAAGCATCTTTGCAAAAGGCTGATAGCAATGTGGTGGTTGCAAAAGCAAATTTAGACGCAACACGTTTAGACACAACACGCCAGGATTCTATTGCCGAGTATCAGGCATTCAAAGCCGAGTATCAGGCATTCAAAAAAACATCTGAAGAAAGAATCAGCGCAAATGAAAAAAGTATTGCCGATTTCAAAGCTAAAATGGCAAAAGACAAAAAAGAATACAAAGCTAAATACGAAAAGCAATTGGCTGCGTTTGAACAAAAGAACAATGACTTAAAAATGAAGTTGGAGAATTATAAAGATGAAGGTCAGCTTAAATGGATGACATTTAAAAATGAATTCAATCATAATATGGATGAGTTGGGTAAGGCATTGAAAAATTTCACCGTCAAATAGGTTGACTGACTTCTAAGTAAGATTGAAATATTTATCAGATTCTAATTAGATAAAAGAAAGATGTTCAATTGAACTTTACAACAAATTAAACTAAAAAGATAGCATTATGAGTACAGGAAAAGTGTTTTTAGGCGTATTAGTTGGCGCTGCAGCCGGAGCCGCGTTAGGTGTCTTATTTGCTCCTGCAAAAGGTTCTGCTTTTCGAAGGAAAATCTATAAAAAAGGAGAAAGTGAAACAGATTCACTGAAAGAAAAATTCAATGCTTTTGTTGATACAGTTTCCGAAAAGTTCGGTAAGGCAAAAAACGATATTACAAATTATAAAGAGCAAGAGAATATAAATGCAGAATAAGTTGATAAAATTGAAAGCAAACAAGCGATGGATTTGTTTTTTGGTTGTGTAGTAGAAATTTGAGCTACTCCAGGTTTTAGATTTTAGAAGAGTTTTAATTTCAAGAATTTGGAGTAGCTTTCAATCTTGTTTAATAAATCTTGTTGGCGTATGTCGTAATTTATAGGACACAATAAGAAATCTATGAATTAGAAGAATACAAACACAAACAATCAAATATAAAATAATAACAAAATGAAAAAAATGATTTTAGTTATGGCAGCCGTTGCCTTAATTGCGTTTAATGGTAATGCTCAAGGAAGTAGCAATGATTTGCGTAACCAAATCACATTTGGAATAAAGGCAGGCGCAAATTATTCTAATGTGTACGATTCTCAAAACCAAGATTTTTATGCTGATCCAAAATTTGGTTTCGCAGGAGGTATTTTTGTGGGAATTCCACTCGGAAGTTTTCTGGGTATTCAACCCGAATTGCTTTATTCTCAAAAAGGTTTTAAGGCAACAGGCACTTTACTCGGCGGTCCTTATAGTTTGACCCGCACTACAAATTATCTTGATGTGCCTATATTACTTGCATTGAAACCTATTGGATTGATCACCATATTGGTAGGACCTCAATATTCGTATTTGTTGAGTCAAAAGGATGTATATGACAATTCAATCATGACCGTTGAGCAAGTACAAACATTTAAAAATGACAATATCCGTAAAAACACCTTCGGGATATTGGGTGGTGTGGATATAAACCTCAGCAACTTAGTAATTGGTGCGCGAGTTGGATGGGACATTACCAACAATAATGGTGATGGAACTTCAACAACTCCTCGTTACAAAAATGTATATTATCAGGCTACTTTAGGATATAGATTTTAATATTTTAAGTATGAGAAAGAGTAAGATTTTCTTTTTGATTAGCGTCCTTAGTGTTGCCTGTTTTTCGACGGTTCAAGGACGTGTGAGGGTAAACGTGAATATCAATTTGCAACCCCAATGGGGACCTGCATCGGTTGATTATGTTGAATATTATTTCATGCCTGAGCTGGGAATATATTATTCTGTACCAAACCATGTGTTTATTTATCCTAACGGAAATAGATGGGGGTTTTCTAAAGAGTTACCTCCACGATATCGCCACTTCAACCTTTATTCCACATATAAAGTAGTCGTAAATGAACCCAATCCGTATTTGCGCAATGATTATTATATGGAACATTATAGGATGTATCGTACTATACATCAGGATGATAAACGGAATTTTAAGAGAGATGAAGGGAGGCATAAAGGTTGGCAAAATTACGACAATTCAC
>DAHXOX010000023.1 GCA_027364655.1 Paludibacter sp. | reverse complement strand
ATCAATTTCAATTCCAATATGGTCTGATTGTGATACGGACTTGGACGGCGCGCTATGGGATAATTTTAAATTTCAATTCCAATATGGTCTGATTGTGATTCAATAACTCCTGTTGTCGGATTGATAATCAAACCTAATTTCAATTCCAATATGGTCTGATTGTGATTTTCACAAAAGTAATATGTTAAACTTTTATACCACATTTCAATTCCAATATGGTCTGATTGTGATGATGTTTGCCCCATTATTAATTAAAGCTTGCGCATATTTCAATTCCAATATGGTCTGATTGTGATCACGCTCTAAGATTTTGTAGCAATGTCGAATCATAAATTTCAATTCCAATATGGTCTGATTGTGATCAATTTTAAGTGTTTGCCTCTTATTATCTTTAACGAGATTTCAATTCCAATATGGTCTGATTGTGATACAAAGATAGTGCGAAATTTTCAAAAAACAAAATGTTAATTTCAATTCCAATATGGTCTGATTGTGATCAAAGCGGTTCAAACATCCGATACATCCATACTTGATTTCAATTCCAATATGGTCTGATTGTGATAAGGCGGTTTAAGCGATGGTGTTACAACCCTTGAATTTCAATTCCAATATGGTCTGATTGTGATTCAATAACTTTGCATTTGAATTCAAAATCCATGGTAATTTCAATTCCAATATGGTCTGATTGTGATCAATATTCCACATGAGGATTTATCATGGGAAACGCATTTCAATTCCAATATGGTCTGATTGTGATCCGTTAATTCGAGCACAAATATAAGCGATTTTAGGGCATTTCAGGCATGCTTTCAATCGCTTATTTTTGTGTCGAGGTTGTCGATATCCAATCCTATCTTTTGACCGGACTATCGACAATATAATGTAATGAATTGTTGTTCAATATGTCAAAGATCTTTTGCGATCAGTTTTCGCTTCTTTTACCTGTGTTTTACTTGTTTTGATGCTGCTTCGACAACTTGTTATAGGAATGTGTCAACCTTACTTCGTTCTTTTCCAATCACTTCCTTCTCAAGCCATTTTTCGTTCCTGCTCTTGAAAATAATCAGACTGTCAGCTTCCATATCCATAATATTGCTTGCCTTTATTTGCAATTCATGTAGCTTTACTTCTGTTATGTCGCCTTCAAAAACAGAATTTTGTATCCAATTGAGATATTTTCGGCAAAGTTTTAGCATTTTACCTACCCGTTTTTCTCCAACATCATAAACAAGAATGATATACATACGATTGATGGATTGAAGGATGAATTAATTGGTTTGGATATTTTTTCTGGCTGTTGGCGTAATCTTTATAATTTCGACTGCTTCGTGCATAATCTTCTCCAATTGTTTCATCAAAACGAGTCCGGCTTTAGCTAATAATTCCAACCAAAATAAAGTCTCATCACCTTCTTCGACTAAGATTGACAGTTTATTATAAAATTCATTTCCGGAACGAGACATGCAAACTGTTCAATAATTATCAGTTATGGAAGTCCTTGATCGTAACATCTATTTTCCAATCATTGTTGCTTCTCTAATGGAAGGTAATGATTGATATAGCTTGATAATCTCAAGTGCAAACATCTTCTATCGTGCTTACATCTGTTCCTTAAATTCAATATTTGTTGCCATAACTATTTTATTTTCAATTCATTCCTTCAATCCCTCAATCCTTTATTCCTTCAATCTCTCCTACCACCACATCTTAAACGGTTTGTACTCTTCCATGCCAAGCAAATGTTTACTGAGTTTGTAACACTCTAATTTCATCAATTGCTTGTAACTTACTTCACGGTTCAGCGAGCGATGTTTGATGGTTTCGCTCAATCGCTCTTCAAATGCTTTCACGAAAATCTTCTTTCCTGATTCATTCAACAGACATTTGTTCAACTTTTTATCGAAATGTTTCTCTTGAATCTCTTTTTTGTTGAGCACTTTAAATATTACCCTGTCCACTAATATGGGTTTGAATATTTCTGACACATCGAGCGCCAACGAATAGCGTCGCTCTCCCGGTGTATGCAGGTAACTGATTGTCGGGTTGAGCTGTGTTTGATGAATGGCACGCAGGCACTGGCTGTAACACATCATGTTGCCGAATGATATCAACGCGTTTACCTCATTGCTTGGCGGTTGTTTTGTGCGGTTTCCCATCGAAAAATCATTGATGATCAACTCGAAAGCATCGTAATATACCTGCCGGATATTTCCTTCCAATCCCATCAGTTCGTCCACTGCTGCGGTGGCTGGTATCGATGCTGCATAACCTTCGATAGTGGTTACCAATGTATCCATATCTCGACCACGTTTGTCATAATACTTCAGGTTTTTCACCATGTTGAATGCTGCTCCTTCAATAAACTTTCGAGCAATGACGATACGTTTTTTCTTATCCTGATAATGTCCTGTTTGCGCCAATAACATTCGTCCCGACAACAGAAAATCTTTTGGCATAAACGACCCGGTATAGTTTTCGTAATAGTCGAAAAAGTGTACCGCAATATCGTTTTGCCCCAAAAAGTTGTATAATGAACTTTTAGCTGACAATGAACCAAATACATACAAATCGCTTATGTTCTCCACCGGCAAATATCGTGGCTGACCATCTTGTTTTATGCCGTTGCCGTCTTCTTCAATAGGCGTAAACTTCAACGTGTTGTCTTTACGTTCCAAATGTCCCGGATTAAACAGATAATAAGTCTTTTTCATATTTCTGACAGAATAACAGAATTTACAGATAGTAAGCCTATTGGCCCAATGGGAGGTTTCATTTAAAAGGTGATGCTATATTGAAGGTTTGTGATCCCGATATTTTCTTTTCACTTAAACAGATAATACGTCTTTTTCATATTTCTGACAGAATAACAGAATTTACAGATAGTAAGCCTATTGACCCAATGGAAGGTTTCATTTAAAAGTTGATGCTACATTAAAGGTTTGTAATCCCGATATTTTCTTTTCACTTCAACAGATAATACGTCTTTTTCATATTTCTGACAGAATAACATAATTTACAGATAGTAAGCCTATTGACCCAATGGAAGGTTTCATTTAAAAGTTGATGCTACATTGAAGGTTTGTAATCCCGATATTTTCTTTTCACTTCAACAGAACTCCCGAAATTAATGAGTAAACCAACCCCAATCCCAGTTGCAGTGAGATAGTTGACAAGTTGTGCTTCGTGTTTGGAATGGAGATTTTCTACTGCCTTCAATTCAATGATAAGCTTGTTATTTATCAGTAAATCGGCAAAAAAATCTCCTACCAATTCTCCCTCGTAAAATACAGGTATTGGAAATTGTTGTTCAACTTCATACCCATGTTTGGTTAACTCTATTTTGAGAGCATTTTCGTATACTTTTTCCAAATAGCCGCTGCCTAATGTGTTAAATACTTTATATGCACATGCAATAATTTGCTTACTTCCATCATTAAATTCCATAGCCTCTATTTTTTTATAATTATTTTTATATTTCTGACAGCATAACAGAACGAACAGATTTTGTTTGCATATGCTATCTGTAAATTCTGTGATTCTGTGTTTAATGTCACTTTTCCACCGCTTTCAACTTCGTCCTGTTCTGGTCGTTGAGTTTCACTTTTTCAATACGATGCTGGGAAGGCAGTTTTTTATATTTCTGACAGCATAACAGAACGAACAGATTTTGTTTGCATATGCTATCTGTAAATTCTGTGATTCTGTCTTCAATGTCACTCTTCTACATAGCAAAACTCATAGTAGCTGCATTGTTTGTATATTTTCGATTCGATGCAGGGCGGACATACATCGCTTGCCAGCAGTTTCTCAATCGCTGTTTCAATTTCGGTTATCTTTTTTCTGTCTGCGTCGGTCAGTTCCACCTTAGTGGTTTGTCGTAGGGTAGGGTATTCCAATATGCCGGTCACTCCTTCCACGCCGTTTCGTTCCAGCACGTGGATGTAATACTTCAATTGCCATTCGTGGGCATCTTCCACCTTGTCCGACTTTTTGATTTCGTGAATCACCTTGTTGCGTGCGTCGTAAAAGTCGAGTTTAATGCCGTCGATCTCCAACTCCTCATATCGTTCGGGACGTTG
>DAHXOX010000021.1 GCA_027364655.1 Paludibacter sp. | reverse complement strand
AAACGTCCGTCTGCAGTTTTGAAAACATGTGTCAAACTGTCGGGAACTCGTACCGGACTTCCGTCGGCATTGCGTTCGGCATAGTTGATGGCTTGAATGCATCGACCACTTGGGATGTAATATTTAGCCGTTGTCACCTTTAAATGTCCGTTGTACGGAAGTGAACGAATGGATTGTACCAATCCCTTTCCAAAAGTGCGTGTGCCCACTATTACTGCGCGGTCTAAATCCTGCAACGAGCCTGATAAGATTTCGGCTGCTGAGGCTGTATTATCATCTACCAAGAAGGCCAGAGGCATATCGGGCAAAATAGGTTCACTTTGTGTGCGATAGATTTTGTCCCATGCTTTTACTTTGCCTCGGGTAGATACAACTTCGGTTCCTTTTGGAACGAAGAATCCAACCATTTTCACGGCTTCATCGATGATTCCTCCGCCATTGTTGCGCAGGTCAATAATCATAGCTTTGACGTGACGGTTTTTCAAATCAAGCAGGGCATTTTGCATCTCGTCGGCAGATATGTCAGTAAAATCGCTTAACATGATGTAGCCGACGTTATTCTTAAGAACACCGTAATAAACAACAGGGTTGATAGTGATCTTTTCGCGCATCACTTTGAATATTAGTGGTTTTTCAACTCCAGGTCGTTGAATTTTTAGTGTCACCATCGTTTGGGGCTGCCCTTTTAACAAGTCGCTTACTTGTTCGGTTGTTTTTCCTTTAAGGGAGATGCCGTCCAAGTCGAGCAGAATATCACCTGCCTTGATACCTGCTTTTTGTGCCGGTTTTCCTTCGAAAGGCTCTGAAATAAAGACTTGTCCGCCTTTCGTTTGTCCGATCATGGCGCCGACGCCGGCATATTCTCCTGTAGTTATTTGTTTGATAAAATCAGTCTGATCTTCGGGAATGTAAACGGTATATGGATCGAGGCCGGCAAGCATGTCGTTAATACCGGTAGTGATGGTTTTCTGATAGTTGATCGTGTCAACGTAAAACGCATCTAAGTCGCGAAAGAGAGAATTGAAAATATCCAGATTTTTTGACAGGGCGAAATGTTTATCACTTGTATTTTCGCTCCGTGCGCCGGTTGTAGCCAATGCTATTAGCAATATGACTAACGATAGTTTTTTGAGTATCGACATAACGATGGGTTGCTTTAAGTTTGTGCAAAAATACAGAATATTTCCCGTATAGAGATTGAGTTAAGGACAAATAGAGAAATTTCGTTTCTTGTTAGATACCGTGTTGTCGTTTTTTTGTGCTAATGGTCTTTCTTGCATCCGTCGTTTCGAAATGGTATCTTTGCATATCCGATTCAACAAGTCTTCTTCGTTTTTATACCCTGTTTCAAAATTGCTTATCTACATGGCTATATTTCATCTTCAATTCATCGTTTCGCCCGAAGAGGCGGCTGTACCTGAATTATTAAAACAACGTATTGCCCTTGAAATTCATATGGATGTGTCGCAGGTTACACAGTTTCGTAAGGTACGACAGTCCATCGATGCACGTGGGCATCATCCGAAAATGAATGTGATGGTGGATGTTGTTACCGAATCGGATCAATTGTCATCCGAATCAATGGACTTTCATTATGAGGATGTGCATACAAAAGAAGAAGTTTTGGTGATTGGTGCTGGACCGGCGGGGTTGTTTGCCGCGTTGCGCCTGATTGAACTGGGACTCAAACCCATCGTTTTGGAGCGTGGTAAAGAGGTAAGCGAACGCAAAAAAGACATTGCCATCCTTATGCGTAATAAAGGATTGAATCCCGAATCGAACTATTGTTTTGGCGAGGGTGGGGCTGGAACCTTTTCGGATGGAAAACTTTATACCCGTTCGACGAAGAAAGGCGATGTGAAACGCATTCTTTCCATTTTTCATTATCATGGTGCACAAGACGAAATATTGTACGAAGCGCACCCGCATCTTGGCACGGATCGGTTGCCTGTTATCATCAAAAACATGCGCGAAACGATTTTGCAAGCGGGCGGCGAGATTCATTTTTCCACACGAGTGATTGATATCGTTGTTCATGGTGGTAAAATGGAAGGTGTGAAGCTGGAAGATGGAACTGTTCGCAAAGCACGTGCCGTGGTGATGGCTACAGGCCATTCGGCACGCGATGTGTATGAAATGTTGCAACGGAACGATGTTCTTCTCGAAGCCAAAGGTTTTGCCATGGGTGTTCGGGTGGAGCATCCGCAGGTTTTGATTGATTCCATTCAATATCATCAACGGGTACGGAGTGAATTCTTACCGGCAGCTTCCTACAGTTTGGTTGATCAGGTAGATGGGCGAGGGGTTTATTCGTTTTGCATGTGTCCTGGCGGGCATATTGTGTCTGCTTCTACAGGGAATCAAGAAATTGTGGTGAATGGGATGTCGGCTTCGCAACGTAATTCGCCTTATGCCAATGCCGGTTTGGTGGTGGAGATTCGTCCCGAAGATGTACCCGATTATCAGCAGTTGGGTGTGCTTGCCGGATTGCGGTTTCAAGAAAGTATCGAATCATTGGCATCGATTAACAACGGTGGACAAGGGCAAACGGCGCCGGCGCAACGAGTGGCTGATTTTGTAAAAGGAAAGCTTTCGGGTTCTTTACCTGAATGTTCGTACTTGCCCGGAACTCTTTCGTCGCCGCTGCATTTTTGGTTGCCGGAGATGATTTCGACGCGTTTGCGCGAAGGCTTGAAACGTTTCGACCGGAAGCTGCAGGGTTTTGTCACGAATGAGGCATTGTTGCTCGGCGTCGAATCACGTTCATCGTCGCCGGTTCGTATTCCAAGAGATCGTGACACGATGCAACATGTTCAAATTGAAGGTCTTTTCCCGTGTGGCGAGGGTGCCGGTTATGCCGGAGGTATCACTTCGTCGGCAATTGATGGAGAGAATTGTGCTTTGGCTGTCGAACGTTTTTTGAAAGGAAATCAATAAGAATTAGGAGATAGGCTTATTTGAAAGAAATCAATCTCTATTGCAATATTTCTCACAAGGAACGATTAATGAAAAGTCTCACGGAAGGCAAATGCACCTCTATTATTAGCAACACTAAAGAATTACTCCAATGGATAAAAGAGAGGTTATAGCTAAAGTTCAGCAATATAGAATTTTACTTCAACAACACTTTCCCATTGAAAGTGTTTATCTTTTTGGCTCTTACGCAAAAAATTCAAATCGTGAGGATAGTGATATTGATGTTGCTGTTGTGGTGAATCATATCGATGGAGATTACTTTGCTGTTAATCCCTTACTTTGGAAATTGAGGAGAGAAATTGACGATAGAATTGAACCTATTCTGATTGAAAAAGAGTATGATGAAACAGATTTTTTAGGTGAAGTAAAAAATATGGCATCGAAATTAAGGGAGAATAATCTAAGTGAAATGTAAATCATTTGTTAGTATATAAATTAAAATTAGGAGGATTTATTATGCCGGTAATTTCAGTAGAAGGGTCAAAGCTGACCAAGTAACAAAAGAGTGAACTTATTGCGTCGCTCTCAGAAGTAGCAAGTAAGATTATGAATGTAAACAAAGAAGCCTATATCGTTCTTATTAAAGAGAATGATATGGACAACATTGGCGTGGGAGGCATCATGTTATCAGAAAAACTCAGGAAGTAAGGTTTCCTATTTTATTGTACTGCTATGGAACAAAACCAGGAATTGAAAGAGATTGTTGCTCCCGACAGAACAGCCGTTTTACTGTGGGATGTGCAAAACATGCTGGTCGATAACATCTTTAACAAAAATGCGTTTTTGGTCAATACGAATGAGGTACTTGCCGCAGCGAGGGAAAAGAATATGCCTGTGTTCTTTTCGAAAATAGATCCGCTGCCGGAACGGTTTGAGTCGCCGGTGAGGAAATATTTTGCGAAACATCGTGTTTTCCAATTCAAGTTTACGCCAACGGGCCTTGATCTTGCTCTCGAACCGTTGGCAAATGAAACGGTGATACGAAAAAACACGGCGAGCATCTTTATCGGGACTAACTTTGAACAGATGTTACGAAACGCAGGCATCACAACGATTGTTCTGGCCGGTATTGCCACCGAAATAGGCGTTGAGTCGAGTGCACGGGATGCCTTAAACAGAGGGTTTTTCCCTGTAATTGTGACCGATGCCGTCTCTTCGTTCAATCAGGCAGCTCACAACCGTTCGCTTGAGAATATGCAGAACATGATGATTCTGTTGAGCGCTAAAGAACTGATCGCGCTCTGGTAAAGAAAATGCAAATTTGATCAGATTATAGCGTCAAACGCTACAGCATTGTCATACCTCCTTTTTAGTTGGTATCAGCTTCAAACTTCGCATTCTGACTAAATTGGAGCTTCCCTACCAAACTATTTTCAATGTGACCGGCTTGCCGGAAAATACAAAGAAATAGTGCAGCGTCCCTTGTTCGTAGTGTATGTGTTGAGTGTCTTTTGACCAAGTAGAGTTTTTGTCTTTCAGCAGTTTCCCGTTTAAAAACAGAGAAAAGGGTGCTTGACTATTCATCGGTATTGTGAATTCAATATTGCGCTGTGCTGGTTGATTTTTGTAATGGCCGTGATTGGACGATAGAGTGATTGTTCCTCCTTTTCGATTGAAGCCGGTGGAGGTGAAATGGAGCAATTCATACTTTCCGTCTTTCAGACTACTTTTGGAGACGCCGTCATCATTAAACAAATCATACGTTGAAGGCTTGGTTGACGGGATGTAAATTATGTTTAGGTTATTCCCCGTGTAATGTCCTGCCTGTTCAAGCGTTTTATCTTCGGGAATGAAGCTCCCTTCTTTGTAGAAATAGGGAATATCTGTCAAGGTGCAACTATCCGTGTACCACTCTTTGCCGGCTAATAGATGATGCTTTAGAGTTGAATACCAATTGCCTGACGGCAAATAATAGGTAAAGGTTTTTATGCCTTTGTCAATAATCGGAGCCACCAGTATGGATTTTCCCCACATGTATTCATTCAGCATTTTATTGGCAGTGGTATCAGTTGGATATGAATAATACAATGGCGACATCAACGGTTGTCCATTTTTAGCCTGTTGATATCCTAACGTGTAATTATAGGGCAACAAACGATAACGCAGATAAATAGCTTGTTTGGCGTACGAACGATAGGGTTCGGGAATTAATGCGGCTTCACTTGGATAACTGAACGCTGTCTTGTCAACGCCATAAAGCGCTGTGCCATGCGGTTTGAAGATGGGCGTAAATGCTGCAAACTGCAACCAACGCACGTATAATTCGGCATCTCCATCACCTCCTGCAAAACCACCGGCATCGCTGTGCACATAAGGAATGCCACTCATGCTCATCCCCAATAAAACCGGTAATTGAGCTTGCAATCCGCTCCAGTTTCTTCCCACATCACCTGTCCAGGGGAAAATGCAATAACGTTGTGTGCCGGCATAGCCGCTTCGATTGAGACTGAACAACCGCTTTTCAGGATAATATTTTGCAAATTTCTCATACAGCATCTTTGTCCACGTATGCCCAAAGAAGTTATGTACTTCGTTTGCGCTGAAAAGTCGCTTGAATCCTAAATCTCTCAGGTTATGGTACATGTCTGCCGGATGTGTTTCGGGTTCGCCCAGATCGCCCCACCAACCTTCGACGCCATTATCCATTTGCCGTTTATAAAATTGCCAGAACCAGGATTGAGCATCGTTACGGAAAAGATCGAGTAGACCACCTTTGCCAAAATAAAACTGCGTGAGTAAGTAAGGTTTTTTGCCAGTGCTGTCAACGGCAAGATAGGGTAGTGAGTATTCATAATTTTTAGAACCTTCTACCAAATAAGGTTCCGTGATTAGAATTGTTTTGATGCCTTGCTTCGAGAATCCTGCAATCATCTTTTTGGGATCAGGCCAATGGTTTTTATCGACCCAATCCAAATTACCCAGCGTGTTTTTAATGCTGTCGCCAAACCAGAACAGATCGAAGATCACGGCATCGACGGGAATGGTGTCTTGAGTCATCTTTGCTAAAATATGGGTCACTTGAGCGGTGCTTGTATAGCCAAAACGACTCATCAGGTTGCCGAATGCCCAACGTGGCGGAATGGGCTGTGTGCCGGTCAATTGATAGTAGGAGTGAAGAATGGTTTTGTAATCGCCAAAAATGACATACACATCCAATGCGCCCGAAAAAGCGCCATATTCCAAGATGTTTTTGTCCTTTTTCCCAAGATCAACGTAGGCTTTCGATACATTGTCGAAAAAAAGACCATATCCTGCCGAAGAAGTCAGAAAGGGAACTTCGTAATTGAGATTTTCAGCTCCTACGCCATATCCATAATCAGGTTTGTTATATAATCCTAAATGATACCCTCGCCTGTTTAAAGGTAAAGCACGTTCCCCACCGCCAAAAAGTTCTTCGGCTGGATGTAAGGCAATCTTAAAGCCTCGGTAATCGCCATCCTTGAATGTGGAAGCAATGACAAAACGATGGTTGACAATGAGCGAATCGTGCCGCAGAATCACCGGCAACTTTCTGCTTATCACTTCCGGTTTGAGAATCACGGCATCGCTGATGGATTCATTGCGTTTGTATCCGTTGGGCTGAAAGCTGATTTTGTAGATGTTGTCATTGTATTTTGACACGGTAAAGACACCCGAAGAGGAAGTGAAACGTTCAGTTGTTTGTGAACTGTTTTGTCCGAAAAGCGCTATAGCAACAATAAATAGACCGGCAAGCGTAATAAACCTTTTCATAAATCAGGGATAATAGATGGCATTTCGTTCGTTTGAATGATAAGGCGTCAAAATTACTCTTTTTTTGTTCAAAGTCCATGCCTTCTTGATTGCTGCTTTGCCTGGTCGGATGAATCTATCTTGCAGCTTAGAGCGTACAATTTGATGAGAAAATTCGCATGTAACGTATTCTCATCTTATTCAACTTTCGCAAGTTGTTAACTAACATTTCGGAGGAGGTAACTACTTGATAACTAAGCACGAAGATTATTCGTTAAAGATAGTTATATTATTGATTCTAAGCGGATTAAGGGAGCAAAAAAGTTGCATATTTCGACATAAATAACTACCTTTGAGCTAGTTATAAAACAAATTCGAAATTCAAGCGAAATATGCAACAGCACAAAAGTACAAATAAGTTTTCAGAGATAGAAGTATTT
>DAHXOX010000019.1 GCA_027364655.1 Paludibacter sp. | reverse complement strand
AACATTAGCCGATTTTTATGGTTCAAAATTAGTGTTTGATCCTTCGGTTTATGCCGATATCGAACGTATGTTTTCAGGTCGTCCTAACGCGATGAATGCGTTGAATCGTGATCAGGCGATGGTTCCGGAGGATGCAATCGTGATTCACAACAAAGTGGGAACAGCGCCTATTACGTGGTTTGATACCCATGGAAAAGTAGTCGTTTCAATGCCGGGCGTTCCTGCCGAAATGAAACAAGTGATGATCGACGAAATTATTCCTCGCTTGAAACAACGATTCAAAGTACCTTCTATTCAACATCGTCATGCTTTGGTACATGGCATCGGCGAGTCTTCGTTGGCCATTCAGTTGGAAGAGTGGGAGAGAGCGCTACCTCCTTTTATCAAATTGGCTTATTTGCCTCAGGTAGGGTTGGTTCGTTTGCGGTTGACGGGTAGTTTGCCGAACAAAGCGACATTAACCAAAGCGTTGGATGAAGCGATTGACAAATTAGTCCCGTTGCTTGGAAATTCACTCTTAGCGTTGGAAGATATAACGCCAGCCGAAGTGATTGATCGTCTTTGTAAACAGAAAAAGGTCAGTTTGTCCGTTGCCGAAAGTTGTACGGGTGGCAATATTGCTCATTTAATCACTTCGCAACCGGGTTGTTCGGACTATTTCAAAGGAGGCGTTGTGGCATACGATAATGAGGTGAAACGTAATGTATTGAACGTGGCGGAAAAAGATTTAATCGAACATGGCGCTGTAAGTCAAACGGTGGTTGAACAAATGGCTCGTGGGGTAAGGGAGTTGTTGCACACCGATGTTGCTGTTGCTACTTCGGGTATTGCCGGACCAGCAGGTGGAACGGATGAGAAGCCGATTGGAACAGTCTGGATTGCTGTTGCCACATCGAGTCAAGTCATCAGCCGATTGTTTCAGTTTGGAACATTTCGCGATCGCAACATTAACCGTGCTTCACTCGAAGCATTAGCTATGGTAAAAGAAGTATTGGATCAGGGGATATAGCCTCTTATTGTGGCTAATTGATTCTCTGGGTAGTTAAGGGCATAGATACCAATGTTTTCTTACCCGGTTTTTTTTTGATACCTTGGGTGAAGTCATTCTACCTTTGTTTTTTACACTTTGCCATTCATCGATTGTTCCGACATTGGATTGTCATTCTGCAATCGTATTTTCACAAAGCATTGAGGATAATTTGCCTGAATAAAGGCAAGCACTTTTTCTCGTATTTCGACCCGCAAATCCCAGCTTTTTGAAGCATCTGAACTACTAACCATCACTCTCAATTCCATGAATCGCTCGTTCGTATTGGTAACTTGAATATTCCATACATTTCCATCCCAATTCGTATTCTCTTTCAATATTTCAGGTAAAAAATCACGTAAGGCTTGAATAGGAAAATCGAATCCTACGTAAAAAAAGACGGTTCCTATTATGTCCGCTTTTGTTTTCGTCCAATTTTGAAAAGGTTTTTCGAGAAAGTAGGTGATTGGAAGAACTAATCGACGTGAATCCCAAATTTGTACAACCACGTAAGTGAGGGTTATTTCTTCTATTTTTCCCCATTCACCTTCAACAATGACTACATCGTCTAATCGTATCGGTTGTGTTATGGCAATTTGAATACCGGCCAAAAACATACCAATGCTCTTCTGTGCCGCAAAACCAACGATGATTCCCAAAACTCCAGCCGATGTGAGCAAACTTTTCCCAATAGCCTTTGCAGCATCAAACGTCATAAGAATAACCGATATAGCGATGATGATGATTACAGCATCAGCAATGCTTTGAAACACCCTTAACTGAGTAAGGCTTTTTCGGGCTTTCAGATTGTCTGCGGTTTTTATATCGAGTTTGGCTTCAACTAAGTAAGTCCCTAGTTTAACGGCTTTAATTAATATCCATGCTATGGACAGAATCAGTAAGATATTATTGAAATGACTGATATACTGAAAAATGGTGAGATTATACAAAAAGGTATGGGTAAATATGTTGATCATAATCCATACAAAAAACCAAAGCAAAGGAAATTTGAAGAGATCGACCATGAAATCATCCCAATGATTCGTTTTCTTTTGGACATACTTCTTTACTCGTTTATAAACGAGTAAATAGATGACAAGAAAAACGAGAAACCCCACAATGGTCAAAAGCATAGGTATCAGATGCGTCATGTCTTTTGAATAGGTCAAGTTGAGGAAATTCATAACAAAGGTATTTATGGCCACTCTGGTCGGTTTTCAACGATAGGTGTACATGCTAAAGTTGCAAATTATGAGTTATTTATCCACAGAACAAAGATACACAATTTCCGATCCGAAACAAGAAACCATAGTGAACAAAACAGTATCGCAATCATTGGTCAAAATGCTTATTGTGATGTGAAAAACGCAGTTACTTCAAGGAAGTATTTACGCATAAAATCTTTATACTCCCACGCATATCTTTATAACTTCTTTATATGTTCCACCCTATTTTTGCAGCGTAATCGAACGACAAAGATTATTCACAGAAAAATAGAAATCAAATGAGCACATTTATTCAATTAGCCCTGTTTTTGGGATCAATTGTTCTCTTCACTCCCGTCTTGGGAAAATACATGAAAAAGGTTTTTAGTGGTGAGAGGCATCCCTTAACACCTGTTTTCGGTTGGCTTGAAAAAGGGGTATATCGCTTCTGCGGCATTGATTCGCAAGAGGAAATGAACTGGAAACAATACCTTATCAGTTTGTTGTGGTTTAACTTGTTCGGGTTTGCCATTGTTTTTGCGCTGCAACTTACTCAGGCTTGGTTGCCGCTCAATCCCGCTAAAGTAGGAAATGCTTCATGGCACTTAGCGCTAAACACTGCCGTCAGTTTTGTGACTAATACCAATTGGCAATCATACAGTGGCGAAAACACGATGAGTTATTTAACACAAATGGCAGGTCTTGCCGTGCAAAACTTTTTGAGTGCAGCAACTGCTTTTGGTGTATTAATCGCTTTGATGAAAGGGTTGACACGGAGTGTTACGCAAAGTCTGGGTAATTTTTGGGTTGATTTAACCCGTGCCGTCGTTTATATATTATTACCGATGTCCATTGTGTTTGCTCTGTTTTTAGTTAGTCAGGGTGTAGTGCAAACTTTTTCGAAATATGCTGATGTTACTACCTTGGAAGGTGTAAAACAGGTTATTCCTCTTGGTCCGGCAGCATCGCAAATTGCCATTAAACAAATAGGAACGAACGGAGGAGGATTTTTTGGCGTAAACAGTGCACATCCGTTTGAAAATCCTACTCCGCTGAGCAATTTTTTGGAGATGTTGGCTTTAATATTGATTCCTGCTGCATTAACTTATACATACGGCCTGTTTATCGGCTCTAAAAAGCAAGGATGGATCATCTTTGGAGCGATGTTTATAGTACTTTGTGTCGGATTAGGGTTTTCGTTGTATGCCGAATATGCCAACAACCC
>DAHXOX010000240.1 GCA_027364655.1 Paludibacter sp. | reverse complement strand
GCAACCTCTGGCTACGACTTGTTCAAATTCAATCGTTTCGTTGTCCATAGTTGTACCTTTTAAATTGCTTTATATAGCACAAAGGTACTGTACTTTTCATCTTCTTTGGTGTCCGCCTTAGCGGTCATGTAGGTTTCATACAATCAATCAGGGTTTTTATAGTGCTTATAGCTTATGGAATGGATAGTTGTATATTTCAATTTCATTACATGCCACTATTGCAATTAAAGTGCATAATACTTGACAAAGATAAACAACAATATATATTAATATTTCATAAATCAGAAGAAGTGTCTTGTTTCAGCATTCTTTTAATCATATCTTTGTCGAAAATTAATAGCGCTATTAAATATAACAATGAAAAATGAAACGCAACAAAGACGGGAATACAGAACAACAAATTCTTGAGGCAGCAGAGACTCTTTTTCTGGAAAAGGGGTTTGCATTGACTTCGACTACTGAAATTGCCAAAGTTGTAGGTTGCAATCAAGCTTTAGTACACTATTACTTCCGCACCAAAGATCAGCTATTTGATTCTATATTTGAAAGAAAAGTCTATTTATTTATGTCCGCTTTCCTTGAAATAGACAGTGAAAAACTTTCGTTCGAAGAGCGACTTAAACGAAAAGTCGAAGCGCACTATGATATTTTATCGGCTAATCCGAAACTCCCATTTCTATTTGTCAATGAGCTGACAACCAATCCCGAAAGAATAAAAACAGTAAGAGAAAAGATAGGGAATACATCCCAATCCGTTTTCTTCCGGTTGAAAGCAGAATTAGAAGAAGAGATTCAGAAAGGGAATATTCGCCCCATGAATCCCATCGATTTATTATTGACCATTATAGCGCTGAATGCTACCTTGTTTATTGTCAGTCCCATGATAAAAGTGATTGTCAACATTTCTGATGAAGATTTACAGCAAGTAATAGCCCACCGGAAACAAGAAAACGTGAAGATTATTTTGAACAGCCTGAAGCCCTGATAATGCTACACATAAGAAGATTTCAAAACTCAAATCCATTATTTATTATGAAGAAACTCCTCATTCTCTTTCTTTTAGCAATAGCCTCAATTATGACAACTGTTTACGGGCAATTAACCATTGAACAATGTCAGCAAAAGGCACAAGCAAATTATCCTGAAGTGAAACAATACGGTCTGATCGCGCAATCAACCGAATATACACTGTCAAATGCCAATAAAGGATACCTGCCCCAATTTACACTTTCTGCAAAAGCCACTTATCAGTCGGATGTGACTAAAATTCCTATCGCTACTCCCGGAATGCAGAGTTTGAGCAAAGATCAATACCAGACAGTAGCCGAAGCCTCGCAACTGATTTGGGACGGAGGCGCCATTCAAGCACGCAAAGGAATAACTCGCGCTTCGGCGGAAGTGAGTAAACAAACCGTGAAAGTAGATTTGTATGCTCTCAATGATCGGGTAAATCAGCTCTTCTTCGGCATTTTATCTCTTAACGATCAACTCCAACAAAACACATTGCTGGAAAATGAATTACAAACTGACTACAATAAAATAAAAGCATACATCCAAAACGGAGTTGCTAATCAAGCCGATTTGGATAACATTCATGTAGAACAACTTAATGCCGGTCAAAACCGGATTCAATTAGCAACAGTGCGCAAAGCTTACGTTGAGATGTTATCGACTATGATCGGTGTTCCTGTACATTCCGATCAATTAGCAGCTCCTGAGATTCCGTCTGAAACATCTGCTCTATTGCCCAACAAGCGACCTGAGTTAGCGTTATTCAATGCACAAAATCTTTTGTACGATAGCCAGCGTAAGAGTATTTATGCAGCTAATTTGCCTAAAATCAACTTCTTTATTCAAGGTGGGTATGGGCGTCCCGGATTAAATGTGCTCGATAACGCATTTTCCACCTACTATCTTGGTGGAGTAAAGCTATCTTGGAATTTCAACGGACTTTATACACAAAAAAATAACCTTCGTATCATTGAAGAAAACCAGAAACTGATTGACACACAACGGGAAACATTCCTGTTCAATAGCCGTTTACAAGAAATGCAGCAATCGAATGCCATAGATCAATGGCGCGAGTTAATCAAAAACGACGATGAAATTATCCAGTTACGCCACAACGTAAAACTTGCCGCCGAAGCTAAAGTCGCTAACGGAACCATGTCGGTCACTGACCTGATTCGCGAAATAACGGCAGAGAATCAAGCCATGGTCAATAAATCGCTTCACCAGGTGCAACTTATGCAGGCCATTTACAATTTGAAAAATGCAACAAACAACTAACTCACTTGTTCAAAACGATATAACAACCGAAAATATGAAGACAAAACGTATTACATTATTCCAACAATCAGCCATTTGGGTTTCTCTTTTCATGGTGATCGTCCTATCATCATGCAGTTCAAAAGACGATTATGATGCTTCAGGAACATTTGAAGCAACCGAAGTAATTGTTTCCTCCGAGGCTTCAGGCAAACTACTGAATTTCAATATTGACGAAGGAAAAACACTTCTTGCAAATCAACAAGTG
>DAHXOX010000229.1 GCA_027364655.1 Paludibacter sp. | reverse complement strand
ATAATGATTTCATTGTTGTAGCTATTCCAACCATCGAAAGAGTAGGGGGCGGCAGCGCGCGATGTATGATGGCTGAAGTCTTTTGAAAGGTTCTTCGCATCAATTACCAATAGAAATAGATTGATACACAACTAATTCTTCAAGTCCGATTGTGGGCTTTAAATGCTCAACTATATTTTTATGGAAAATTCAAAACTTACCTCCGCTAACTTGATGGAATTGGAAGACAAGTACGGAGCGCACAATTATCATCCGCTTCCTGTTGTGCTCGAAAAGGGAGAAGGCGTCTATGTCTGGGATGTGAACGGGAAAAAGTATTATGATTTCCTTTCATCTTATTCAGCGGTGAATCAAGGTCATTGTCATCCTAAAATCATTCAGACGCTTATTGACCAAGCCCAAAAGCTGACACTGACTTCGCGTGCCTTTTATAACAGTCAGTTGGGAAAATACGAAGAGTTTGTAACGCGTTACTTTGGTTATGATAAGGTGTTGCCCATGAATACCGGTGCCGAAGCGGTGGAGACGGCCATTAAACTCTGCCGTAAATGGGCTTATGAAAAGAAAGGGTTGCCTGACAATTCCGCTCAAATTGTTGTGTGTGAAAATAATTTTCACGGACGTACCACCACCATTATTTCCTTTTCGGTTGATCCAGAAGCTTCTAATCACTACGGGCCTTTTACACCCGGGTTTATGGTGATTCCTTATAATGATGCCGATGCACTGGAAAAGGTACTCACTGAACATAAAAACATTGCAGGTTTTCTGGTAGAGCCGATTCAGGGTGAAGCGGGAGCGTATGTTCCCGACGATGGCTACCTGAAGAAATGCTTCGACCTGTGTCAAAAGCACCATGTGCTGTTTATTGCCGATGAGGTTCAAACGGGCATTGCACGCACCGGTAAATTGCTGGCTTGCGATTACGAGGATGTCAAGCCCGATATACTGATTTTGGGGAAAGCATTGTCGGGTGGGGTGTATCCTGTATCTGCTGTTTTGTCGCGCAACGACATCATGGAGGTGATTAAACCCGGACAGCATGGGTCTACCTTTGGTGGAAACCCGATAGCGGCATCCGTTGCTATTTCGGCACTCGAAGTAGTACGTGATGAAAACCTTGCCGGAAATGCGATGCGCTTGGGAGAAATCTTTCGTGCCGAGATGCAGTCATTATGCAAAGAATCAAAGATTGCCTCTTTTGTTCGTGGCAAAGGATTGTTAAATGCATTGGTAATCAACGACGGAGGTCATAAGGATTTGGCATGGGAGATCTGTGTCAGGCTTCTTGAAAACG
>DAHXOX010000228.1 GCA_027364655.1 Paludibacter sp. | reverse complement strand
ATAATGATTTCATTGTTGTAGCTATTCCAACCATCGAAAGAGTAGGGGGCGGCAGCGCGCGATGTATGATGGCTGAAGTCTTTTGAAAGGTTCTTCGCATCAATTACCAATAGAAATAGATTGATACACAACTAATTCTTCCAGTCCGATTGTGGGCTTTAAATGCTTAACTATATTTTTATGGAAAATTCAAAACTTACCTCCGCTAATTTGATGGAGTTGGAAGACAAGTACGGAGCGCACAATTATCATCCGCTTCCTGTAGTGCTCGAAAAGGGAGAAGGCATCTTTGTCTGGGATGTGAACGGGAAAAAGTATTATGATTTTCTTTCATCCTATTCAGCGGTGAATCAAGGCCATTGTCATCCTAAAATCATTCGTACGCTTATTGAACAAGCCCAAAAACTGACGCTGACTTCGCGTGCTTTTTATAACAGTCAGTTGGGGAAATACGAAGAGTTTGTAACGCGTTACTTTGGTTATGACAAAGTGTTGCCTATGAATACCGGTGCTGAAGCGGTGGAGACGGCCATTAAACTCTGCCGTAAATGGTCTTATGAAAAGAAAGGGTTGCCTGACAATTCCGCTCAGATCGTTGTGTGTGAAAATAATTTTCACGGGCGTACTACCACCATTATTTCCTTTTCGGTTGATCCCGAAGCATCCAATCACTACGGACCTTTTACACCCGGGTTTATTGTGATTCCTTATAATGATGCCGATGCACTGGAAAAGGTACTCACTGAACATAAAAACATTGCAGGTTTTCTGGTAGAGCCGATTCAGGGTGAAGCGGGAGCGTATGTTCCCGATGATGGCTACTTGAAAAAATGCTTCGACCTGTGTCAAAAACACAATGTGCTGTTTATTGCCGACGAAGTTCAAACAGGCATTGCACGCACAGGTAAATTGCTGGCTTGCGATTACGAGGATGTAAAGCCCGATATACTGATTTTGGGGAAAGCGTTGTCGGGTGGGGTGTATCCTGTATCTGCCGTTTTGTCGCGCAATGACATCATGGAGGTAATTAAACCTGGTCAGCATGGGTCTACCTTTGGTGGAAACCCGATAGCGGCATCCGTTGCTATTTCGGCGCTCGAAGTAGTGCGTGATGAAAACCTTGCCGGAAATGCGATGCGCTTAGGAGAAATCTTTCGTGCCGAAATAGAGTCATTATGCAAAGAATCAAAGATTGCCTCTTTTGTTCGTGGCAAAGGATTGTTAAATGCATTGGTAATCAACGACGGAGGTCATAAGGATTTGGCATGGGAGATCTGTGTCAGGCTTCTTGAAAACGGATTGCTTGCCAAACCAACGCATTCCAACATCATACGTTTTGCTCCTCCGTTAGTCATCACCGAAAAGCAATTGTATGATTGTATTGCCATTATTAAAACCACCATCCAAGAGTTTGAATAAACCAGGCATATTCAACCCTTTTTTTTTATTTCTTTGTCCCTCCATTTCAGCGATAGTCTTTTTCTAAAGAAGGCTGTCGCTGTTTGTGCGATATATAACTTAGGGGTTCAAGTCCACTATAAACCGTTTTGTAGATTAGAGCTTCAGAATTAAATATTGATTTATACAATGAATATCAGCGACTCATGCAGGTTATTTCTATATTCTAATCGGGAGATTTACTTACAATAGTTGAGACAATTAGAAAAAGCCGTATCTTTACGCCAAAATTTAATTACCTGTTATGTTGTACAAATTTCTTATTCTATCAGACGAAGTGGACAATTTTGTTCGTGAAATTACGATTGATTCCAGCGCAACCTTTTTGGCTCTCCATGAGGCCATTCTGGAAACTGTTCACTTTGAAAAGGATCAGATCACCTCTTTTTTTCTGTGTAATGATGAGTGGGAAAAACAACAAGAAATCACGCTCATTGAAATGGAAACCGATTCGGAATACGATAATCTGGTGATGGAAAATACCGTATTAGAGGACTTGGTAACAGAAGAAAAACAGAAGTTGATCTATGTTTTTGATATGCTTTCTGATCGCTGTTTTTACATGACGTTGAAAGAAATGATTCCGCGTCAATATAGCGATAAAGCTACCTGTACATTATCTGAAGGTGAACCACCTAAACAAGTTGCTACAGTTCAATTGGATGATCCAAAAACAACAACCACTGAGATGGATGAACAGTTTTATGGTGACGAAGATTTCGACATAGACGAATTAGACGAAGAAGGATTTGGTGATGTCGATTTTCAGGAAGAATCACCAATTTAGCATGAAAATAAAAGACAGCATCTGTTTAATAATTGACCATTTGACATCAACAATTCTTGCGACGAAGAATGTTGAACTTTTATACAAAATTGATAGGTGAGGTTGGCCTATTTTCAATGGATCGATATTCCTTTATTTTCAAGATTTAAGCAAAAAATAGCATACACTATATGTAATTCTTATATGTATTTATTATCTAATTAGTTAATCATGAAAAATACCTTTGCCATGAAATGTCGCTTTGGATTATTATTGTTATTGTTGTTTTCATTGAAAGTTTCGGCTATTATCAATGTAGTTCCCAAACCAAATTCTTTGATAGAAGGGCAAGGCTCATTCGTATTTAAGCAAGGGATGACTATTGTTGCACCACTTCACAGCGGAGCTGAAGCCTTGTTGAAAAGCAAATTAGAACATGCTGCAGGCATTTATTTGCACCCTGTCACAAACGATGAGAAGGCTACTATTATTCTTTCCATTGACACATCATCTGTTCATGCTCCCGAAGGCTATCAATTGACAGTCAATGTTCATCATGTCACCATTAAGGCAGCCACCGAAACGGGTCTTTTCTATGGTGTTCAAACCCTTCTGCAACTTTTACCACCACAAATCGAGAGTAATCAATTGGTTAAAGCAACATGGAAAGTTCCTGCTGTTACCATTACCGA
>DAHXOX010000210.1 GCA_027364655.1 Paludibacter sp. | reverse complement strand
GCTGACGATGGTATTCTCATCAATCTTGCTTCGGCAGAATATTTCCGTATCGTGGATGAAACTAAAATTGTCGACTCTATTAAAGTGATCACGCCGATTTTTAAACAAGAAAAGCAAGGGAAATTATTCATCAATAGCCTTTATGCCAAAGAAGCCCGAGGGATAATGACTCGATTCATTATCGAAAATCAGCTGAAAGATCACGAACACCTAAAAGCCTTTATGGAGCAAGGGTACGTCTTCTCAACCGACCTGTCTTCTCCAAATGAATGGGTTTTTGTGCGATAAAAAAAGCTCTTCCCTGCAATGGAAAGAGCTTTATGAGAAACTTATTTCGGTTTTATTTTTCTATTGTTCAATAACCTCAAAAACACTCCATTGAGAGGTCCCTTTGTATATGTTTCCCGATCCGACAGGCACGTACAACTTATCCGTGGTTGGAATGTTTGTAAATACGTTTGTACCGGTTAAAACGGGTGGCTTTACCCGTAATGAATAGAGTGTTTGAATTTTGCTGCAACCTGCAAACGCATAGCTGCCAATGGCGACGACCGAACTTCCGATTGTTAATTTGCCATTCAATCCGGTGCAATTTTGAAAAGAGTAATCGCCGATGGAGTACACTGAATTAGGGAAAACCAAATCACCCGTTAGTTTTGTGCACCCGTTAAAGGCGTAATCTTCAATGATGGTGACTGAGCTTGGAATGGTCAACGTCCCTGTCAACCCCGTACAGCTTCCGAAGGCATCAATTCCAATGGTGTCAACGGCGCTTCCCAATAAAACATTTCCCGTAAAGCCGGTACAATTCTGGAAAGCATAATTTCCGACGTAGGTAACGGAGTTAGGAATTGTAATGCTGCCAGTCAAGCCTGTGCAGCCATAAAAAGCAGAATTACTTAATCGTTTAATGGAGTTGCCGATAGTTAATGACCCTTTGAATCCCGTACAAGAGCTAAATGCTTCAGGGCCTAAGGTTGTGACAGAATTGGGAATCGTAAGGTTTCCGGTGAGTCCAGTACAGTTGTAGAATGCAGCCTGATTGATGGTGGTGACATTGTTTCCAAGAGTTAAACTGCCGGTAAGGGCGGTACATCCTGAAAATGCGTTGGTTCCTATGGTGTTTGTGGCATCGGGAATTACGAGACCTCCTGTTAATCCGGTACATCCGTTAAACGCATAGTAACCAATGGTTGTAACCGCATTTGAGAGTGTTAATGTCCCTTTGAATCCGGTACATCCGTTAAAAGCATAATTTCCAATAGCGGTGACAGAATTGGGGATGACAATGTTCCCTGTTAGTCCGGTGCAAGCGTTGAAAGCATAATTTCCAATTGTCTTAATAGAATTGGGGAGCGATAAGGTTCCCTTAAACCCGGTACAGCTATTAAACGCGTTATCATCAATAAGGGTTACCGAATTCGGGATAGCGATATTTCCGGTAAAACCTGAACACTTTTGAAAAGCTTGTTTTCCAATAGTTGTCACGGTGGTTGGAATGGTCAAACTACCGGTTAGATATTTGTCGCCTGAAAATGCCTGATCGCTTATGGTGGTAATGGTTTTTGGTAAAGTCAACGTTCCTTTGAATCCGAGGCATCCTTGAAATGCAGAAGTTCCAAGTGATGTTACTGTATTTGGAATATCAAGGTTGCCTGACAACTGAGCACAATTGATGAATGCTGCTTCTCCAATGGATGTTAGCGCACTGCTAAGTGTCAATGTACCTGTTAAACTCATGCAATTGGAAAAGGCGTATGCTCCGATGGTTGTTACGGAGTTGGGTATTGTCAAAGCGCCGGTCAGACTCGTGCATCCAAAAAAGACATTATTGCCAATGGCAGTAATCGCATTGGGCAACGTGAGTGTTCCATTGAAATTGGCACAATTTTGAAAAGCATAATCTCCGATATGTGTCACAGAGTTTGGGATGGTCAAGTTGCCGGTAAATCCCGAATGTTGAAAGGCTTCATCGCCGATGGAAGTGACGCCGGCTGGCAGGGTCAGCGTGCTTGTTAAATCGACGCAGTTCTCAAAAGCGCCATTTCCAATGTTAGTGATCCCTGATGGTAAAACAAAATTGCCTGTCATTGCAATACAATCGGCAAATGCCATGGCGCCGACAGAGGTAAGATTGGTTGGCAAAATGGCGGTTATCAACGTTTTTTTTCCTAACTGAGTGGTCGGATTATAAAAAGAGGAAGAAGGCATTTCATTAGCCGGATAGGTTACCACACTTCCCTGAAGAGTTCCTTGATTTCCGGTATACGATTGAATGGAAGCGCCGGAAAGATCAACAACTGCCAAATGCGGCAGGCTGTCGCGCATAAATTGAATGTCGCGCGCGTCAATAATACCGGTAACGGTGAGATTGGTTACTGAGTCTTTCTCAGTCGTAAACTGAGTGCTGATGGAGCCGGGAGCTATCAAATTGATTTTTTTGCTGTATTCAGACGTGGTACTCGTTGAGCTAAGTGTGGATTTTGAACACGAAGTTAACGAAACAACGACCATCAAAGTGGCCACAAAAGAGAAAACTTTCATCCGAATCATAGTTTTAAAGGTGGGTGGATGGCGCTCGCATGTGAGTTTTCATCCTTGTTTTGGTGTTCAACGAACATGCTCGTTTTTTTATTTTCCAACGTCTGAAAATGCAAAATAGGTTGCTAAAAACATAAACTTGTTTGGTAACTTGCTTTCATCCCGTTTTCTTTCTTTGGATTTCAGATAGATAGAATTAAATAGAATGATGCACGCAACGTGCCTTTGAATTATGTTAGCATAATGAATGTTTTTACATAACAAGCAAAATAGATAGTTTTTTGATATTTATAACTCTTTGATTGTTTGGCAAATATACAAGAATTTTTCCAAACTCTATGTGGATAACAATGGTTATTTATGCTAAAACCAAGAATAACAATAGGTCTTGTTGTCAATTTATTATTCGACAATTCAAATTGAACTCTGCCTCCCATTTTAAAAAATCGCCGTCACTTTTACAGTAAAGGCGATTGTAATAAGATTTAAATCAATGTCTTGTGAAAACAACTGACTGTTGGATAGCGATTTATTTAAGTTTGTCGAGGCTGTAATAAATCTTTAACGGATTGGACAAGATGGTTGTAAATCCTTTTACATCGTCGGCTGTCCATGCACGGTTTACTTCTCCATATTCGCCAAAGCTGCTATTCATCAAGTCGTAGGGACTTTCAACGCCAACCAGCGTGTAACTGTAAGGACGAAGCTCGATGGTGACTTGCCCCGTGACGTGTTGTTGGGTGTTGGCTAAAAAGGCCTCCATGTCGCGCATCACCGGCTCAAGATATTGCGCTTCGTGCAAAAACATGCCATACCAGGTTCCGATTTGATCTTTCCAGTATTGCTGCCATTTGGTAAGCGTATGTTTTTCCAGCATTTTGTGTGCATTGATAATCAACAATGCTCCTGCGGCCTCAAACCCGACTCTCCCTTTAATGCCGATGATGGTATCGCCGATGTGCATATCGCGTCCAATACCAAATGCAGAACCAATCTCTTCGACAGCGCGAATGGCAGCAATTTTATCGTTAAACATTTCTCCATTGACGCCAGTTATTTCCCCTTTTTCAAAGTCAATGGTCAGTGTCTCTTTTTTATGTTTAGTTACCTGACTTGGATATGCTTCTTCCGGCAGCGTTTTGTTCGATTTCAATGTTTCTTTACCGCCAATGCTGGTACCCCAGAGTCCTTTGTTGATGGAATATTCCATTTTGGAGAAATCAATGTTCGTAACGCCATGTTCACGTAAATAATTGATTTCTTGTTCGCGGGTTAAACTCATGTCGCGCGTCGGTGTTAGGATTTCAATGTTCGGAGCGAGCACCTGAAACGTGAGGTCGAAACGAACCTGATCATTTCCTGCACCAGTACTTCCGTGTGCCACATAATGAGCGCCAATTTTCTTGGCATATTCAATAATGGCAATGGCCTGAAAGATACGCTCGGAGCTTACGGAAATAGGGTAGGTGCCGTTGCGTAATACATTGCCATACACCATGTATTTGATGCTCTTTTCATAATAGTCCTGTGTCACATCGAGCGTGACGTGATGAGAAACTCCTAATTGATACGCTCTTTTTTCTACTGCGATTAACTCGCTTTCACTGAATCCTCCGGTATTGGCAATGGCGGAGTAAACATCGTACCCTTTTTCATTTGCCAAATAGTTGGCGCAAAAGGAGGTGTCTAAACCTCCGCTAAAAGCTAAAACTACTTTCTTCTTCATCTGATTATAATTTGATTTTCACAAAAAGTTAGATGGACACAATTCTGTTGACCGAAAACTGTTTCTTCTGACTGATTGCTTCCTTATGAATATTCTATCAAAATAATTTTTCGATAAGAAATCAAGAACATACTTGTTTATTTATCAATGACTTTTTGAGGTTGCTTCCTTTTTAGGCACTAACTTTTTGACTTGATTTTTCATTGGATTCGGAATAAGTTGTGCAAAGACTTTTTTCCATGCCGTTTGTTTTTTTACCGCTGAAACATGTTCCGTTGGATCGTATAACATGCCTGTACAAAGACACATCTTGTTGCTGTTACGGGTTAAAATATCGAAGTTAACACATGCTTCGCAACCTTTCCAAAAATCTTTGTCTTGTGTTAGTTCCGAAAAAGTGACAGGGCGATAACCCAGCTCAGAGTTTATTTTCATCACGGCTAATCCTGTGGTAAGCCCAAACAATTTGGCATTTGGGTATAATTCGCGTGAAATATCGAACGATTTCTTTTTGATCGCTTTTGCCAACCCATGCCCTCTGAATTTTTCGACAACGATTAACCCCGAATTGGCTACAAATTGTTTGTCACTCCAACTTTCAATGTAACAAAAACCGGCAAATTCGTCACCGTTTAAGGCAATGATTGCTTTCCCCTCCAACATTTTGTTTTTTATGTATTCCGGTGAACGTTTTGCAATACCTGTACCTCGTTTTGCTGCTGCTACACTAATGGTTTCCAAGATAATATCTATATATTTCAGGTGCTCTTCGTTGGCAACCATTATGTCAATATTCGTAATTTCCGACATGATATGAATTTGTTTATTTTAGTAGGTGTAGTTGGTTTATTCTCGTTGCTTAAAGTTTTTATTTTGAGCTGTTTGTTACTTCTCAATTTGAAGTTCGGGAAATATCTCTGATAATAAACTCATAATTTCCTTTCGGTTGTTTTTGTCATTGATGGCGATAAAAATGGTGTCATCGCCGGCAATGGTTCCTAAAATACGCTCATCTGTGTAATTATCAATGCTCCACGCTAATGCGCTTGCATAGCCTGGATGCGTTTTTATAATGGCTAATGATCCGGTAAATGCAACCGACAGTATGCCGCCTTGTGCCTGCAGATCGTTGCTTGGCACTGCTTTAATTCGTCCGTAATCCACTACCTTGCTCGATAATGAATATCGGTAACCATTGGCTGTAGGCACTTTCGACACCTTCAGTTGCTTCAAATCGCGTGACAAAGTAGCCTGAGTGAGTGTGAATCCGTTGGATTGCAATACATTCAAAAGCTCTTCCTGGCTACTGATGCTAAACGAAACGATGATTTCCTTGATCTTGTCAAGACGTTCTTTCTTTGCCATAGTGAATTATTATTCATTTAAGCTGCAAATTTATTCACAAAATTGGAATTATGAAACTCTAAACCGATCTATTTTCTCTCTTTTAATGTAGTTTCAATTACCGTCTTCTATTTTTAGACTTTTTGCCATTGTGTGATTGAGGTTGACTTCCTTTTTTTTTACTTCTAAAGAAATGATTCTCTTAGATAACTTGTTGAAGTAATCTAATGATGAATAGCGCAGGCTTAACTTCTTTAACTTCTAATCTTCCCATAACTTCAAGTTTTTGCCTTTGGGGTTATCATGTTGTGTGACTATCGAACCCTTTTTATTTGTGGCAACAAATATCATAAATAAAATTAAATATAGTAGTTTGTATAACATAGTATTGTATTTGTGCTTATCTTTGTCCCATCAATTGAACGCTGAACTGAAGGAAAGATGATTATGGTACAAACGAAGCCGAACCCAAAAGAGATGCAAGTCGATAATGTCAAGTCGCAAATGCGGAAAGGTATTTTAGAATATTGTATTTTATTGATTCTAAATAAAAAGCCGTCGTATGCCCCTGACATTATTTCGACGTTGAAACAAGCCCATATAATTGTGGTGGAAGGCACTCTTTATCCATTGTTGACACGCTTGAAAAATAGTGAGTTGTTGACCTATCAATGGGAAGAGTCCACACAAGGGCCGCCGCGAAAATATTATTCATTGACCGATACCGGACGAACCTTTCTAAACGAGTTAGAAAATTCGTGGGATGAGTTAAGTGCGACCATTAATGCGTTGAAAACCGCGAATGATAGTACTATTGAATGAGAATCGGAAATAATCTATGAACGTAACAAACAATATATGAAACAAGTTCAGCTATTTGGGACGAGTTTCTACTGACCAAAAAAATCAAATTTCAAACAGATGAAAAAGACAGTCTCAATCAACCTCAACGGTAGCATTTTTCAGATTGATGAAGATGCATACGAAGTGCTAAACGACTATTTGGAGGCAGTGGCAAAACATTTAAGCAATGAGTCGGAGCAAAAGGAGATCATGAACGATATCGAAGCCCGCATCGCTGAATTGTTTACCGAACGCATTCATCGTGTTGGCCAAGTGGTTACTATCGAAATGGTGGACGAAATCATGCAGATAATGGGTCGTCCTTCCGATTATGGAAACGAAGCGCAAGATGAAGCTTCTTCTTCCTCTGAAAAGCAACAAACATCATCACATAAAACAGCACGCCGCCTTTACCGCGATCCTGAAAAAGCGTTGTTGGCAGGAATCCTTAGCGGTCTTGCCGTTTATTTGAACATTGATGTAGTGTGGCTGCGCATCATCTTTGTGATCATGGTTTTGTTGGGAGTTGGCACCATCATTCCAATTTATTTGGTGCTTTGGTTGGTTATTCCCAAAGCGGAAACCACGGCTCAACGTCTTGAAATGCAAGGAATCGATGTGACTGTGGAAAATCTGAAAGCCGAAGCTAACAAGATTAAAGAGCGTTTTCAAGACTACGTCAGTCCCGAGTCGATGGATAAAAAAAAAGAACAAATAAAGTCTGAAGCACAACGGGTAAAAGAGAATGTGCACACTTATGCACATTCCTCCGAAGTACATGATGTTACAAACAGCATAGGCAGAATTTTACAAGCAATTTTTAAGGGCATATTTGCCGTTATTGCCGGAGTGGTGGGTTTTGCCGGCGCTGTCATTGTTATCGCGTTGTTTATTGTTCTGATTGTTGCCATTGCCGCTCCTTCGTGGTTAGTTATCAATACGCCCGATCAGTTGCAGAATGTGCTCGTCTGGTCGTCAGGCGGCAATTTAAGTCTGTTGTTATTTTCCTTATTGATGTTTATCGGCGTTCCGGTTTATATGCTCTTTTATGCAGCCATCAAAATGGTTTCGGGCGATACCCATCTATCAACAACTGCCAAATGGGTGGCCTTTTTGATATGGCTTGCCGGTTTCTTCCTGCTAATCAGTATGAGTGCCAAGCTGATGTTGATTCATGGATGGTGTTTGTGGTGATTGATTTACACAGTATAATGGTTGATTCTTGCTAAATTTGTCTTGCTTTAGCAAATTAAAGAGATCCCTGCAAAAGCGTTATTGCTTTCTTGCAGGGATTTTTCAGTTGTATGAGGTAGCTGTTCCTTCAAATGTAAATATCCAATTATGGCATCAAATAGCACGATTCTGGCAGAATAGCTGTAATGTATTCATACTCTCAAGAATTTTCTTCATTATTAAGAGTTATTATTCATTAAATATTCCTACGGCTTATCTAATGGCTATGTTGCGTTGTTAACTTTGGCCACTTTAAATAGAGCTTCTTTACATAAGACTAATTATTTCATTAAATCTTTACATTATGAATCGTTGGTACAGTTTATTGTCTCTTTTTCTGGTACTTCTCTTTAGTGAGAATCCGATCATGGCAAGTGGTAATAATGCGGAAAGCAGTGGAGCACTGCTTTGTCGGTTCCCGACACTTTATGACAACACCATTGTTTTCGAAGCTGCGGGAAATCTTTGGAGCGTCAACCGAGATGGAGGTGTTGCATCGCGCTTGACAACCGATCCCGGCTATGATATGATGCCGAGGTTTTCGCCCGATGGTAAAACCATTGCTTTTACCGGTCAATACGAAGGGAATGTTGATGTTTACACAATCCCTGCTACAGGTGGTGCTGTAACCCGCTTGACGTATCATTCTGATGTGATCGATAAAGCGCCCACGCGCTGGGGACCTAACAACATGGTTGTGAATTGGACTCCTGACGGCCAAAACATTGTTTTTCTCTCAAGAATGAATACGTGGAACTCATGGTTTGGCCAATTGTTTGAAGTGAACAAAGCGGGTGGATTATCCGAACAACTCCCAATGCCACAAGGAGGACTTCTTTCATTCAGCCCTGATGGATCGAAAATTGCCTACAACCGTATTTTCAGAAATTTCCGTACATGGAAACGTTACGAAGGAGGATTGGCTCAGGATATTTGGATATATGATTTGAAGTCGCATGACATTCAGCGTGTCACAACATGGAAAGGTACCGATACTTACCCGATGTGGTATAAAAATACGATCTATTTTGCTTCCGACAGAGACGATGCACATCGGTTGAACATTTGGGCTTATGATTTGACAAACAAAACTTTCCGTGAAGTGACTCATTTTAAGGATTATGATATAGATTGGCCGAGTTTGGGCAATAATGGCATCGTATTTCAAAATGGAGGTTCGCTTTACGTGCTGGATTTGCCGTCGGAACAACTTCACAAAATTGACGTCAAAGTTCCTGATGACGGGCGTCAAACGCTTCCCCGCTGGGTAACTGTCAACAAAGTGATTCAAAGTTTTGACCTTTCCCCTAATGGGAAACGTGCACTTTTCAATGCTCGTGGCGATATTTTCACCGTGCCTGCCAAACATGGGCCAACACGTAATATTACACAAACATCAAATGCTCAGGAGCAATATCCGATTTGGTCGCCTGACGGGAAATGGATTGCCTATCAGACTGATGAAAGCGGAGAAAACGAATTGGCCATGCGTCCTTCGGATGGGTCTGGAGAGCAAAACCTGGTAACGGATTTCCCCAAGGGTTATTTCTACAATCCTCAATGGTCGCCAAACAGCGACATGCTTGCTTTCTCAGACAACAACCATGTGCTTTGGTACACGACTGTCAATGGTAAAAAGCCGGTCAGGATTGATCAGGATAGCGTAAATCCGATTACGGCCTACAACTGGTCGCCTGACGGAAAATGGATTGCTTATACCAAAACGAATGCAAGCGGACTGCCCCAAATTTATTTTTATAATCTTGGTGAGAACAAAACCACCAAAGTAAGCAACGGAATGTTTGGGGATACAGATCCTGTATTTAGCCCTGATGGGAAATATCTTTTCTTTGTTTCGGCCCGACATGAAAATCCTACTTTTAGCGAAATTGAATCGAATATTGCTCCCGAGAAGATGGATGGTATCTACTTAGTGACGTTGCAGAAGAATGAGAAATCACCTTTTGCTCTGACTTCCGATGAGGGTGTTTTTGACGCGAGCGATAAAAAAGCGGACACTGCGACTACATGGAAACCCGGCAATATAGCTCCGATCAAAATCGACTTCAACGGGATCATGGATAGAATTGTTTCCTTGCCTATACCTTCGGGCGATTATGAGAATATTCAGGTAAGCGGTGACAAGGTTTATTATCAAACCAGTCCGTTAATCACTATTGACGGGCCGCTAAAGGGAAGCGGACAATCATCCATCATGGTCTTTGATTTGAAGAAGAAAAAAGGCAATGCTTTGGTTCGTTCCGATGCGGATGGTTTTGTATTAAGCGCCGACGGGAGCGCCATTCTCTATTCTCAAAAAAAGAATTTCTTCCTGCTTACATTGTCAGCAACAAAAAGTGGCGATAGCGTAGAGACAAAAGCTGTCATTACGGCTGACATGAAGAGCCTGATTTATCCGCATGAAGAATGGGATGAAATGTTTCATCAGACATGGCGACTCTACCGTGATTTCTTCTACAGCACCGAAATGAACGGTGTCAACTGGAAAGAAGTTGGTGATAGTTACGCAAAACTTCTGCCTCTTTTGGGTTGCCGCGAAGACCTGAACTATCTTATTGGCGAAATGATCGGAGAGTTGAATAATTCGCACTGCTATGTTTGGGGTGGCGATGATAATAATCTTGTTAAGGCAAATCCTACCGGAGCATTGGGTGTTGATTATGGATTGGATCAATCGAGCGGACGTTACTATTTCAAGAAGATATATACTGGCGATAATTCGCGCACGGGATATGAATCGCCTCTGATGCAACCTGGCGTTGATGCTAAAAACGGTGATTATCTTCTTGCTGTTAACGGGCATCAGCTTAAAGCGCCTACCAACCCTTACAGTCTGTTTGTCAACACGGTAGGTGAACAAACCACGCTAACATTGGCTGACACTCCCGATGGAAAAGGGGAACATACCGTTACCGTGAAGCCTATTGCCAACTCATTGTTGTTGAGGCTGAATGACTGGATTACCCACAACCGCGATTATGTCAATAAAAAATCAGGCGGAAAGATCGGTTATATTTATCTGTCCGATATGGAAGCCTTAGGCATGAATCAGTTCGTTCAGCAGTTTTATCCTCAAATCAGCAAAGAAGGGTTGATCATCGACGACCGCTTTAATGGTGGTGGTTTTATTGATCAAATTGTTCTGGAAAGGCTTCGCCGTATTTTAATTGGCATGAGCACCAACAGAGTTCATGCTGAAATGCGTTATCCCGAACAGGTTTTGAATGGGTACAAGGTTACACTGATGAACCATTATTCGGCTTCCGATGGTGATATGTTCCCGTTCTATTTCCGCAAATACGGACTGGGACCACTTATCGGCACGCGTACTTGGGGTGGCGTACGTGGATATAATGATGATTGGAAATTATTAGACGGTGGCGATTTAATTGTTTCCGAGAATAGTATTTACGGGTTAGACTCGAAATGGGTTATTGAAAATCATGGCGTTTCGCCCGATATCGAAGTAGATGATCTGCCTGGCGATGTCGTTGCCGGAAAGGATCAACAACTCGATGCCGGCATCGATTATATCATGAAGCAAATAAAGGAACATCCTATGAATTTGCCCAAACCTCCTGCTGCACTTCCTGCTTACCCGAGTGGAAAAGATGAAGGCGGCCTTTAATTGAAATTCATTGCTTTTTGAAAGGGAAGAGGCTTAGGTCTCTTCCCTTTTTTGATGGGTTTGTTGTCTTGCAATATCGAATTGAAGATTAGGTGAAACAAAAAAATCTCATTGTTGAGTTGCCTTTTATAGCTTATTGATTGATATATTGTATCATAAGATTTGGCAGCTACTTTGTATGTTCTGATTTTTATTTCTATGGTACGTATCGTAGTTCCAATCGTACGTGCCGTATCAACTAAAGTTGCTTCTAATTATTAGGCAGCATGGAGCAAAAAAACAAGAAGATTGTTTGCAAAGTCAAAAATTATCATCCATTATATCGCTCCTATGGAGCTTTTGGGTTGTTTCCATCCCATTTTTTTTTGATCCCGAAAGCATAAGATTCAATATTGGACTATGTATCTCAGAATCGGGATAAGAGTTTTATAAAATTGCAAAACAGGTTGAAAACGTTCTTCGATTGTGTGCGAAAGTATGTACAGTGGCGGGAGAGTAAATTTCCACCTACTCGATCTTTTTAAGTGATTATTTGTTATTTTCCAGCCATTTACGAGCATTGACAAAGGCTTCGATCCAGGGTGTTACTTCATCGTTGGCACGTCGTTCTGCCGGGTAATATGCCCATTGCCACGGGAAAATAGCTCGTTCTAAGTGAGGCATCATGGC
>DAHXOX010000208.1 GCA_027364655.1 Paludibacter sp. | reverse complement strand
AACCAAAACGATGCCACCACCTTTTTTATTACAAGCCATAATGGCTGCGTTGATCGCTTTTGTGTTTTTAATGCTTGAATTGTTTTCCCGCGCCCCAAACTTTACAATATTAAATGTCTTACTAGGAAAAGATGTTCGTTTAATGCTGTTGGCCAACTGCGTCATGTCATCCCAAGGTGAGGCCAACACACCATGCAACGGGATGAGAAAAAAAACCAACAGAAAGAAGAAGGAATGACGTTTCATAAATAATTTATTTTTAAATAGTGAATAAAACAGAGTGAATAATTTTCTTAGTACAACAACATGATACAATTTCCAAAATTGCTACTACGCATACACAGAAAAACAACATTCATTTCCACCCACAGCGTCTAACGCTATCAATGGAAATGAATGAAGATGATTAAAACTACACTTTCTGATTTTTAATAGCCGGGGTTTTGAGTAACAGTCACTCCATTCAAAGCAATAGCGCTTTGAGGAATAGGACGAAGAATCTTATAGTTACCATCGTTGCCTTTCATATACGAAGCACTGGTCACATCCGGGTTATACAGAGGCACATAGGTAGTCAATCTACCGGTACGTTTTAAATCCTCCCAACGGTGATATTCCCCTGCCAATTCGCGAGCACGCTCATCCAACACATAATCAATGGTTGCCTGCGATGCAGTAATAGGAGCTGCTCCGGCACGGGCACGAACCACATTGATATCCTTGGCAGCATCTGTCGGATCGTTTGCATTGATTTCAGCTTCTGCTCGGATCAGATAAGTTTCTGCCAAACGAGCTAAGAAAATATTACGGGTGCTGCTGGTTGTGCTAAAATTAGCGCTCGAACTTGGATCAGAGAATTTCTTAATACATGGGAACGATTTATCCAAAGTCGAATTTTGCCACGTAATTCCACCCGTTCCCGGCCATACAACAACTGCATTTGTCCGATTTGAAGGATCAGCAGCAATCCAGGCATTTACATCTGCTTGTGTTGCTCCGGGTTTCGGATAATAATACATGACATTTGTTATTGCTGGAGTGGTTTTGAAATAGGAATAAAAGGAGATCTTATTCGATGCTGGCGTTCCTGTTCCGTTCACTTGCTGCATAAACGTGGCGGCAAAGCGTTTATCATTTGGATCTTGACTTAACAAGGTGTATAAACGAGCAGTCGGTTCGAGGGTCGTGTTTTCATAAGGCATTCCATCGCCAATTTGTCCGTCAGAACCACCCAAATAAGCCCCAAAATAAGATGCTTGAGCATTGCCGCTGGTTGTAGTTGCTAACGAAGCAGCACTATATTGCACTGAGAATATTACTTCCGCATTATTGTCCTGACCCGGCCAGAATACGCCTTTTTCATAATCAAGTGTTAACCCTTGGTTATTGATGGCAGCAGTTGCATACGAAATAGCTTTTGTAAAGTCTGACGCAGATCCACCTAACGTTGTATCATAACCACGTGTCAAATAAACTAACGCTAAGTAATGATTCACAACTCGCTGATTCACTCTGCCAGGATTTGAAGTGACCGGTAGATTCGGTAACACACTTTCCATTTCAGAGATTATAAACGAATAGATATCTTTAGCCGGTGTACGTGGATAATCGGAAATCGGTTTATTCAGATAATCCGTTACTAATGCCACATCACCAAACTGTTGAACCAGTTGAAAATAGTAAAAAGCTCTTAGGAAACGTACCTCCGCCAAGCTTGTAGCACTTTGTCCGGTGCTGTAATGAATGGCATCGTTACATCTTTTAATAGACTTATAAACAGTGGTATAAAAATTGGCAACAACACCATCGGCAGGTGTCAAATTCAAATAATTGCCCAATCCGTTATTGGTAGAGGTCAAGTTGCCACGACCCACTTCAAAAAGGTCGGTTCCAGCTGAAAACATTTCAACATTGCCGTTGATAACACCATTTGTATTTCCACCATACACATCACGCAAAGTAGAATAACAAGCATTGATTAATGATTGATAGCCTGCAGCGGAACTGTAGTAAGCATCGGCGGTAGAATTCGATTTATTTTGCTCAGTAAGAAAATTGGAACAACCGACAAGGAAAAGCGTACAAATCCCCACGATTGCTATTGCTATTGTTCTCATATTCATATAATAATTAGTAAATTAACAATTAAAACTTGAGATTGACACCCAACTGATAAGTAATGGTACTTGGCCCATTGTCTTTGCTCATCGAAGCGCCTGCCCATTCAGGATCAAATCCTTTGTATTTCGTAAAAATAAAAGGATTCAGTACGTTGCAATATACTCTGAATTGACTTACCCCTAAAATTTTCAACACACTCTTGGGTATCGTGTAACCCAACGTAATATTGCGAACCTTCACATACGAAGCATTTACCCAAGCACCTGGCATATCATTAGCTTTTTCTTTGGAAGTATGCCAGTAAGCACCGTAATTATTTGGCATTGGATATGATTGACTATTGTGTGAAACAGTCGTCGTTGTAAATAATCCATCTGAACCAAGAATCGAAGTGCCTGCAGGAACATAATAGTTTACATTCAACTTATTTCTGCCTCGATCATTAAAGCCGGTAAACTCTTCCATGAAGGGGGAAAAGACAGTCATACCTTGAGCAATGTAAAGATTCAATGCAAAATCAAATCCCTTATAGGTTGCATTGGTTCCAAAGCCACCTGTCCACGATGGATCAGAGTGACCTTGAACGCGACGGTCTGTCGGATCAATGCCATTGCCATTAAAATCCTTCACCTTAGCTTGCCCTTCGGCAGCAATCACAACGCCACTCGAATTGATAACTCGTGGATCTTTGGCTGCAATAGCCGCTTTGATACCATCGGCAGTCCAAATTCCATCAAACACATACCCATAAATAGAATTAATGTCCTGTCCTACAATCCATTTTTGAGATTTGCTATTAATATAGGTATATCCAGGCGTTGTATTGCCAAATAGGTTTGTAATTTTATTTTTATTAGCGGCAAAGCTGGCATTCACCGACCATGTAAAATCATTCGTATTGATTAAAGCTGCATTCAACGAAACTTCTACACCACGATTACTTATGGCACCCAAGTTTTCTATCATACTCCCTGCCCCTGATTCAAGCGGCAAATTGATGCTTTGCAACAATCCGGAAGAGAGACGATCATATACATCAACCGTACCATTAATTCTATTATCCCAAACTCCATAATCAACACCAAAATCAAGTTCTCTTGTTTTTTCCCATGTCAAAACCGTACTTGCCGGTGCACCCGTAGCAACCCCTTGCGCAACCGTAGAACCAAAATTATAATAGGTTGGCACACTGGCTAATGTTTGTGTTTGATAGGGTGAAATATTGTTATTACCGGTATAACCCAAACTTGCACGTAGTTTCAAGTTTGCCAACCAATTTCTGGTGTTTGCCATAAACGACTCTTCCATGATTCTCCATCCAAGAGCAATCGACGGGAAAGTTGCCCATTGGTTTCCTGTTGCTAATTTCGACGAACCATCCGAACGAATTGTAGCTGTTACTAAGTACTTATTTTTATAAGAATAATTAGCGCGTACAGCAGCCGACAACATCGAAAATCCTTGATAATAACTTGAAACTTTCGTTGCACCTGTGCCGGTACTGGTTGCTGCACCAAGATTATACCAATTGTAATCATAACTATAGCCGGAGGTATTCACAAGATAATCTTCTGTATTACCGGCATACACACTATACAAACCCATCACATCTAAAGCATGCCCGTTGTTAAGCGTAAATTTATAATTTACCTGATTGTCCCACGTATAGGTAATAGCCTGGTTATTCTCCACATTCGCAATAACCGGTTTGTTATAATTGGCATCGGCTAAACTACTTTCATAAAAACCCGCTCTATAGGTAATTAAGCTGGGCGAAAAAGTGGTTTTTAATGTTAAGTTCGTGATCGGGCTATATTGCAAATACACATTTCCCAATGCGTTGATTTGGCGATTATCGTTCGAAGTACTTGTCAGGTCAATTAAAGGGTTTACCGATGAGGTAAAGCCGCTACCGCCAACAGAATTGGCATAAATATAATTACCATTGGCATCTTTAACGCTTTCAGTGGTTTTTCCTGGCACTACGATGATATTACCAATCATGGCGTTGGTAGCTGGAAGATTGCCATTGGTAAAAGGAACAACGATGGGACTCATGCGAAATGCATCGACCATAGAATTATTACTACCGGTTTGCAAATCAGAATAAGCAGTGTGGATATTGAAACCGACTGTCCACTGTTTATTAAGTTCGGCATTAAAACTTCCGTTCAAATTGTATTGTGTATAGTCGTCGTTAACAAAAATACTTCCCTGATTCTGATAACCTAAGCCAACAACATAAGAAACGTTTTTTGAATTCCCCGAAATACCAATATAATGGTTTTGTTGTTGTCCGTTGTGAGTCACTAAATTCGCCCAATTGGTAGATTCGTCATTCAAATAACGATTCAACAAAAATTGACTGCCACTGAAAGTGCCATCAGCGTAAAGAGGTTGGCCGGCAGCATTGAGGGTTTGAGAGCCTCCCCAAACGCCGTTTAATGCTGTTTTTGTGATGGTTAAACCACCATCATTGTTTACGTCTGGTTTTGCGGTTTGATACGTAACGGTACGATACTGCATCCACTCCTGCGAATCCATAAATTGAGGCATACGAGCTTTTTGAATAACACCATAATAACCGTCATAAGAAATATTTACTTTAGAAGATTTGCTTAAATTCTCTCCCGATTTGGTTTGAATAATAACCACGCCATCTGCACCCCGCGACCCATATATTGCCGTCGAGGAGGCATCTTTCAAAATATCAATTTTTTGAATATCTTGTGGATTCAAAAAATCAATATTTGACGTAACAACACCATCAACTACATATAAGGGTGAAGTACTTCCTGAGATCGAGTTTTGTCCTCGTATAATGACATTGAAATTTGATCCAACTTGTGATGATGTTTGTTGGATTTGCACACCGGGAACAGCCCCTTGCAAAGTACTCAGCACAGACGTTCTTCCGGCATCGGCCACGGTACTCGCATTCACACTGGACACAGCTCCTGTTAAATCACTCTTTTTTACAGAACCATAACCAATGGCGACCACTTCATTCAACGAAACTGAATTATCTTGTAAAGTGACATTCAGATGACTGCCTGAAATAAGAACATCTTTAGAAGTCATCCCGATAAAAGAAATCGACAACGTTTTCGCTGAAACAGGAACATTTAGGGTAAAATGACCTTTTACATCTGTAGCTGTACCAATGGTAGTCCCTTTAACCACAACACTGGCGCCAATCACCGCTTCTCCTTTTGTGTCTGTTACTGTGCCACTTATTGGCCGTGTCTGGCCCCACGACACACTAACCCACATCATTAAAACCAACACACTCAACATACGAGTGAGAGTTCTCAATCTGTCTGTCTTCATAATAAATTAAATAAGAAATTAATACTACAAACTATAAACGTAGCTTTTAGGGCTATTTGTCTCTTCAAAGAAATCAATCGGATTCAGTCTTTGTTTGATTTGGCTATCCGATTCACACATTCATACCCACACATTAAATATAAAACAATCGGATAACTCAATGCTGATGGGCATTTTTTGCAAATCGTGTTCGAGCACGCAAACGCGACAAATATAATGATAATTTGGAATTAAACCAGCAATACAAAAGTATTTTTCAACATTTGCCACTTAAATAATCACAAACATATCTAATGCGCAACTTTTGCCAATTGACAACACCACATTAGAAATGGTCCTATAACTTTTGGATCATTAGTACGCTGAGGTTCATGGATATAATAGGAGTAAGACCCATCACGATAATCTTTTCCACCTAAGCCTGCAACAGCACAAGCTCGGGTAATAGAGTAATCCTCATGAGGATCGACAATAACTGAACTGTGAAGAAAACGGGTAAAGGTTGAGCGAGAAACAGTCAAATAGTATTTATCTAAGTAGCCTTTATTGACTCCTTTTGTCATTGCGTACATAAACATAGCTGTTGAAGAACTCTCCAAATAATTCCCTTTAGAATGAATGCTATCGGTGACTTGATACCAAAGCCCACTTTTCGGGTCTTGATACTTGAGTAACGTCTTTGCTAAATGAGAAAAAATAGAGATAAGCTTTCCTCTTTGAGGATTATTGGCAGGTACATAATCGAGCACATCGACCAAAGCCATCATATACCACCCCATGCTTCTGCTCCAAAAATTAGGGGACTGCCCTGTTATTTTGTTAGCCCATCGCTGCGAATGACTTTCATCCCATGCGTGATAATAGAGTCCTGTTTTGGGATCATACGTGTGCTTTGCCATCAGTAACAATTGGTGCACAGCAGCCGCTATTGCGGTAGTATCGTCCATTTCACTTCCATATTCGGCCAAAAAGGGAGATGCCATGTACGCTCCGTCTAACCACATTTGATGAGGATAAATAGCTTTGTGCCAGAAACCACCATCCGTCGTTTGGGGCTGATGAAGCAATTGATTACGAAAGGTTTGAACAGCCTTGAGATATTTTTCATCATGCGTTTTGCAATATAGAACAAAAAGAAATTTTCCTCCATTGACACGATCTAAGCTAAATTCGTTAGGATTGTACGTTCGCACATGACCAGAAGAATCAATCATAAAATCAGCGAAATGACTCACATAGTTATAGAAAGATGTGTCATGAGTTTGAGCATATAACTTTAACAAAGCTGATGCCATAAGCCCTTGGCAATAATCCCATTTTGGAATTCGATTAAAATCAATCATCCACGCCTCAGGGTTTCGTTTCATGTCAGAATGGGCAACTTTGGTTGCAAGTGTAAGATATTCATTATGAAATTGCTTAGCAGAACCCATTAAACTACTGCACAATAAAACTGAAAATAATAACAAATGTCTTTTCATGGCAAAAATCATTTAATCAATTTAACAAATCCATTCACTTTGATCCCATTGATTTTACAGAAATAATTTCCGTGTAGAAGATCACTGCAATCAAAGGAGAAACTATTATGACCAGGCACAGCAGCCACAATAAACGTTTTTACAGGGGTGCCAGTAACATCAAATAACATAATATGCAAATTTTCAATAGCATCTCCTTCAAACTCAAGCATTATCTTATCAATTACTGGATTTGGAAATACTTTAAATGCTTTATTCACAGAAAGATTATTTACAGGAGTTGCCTTACTATATTCAAAAGAGCCTAAGTCAGAAGCACTTCCCAAATAGGGTAATCCAACATCGGTGCCAACATCAATCAATTTACTACTGCCAGTTAAATGCATGAATGAAATTTCAGGTAGTGAACCATCTTGTTTTCGTGACGAAATCATTTGAGTAGCATCTTCACTTTGAAAATCGTTGGCCGAACACGAAAAACCACTGTTCCATGTATTATAAGCCGTTGTGGTTGATTTACAATTAAAGCGATCGGAACTCAGTCCGTCAAGCGAAATACTGTTTTTTACAAGTAATGTCCCGTAACTACTGTTTGTGAAGCCGTAATTAGGGTTATTACCATATGAAGTACAGTTATAAATGGTAATCATTCCATTATTGTTATTTTGATCAAATCCTTTGACCTTATTATTTGCCGAAAGACAATTGGTCAATGTAATGTTATTGGCTGTGTAGTTTCCTCCAGTCTTAAACCCATTTCCATTCCCATAATTTGGGACAATAATCGTTCCGTTAGGCTGTTTGAATTTATTTAAATAAGTAGCATCAGTAGCATATCTGGGATTATTTGTCATATCAAATTGAATAGGCCCCATATTATAACACCAACAATTTTGATCAATTGTGTTGCCGACTTTAGCATAATGATCCCAACCGTCATCAGCATTTCTCCATGCACGACACCCTACAAACGTGTTTGCACCTGAAATGTTAGTATATTGTTTATCAGCAAAACCGTCTGCATTGCCACCATAATTCGGAGATCCGTCGCTATTCATCGATTCATAATCAAAATTCTCATACGAATCACAATTCTTCACCAGATTATTTGTGCCAGTCTTCAATTGCAAACCTGAATCACAATTCCATCGAAACACACAATTTTCAATCACATCATAACTTCCCGTCACATACATACCATTATCTCCGGCTGCTTGAATAGTGAATCCTTTGATTTCCAAATAACTGCCTGAAACAGAAAATCCTTGATTACTACTACTGTAAGCTTGTGCACGAAAATCAAAAAGAGGCTGTTCTCCCATGTACGCAAGAATATGTATCAAATCAGTTGCTGACCCTGACTTTGTAATAGAATAACGTGTCGAAGAACTATATGTACCTCCACGAACCCAAAGCGTGTCGCCTGCAGCCAATTTACTAACAGCAGTTGCAAACAAATAAGGAGAAGTAACAGTGCCTATTCCAGTGCTATTTGCCGTAGGAGAAGCATAATATACAAATGCTCCCACTCCTTGAACAGTAAAAAATAAGCAAACAATTAAAAGATAAAAAACAAATACCACTCTCATAATCAATACTTACTAAAATAAAGCCCGATTTAACATATTTCTTGTTTGACCACCAAATTATTGATTCTCAGGAATCCAAGGTTTACTTCCTACAAAAACATGCTGAAAAGTAACTCCATCAGCCTGTGCTTTGGTCAACTGGTGACACCAAACTACTCGCCCTTTTGTTGCAGCACCTGGACCGTTATTTTTATACTCGGCAAAGCGAGCTGTTTTTTCATTCTCCACGTTACGCCAATTGTCCCAACCTTCGGCTCTTATTTGACTTCCCAAATAACAATTCATATAGATCACAGACGCAAAAGGACGCCATGGCCTACCTAAAAAAACTTTTGAGACAGACTTTTTTGCAATAAGGGTACAATGATCTAACACGTATCCATATAATTTATCGGCGGGAGTTGAAGCTGCTGTCACATACGAATCTCGTTTACTAAAAATCGTGCATCCCTCAAACCATGCTGTAGCAGGCCCAAAGATAAAATCGGTGCTACCTTCTATATAACAACCTTTATAAAATTGCCTGCTATTCTGATTACCAGTGAAAAGGGTGTCCTGATTACCCAACAACTTGCAATGAATAATCTCAGCACAGTCTGACTCAACATGCAATGCTACAGCTTGGCCAACTTCTCCTGCACTATTTTGAAAAGTCAGATTTTCTGCATGAAACCCATCTCCTTGTGCAAGGCAAGTGTATGTTTTAAATGTTCCCATGTGATTTAGTGACGCATAATCCCCGAAAGTAATGATGGCGCTGTCTTCAGATTCTCCTACTAACGTGATATTCGTCTTCCAAGTTGGAATAACAATCTTTTCATGATAAATTCCATTTTTAATAAAAATAACTGTCCGATTTGCCTTATAATCTCTTACAGAATTTATGGCTGCTTGAATAGACGAAAATTGCCCGCTACCATCCGTTGCAACCACAATATCTATATGTTGATTTTGTGAGAAAACGATTTGACTAAAAAAAGCCAACATCAATCCAAAAAACACTTTCTTGATAATCATAGCATTGTGTATTATAAAAGGTACATATTCATCTAAGTCACAAAGACACACTTATGTCGGGTTCGAGCACGGAAAACATAAAACAACAACAAAACCGAGCATTACATAAAATAAAGTCGTAAGGAATAAGAGACAAACAGATTGCAGCAACAAAGAATCAATCAACAATATACAAAGGGATCAAAACCAAATTCAAACAAAAACCAAATTTGCATATTCATGTTATGCAAATGTACATGCAAGAAATGAAATTGCACAATATGGTTATTTCTTTTTTTGAGGTGCTATGAAATTTTTTTATATCTTTGGGGTCTATGGGACAAAAGAGAAAATCACGTCCGTCAACGGACACCTTATTCGAGACAGTATCTCGGATGTTAGTTCCAGATTATATTCTGGAACACTTTGATATTTATGGAGCCAATGAGTATCCGACCTGTTGGGTAATTGAATTACGGGAGAAAGAAGACTTGATACCACTTGAGCTAAAAGACAGCCCTGAAGTTATTTTCGATGGTTATTGCAATCCAATTGAGACCTTGAGTCATAGTTTTGTATGCAAGCCGATATACCTGAAGGTTTATCGTCGTCGCTACAAGCTTTCTGGAGAAGATAAGCATTATAGTAATAGTTATGATTTAACTTTAAAAGGTGTAAAAATGGTTCCCGAGTTAGGGCTTTTTTTAAAGGAATAAGATTGAAGAAGAACCGGTAAACATATCAACGGTATCTCGCATTTTCAGTCTTAAACCAAAGACGCTTTACCATTGGTATCGCAATCACTTAAGTGATTATAAGTCTGATATAGAAAACAATGTCTGGCATCCAACGCATTTGGAGAATATAGATGTTCAGACGGGAGAAATTACCAACGGCAAGCCTTTGTACGTATTCAAGCCTGAAAATATAGGACCAAAGATGAGCATAGACGACAAGGCAATCGGACATGAAGGGTTTAGTATTTTCAGCAATGGAGAAACAGGTGAAATAGCCATGATGATAGAAAGTTGTCAAAGTGCAGAGGTATCTCAGGCTCTTTCATTGTTTGAGAATGACTTGACGAAAATCAAAAGTATTAGTTGTGATATGTCAGCAGGTTA
>DAHXOX010000170.1 GCA_027364655.1 Paludibacter sp. | reverse complement strand
AGAGGCAAAGACTGTGAACCAAGCCCGCGTATGAAAATTTAATTTCCTTAGCTGTATATAAATAAAGCCTTGTTATTGCCCAATCCATTCTTTCGATATGAGAGGATGTGAATTCTTTTTGCTTTCAATTTCTTAAAACGATATTAAAACACAGTTTAATAGGGGATTACCCCGTAATAATTTTCATATGAAAAAACAGTTGATTACTCTTCTTTTTACGGGCTTTGCGTGGTTTTGTTTTGGACAACAAGATACCATTGTCCTTAACCATCAGTCATTAGCAAACCAATTGAATTTGAATGTGGATTCCTTAGCGATTAATTTATTACAAAAGAATCAACAACCATCGCTTGATACCGTTAATGACATTAATTATGCGCTGTTGCCCGATCACTCTTTTTATGCGGCAAATCCCTTGTTTATGCCCTTGGTGTTTACCGGCCTTCACATTCACTTTCATCCCAAACCTGCTCCTGTGGTAGCCCAAATGGATAAGGATTACCTCTCTTTTGGTCGCCCGGCTGCTGATTATTTCCACCCTGCATTTTATGCGGCACTATATACCGATAGCCTGCGCAATCGGGAGAAAACGCAGCTTATGTTGGTAAATTTTGGATATTTCAAGTACGATATGTCGTCTTTGCCAAATCCGGAACAATTTGTGAATCATCATATCTCATCACCTAAGCGCCATGAATTAGAACTTCGGCGCAAATACGAGCTTTATTTTCCGGATAAGATGAAGGTTGCTAAATTAGTAAAGTCCCCTTGGATGACCAGCGGAAATGTGTTGGAACAATTATCCCAAAATCTCACCTCATCGAATTGGTACCAAGGTGGACAAAGCAATTTGGCTTCTCTGTTCATTCTAAATGCAAATGCTAATTACGATGACCAGAAAGGTATTCAGTTCGATAATAATTTCACCTATCACATGGGCCTTCAAAGTGAGGTTTCCGATACGGTAAGAGGCTATGCGGTGACAGACAACCTAATTCGGTTGTCCAGTAAATTAGGTGTAAAGGCTGTGAAGAATTGGTATTACAGTTTGTCAGGTGAATTTACAACCTATTCGCTGACTTCTTTTTCAGGCCTTAACTCGCATACGCGTATGAATGGGCTTTTCTCTCCTTATCGTGTTGATTTGGGTGTTGGTATGAACTATAAATATAAGAATGAATTTTCGGCTTTAATCACGCCTCTTTCGTATCGCTATATTCATGTGGCTGATACTGCCAATTTCAATTTGGGGTTATATGGTATCCTGCCGGGTAACAACACGTTGCACGAGTTTGGTAGTTCCATCCTCCTGGAATACACTAAACAAATAACCAGCGATGTGAATATCAACTCTCGTTTATCCTATTTTACCAACTATCATACGATGGATCTCGATTGGGAAACAATTGCCAATGTCACTCTGAACCGCTTTCTGTCTGTTCGCCTTTCGGTGCATCCTCGGTTTGATAACAGTTCGCTTGCTACCCATGGATTTGTACCTCGTCCGTGGCAATTTAAGGAGTTACTCAGCTTTGGCTTTGCGTATCAATTCACCAATATTAGCGCCAAGAAACGTGAAAGCCCATTCATCGAAGCGATTCAACACGTTGTTGCCAAATTTTGAAAGAGATGAACGGACTTCATCAATAGAAAGCTCTTTGTTATTGTGTGATTTGGAGAAAAACTTATCGGCAAAGCATATAATCTGTTCCTCAATGCTTATCGGAATAAAGTCGCGATGGGGAAGTGGTAAGTTCTTTTCGATAATCTCTCTTTCGCTAAGCCCAACGCCGGTGTGACGTTCGCAAACCAAAGCGTGCCGCGGATAACCTTCTGCTCTCAACAAGTCGGCACCGAGGTATCCATGTTCGATGTACTGATGTTCGCCAAAACAACCGATGCTTGGCGCGTGTGTGAGAAAGATACCGATGTCGTGTATCATGCCGGCTTGTTCTATGAAGGGTATGTCGGCGTTCCACTCTGGGTGTAAACGTGCTATCTCCACTGCTTTTTGTGTCACCGAACGGCTGTGCTCCACTAAAATGTTGTACATGATCGACGAGGTGTCGTAATATTTCTGCAAGATTGAAAGGGTTTCCATTATTTATGCTAATTTTGAACGTCAAATTTACAACATAAATGATGATTCGTGTATTACCTGATGTAATGAAAAATAGGCACCCTGTTTTTCCCTGAATATCATTTGTGATTGCTCTTCAATTATCAAAATGGAACATCCGACAATGGGTTATTTGCAGGAAATTATCTGGATAGCGGGCGCTATTATCGGAACTTTTCTCTTGGTTAAACTTTCGTCTTATATTTTGAAGCGTGCTTTTCATCGGGCAGCGCAAAAGATGAAGATGGATCCTACCAATTACACCTTTTTGAAGAATACCATCAATTTCTTCGTGGTGATTTTGGGAATGCTGTTTCTATTCAATAAAATTCCAGAGCTGAGAAGGATCGGGTCTGCTATGTTGGCCGGTGCTGCTATTCTGACGGCTGCTATCGGTTTTGCTGCGCAACAAGCTGTGGGTAATATTATTAGCGGTATCTTCATCATTCTGTTTAAGCCGTTCAGGGTGGGTGATTCGATTGTCCTATCGGATGGAAATAGTGGTGTCATCGAGGATATTACGTTGCGTCACACGGTGATGCGTGATCCTGAAAACAAAAGTATCATTATACCAAACTCAACCATCAACTCGGCAACCATTGTGAATGCCACGTTTGTCGATCAAGCGGTATGTGCATTTATCGAAGTGGGTATCGGCTACAATGTAAACATCGATAGAGCGATGGTTTGCATGCAGGAAGAAGCTATGAAACATCCTTTTCTCATCGATCGTCGTAGTGAGGAGGAAAAAGCGCAAGAGAAACCCCAGGTTATTGTGCGTGTCATGGCTCTTGGCGATTCTTCCATCACGTTACGTGCATGGGCATGGGCAAGTAATAATGGTAATGCTTTCGTGATGAAGTGCGACCTGCTGAAAGCTATTAAAGAACGTTTCGATCAAGAAGGAATTGAGATACCTTATCCTTACCAAAACGTGTTACTAAAGAAAAATGAGATTTAGTATATTCAATGCAGTATGAGACATTTTAGCTCTCTTTTCCCTATTAAATTTCCTAAAGCTATAATAGGAACCAAGCAACATTTGCAATTGATTCATTGGCGCGAAGAACATATTAAGGAACGCCATTTTGTGTTGATACTGAGCTTTGTAGTTGGTATTCTTGCAGGTCTTGCTGCCTATGTGCTTAAAGCATCGATTCACCTCATTGAAACCTTGCTAACCGAGCATTTTTCACTCGATAAAGCCAATTACTGGTATCTCGTTTTGCCTATTGTAGGTGTTGCCTTGTCTGGTTGGTTTGTCCGACGGGTTGTGCGTGACGATATTAGTCATGGCGTGACCCGTATTTTATATGCCATTTCTCAACGAAAGGCCATCATCAAACTGCATAACACGTGGAGTTCGTTAGTGGGCGGTGCCATCACGATTGGTTTTGGTGGATCGGTTGGAGCAGAGGCACCGATGGTGCTTACCGGGTCGGCCATTGGTTCCAATCTGGGCAAATATTTCAAGATGAGCCAAAAAACGTTGATGTTGATGGTTGGTTGCGGTGCGGCAGGTGCCATCAGCGGTATTTTCAGAGCGCCTATCGCCGGTGTACTGTTTACACTTGAAGTGTTGATGCTCGACATGACAATGGCTTCTGTCATTCCGTTGCTTATTTCTTCGGTAACGGCTTCTGCATTAACCTATTTGCTTATGGGCGATCAGTTCATGTTTCAGTTTTCTCATTTTGCCCCTTTTACAGTTGAGCGTATTCCCTTTTTAATCGTTTTAGGAATTGTTTGTGGCTTTGTGTCTCTCTATTTTACCAGGATGACCAACCGGATGGAGGATATGTTTGGTAAATTGAAACTTACACGGAAAAAATTGCTCGTGGGCGGTGTCATCCTAAGCGCGTTGATCTTCCTTTTTCCCCCTCTTTATGGTGAAGGGTATTCTACCATCAGTGCTTTATTGTCAGGTAGCACTCCTGATGCATTGTTTAATCGGAGTCTTTTCTATAATTTTCGTGCTGATGGCTTGGCGGTGATCATTTATCTTACTTGCATCGTCTTGTTCAAAGTCATTGCAACGGCTGCCACCAATGGCGGCGGTGGAGTAGGCGGTCTTTTTGCTCCCAGTTTGTTTGTGGGTGGTCTCACCGGTTATGTGTTGGCGTATGCCATGAATTTCTTTCTTGGCTTTGATCTCCCGTTGAAGAACTTTGCCTTTGCCGGAATGGCAGGGGTCATGTCGGGTGTCATGTATGCCCCGTTGACAGCTATCTTTTTAATTGCTGAAGTTACAGGTGGTTATGAGCTTTTTATGACGCTGATGATCACATCGACCGTGGCCTATCTGACGATGAATGTTTTTGAAACGCACAGCATTTATGCCATGCGTTTGGCTAAAACAGGTGAATTGATGACCCACAACAAGGATCGCGCCGTGTTGGGTTTTATGAAAATGCAGCACGTCATCGAAACAGATCTCGACATCGTGCATCCTGACGATATGCTGGGCGATTTAGTGAATGTTATTTCTAAATCGAGTCGTAATATATTTCCGGTTGTTGATTCTGACGGTCGACTTTTAGGTATCATTACGCTGGATGAAGTTCGTAACATCATGTTCCGCGCCGATTTATACCAACGTTTCCGTATGCGCGAACTGATGATTTCGCCTCCGGCTTTACTTTCCGTTGAGGATTCGATGGATTCGGTGATGAAAACCTTTGAAAGAACAAGCGCCTGGAATCTTCCGGTTATTGGCAACGGTAAATATGTCGGATTTGTCTCCAAAGCTGCCATATTCAATGTGTATCGCCGCATGTTAGTCAATTTCTCCGACGAATAGCACGCCTCCTATTTCATCAAAACCCACTGATCTCACAAATTTTCCAGAAGATTTGTTGTAATAACATGTCATCTGTGTCATTTGTGTAATCAGTGGGAGAAAAACGAACTCTTTATTCTTTCTTTAGCTCATATGCCTTTAGTGAAGGCTCCATTTTTGTGTCTTATTACTTTTACCTTATTGGCTATTTCTTTTTTTGAGGTGCTATGAAAAGGCGTTATCTTAGAAGTCTATGGGACAAAAGTGAAAAACACGTCCGTCAACGGGCATTTTATTCGAGACAGTATCTCGGATGTTGGCACCCGATTATATAGTAGAAAACTTCGAGATATACGGTGCTAAGGAATCTTCATTGTGTTGGGTAATTGAGTCAAAGAAGTTTTACCATGTTGGTTGATTAATAATTATAAAGGTGCTTTTGTGGCAGGTTGGGTACAATCTGTAATAGAGAAAAGGAATAATATGCTCGCAAATAACGCTTTTTCATTGTTTGCTTATTTTATCTGATAAATCATTAATTGAGCTTCGTTGCCTAAATGGGCAGGGGCAGCCACAATAAATAAATTCAACTCTGGTACAAAAAGTGATGTTCTTGCACCCAAACGGGTTTTTATTCTTGATGAAATTTCATACTTATCTTTAGTTATTTGGTTGACAATCTCCACATATCCGTCTCCATAACTCATGTAAATTTGTTTAGTTGTAGCGTTGAAGAAAATATCATCCATATCGCCATCGGTACCTAATGTTGCAATTGTTTTACCGGTTTTGGCATTTAGCACCAATAATTTTGAAGGATGGCGACAACCAATAAATAGTCTGTGATTTGTTGTATCCAATGCCATTGGGAAATTAGAGGTTGCACCTTCAGGTTTCCACCTTGCTTCAACAGTTTGTTTTTTCAAATCAATGACTTCAACCAGATGTGCATCGGGTACATTTACAAAGATATTGTTTTTATCTAACTGGAACGATTCGGGATGTCCTGACAATTTAATATCGTTCAGTTTGCTTAAGGTGCTGGCATCAATAACAGCAATACCGCCATTACCGTAACCCACATAAATTCTTTTTGCAGCAGCATTATATCTGGCATTATCTGCATCTCCATCTAATTTGATAGATTTTATTTGGGCATAAGAATCAGCACGGAATAAATCGCATACGCCGTTATCGCCATTGGCTACAAAAATGATGTTACTTTCAGGAATATACAGAATTCCCTGCGGTTCAGCAAGACCTTTTATTGTATGGATCACTTTCTTGCCTTTCAAATCAACCACTTCCACAGTGTTGTTACCAAGGGCGGAGATATAAACAATTTGCAGCTTCAGGTTGATATCCAAATGGTCAATTCTGCCACTTACTCCTGGTAATGGGATTGTTTCAATTAGTTTTAATGGCGCATTTGCCTTATTGGTTTTAGTTTGACTTGAACAGCTTTGTGAGATAAACAGATTACAGATCATCCAAATTCCCAGAATAACTTTTGATCGAATAAATGTTTTCATAAGTTCCATTATAATTAATTCCTAATATTTCGGAGGAGATAACTATTTAATAACCAATCATGCAATCGATAAATTAATGATAGTTATATTATTGATTTCAAACAGATTAAAGAAGTTGCATATCTCGACATAAATCAATAAATATGAGTTAGTTACAAAATAGATTCGAGATTTAAGCGAAATATGCAACAGCATGAAAGTACAAATAAGTATTCAGAGATAGAAGTATTTGCAAGAAGAAATAACTCCGTTGCCGGCTATGTTAATCTTCGGCTTCTTCTGCTTTTGTAGGCATCACCTCAGGTTGTTTTTTGATAATGAGTTTCAGGATGCTTGGTAGCACGATCAACAAAAGCGGAAGTGCAATGATAAAGCCACCAATCACTGCGATAGCCAACGGTTGGTGCATTTGAGCGCCTGTGCCGATGCCCAATGCCAATGGAAACAGCGCTGCAATAGCTCCTAAAGCCGTCATTAAATTAGGTCGTAACCTGACAGAAAGTGCTTTAACCAAGGCATTGCTTGTGTCGGTGTGTTTTAACTCCGATAGAAATTGTTGAATAGTGAAAATAGAATTCTCGCCAATGATACCGATAATCATGATTAATCCGGTATAGCTGCCGACATTCAACGGCGTTTTGGTAATCAGCAATGCAACCACACTTCCAGATATGCCTAAAATACTAATAAATATTACTGTCAACGACAATTTCAAACTCTTAAACATGAAAAGGACAACCGTGAAAACTAATAATCCACCAAGAATAAGAATTTTTAATAACTCTGAAAAAGACTTCTGTTGTTGTGCATAAGAACCTCCGTACACGATTTGATAGGCTGAGGGCAAACTGATTTGACCTACTTTATGTTGAATGCCCTTCATCACGCTTCCCAAATCTTTCCCATTCAGTCGTGCGGTGACAACACCCATTGTTTGAAGGTTCTCGCGATTAATCTCGGTGACTCCGCTTTGAATGGAAAAGTCGGCAAAGGTGCTCAAAGGCAAATAAACACCTGCGGGAGTGCATATTTTCATCTGCTTGTATTGATCAATCGGTGTTTGATTATTTAAGGGGAAGATCATTCGAATGTTTGTCAATTGTTCTTTCTCAGGAATTGTTCCAATCACCGTTCCATTAATGTAAGTATGGATTTGTTCTTGCAAATAAGCAGATGTCATTCCGTATTGTTCCAATTTTGCTTCGTTTGGAATTACGTTGAGCATAGGGCCTGCGACAATAATGCCATTAAATACATCAGCAGTACCTGGCACTGTCTGAATGCTATCGGCCACTTGTTTTGAAAGCGCCATCAGTTTAGTATGATCAGTCCCAAATATTTTAATTTGAATAGGTTGAACACTTGACATCAAATCACCAAGCATATCCGTTATCACTTGTCCGAAATCAACGGTTAAGGAGGGAATGGTATGCTCAATTTGTTTTCGTATCTCGTCCGACACTTCGACGGTTGTTTTTGAGCGATGGTTGTGAAGTTGAATCAAATAGTCTCCACGATTTGGTTCAGTGATAAAAAATCCCATTTGCGTGCCTGTTCGTCTTGAATAGGCTTTCACTTCGGGTGTTTTTTCTAAAATTTTATCTACTAAATTCAACATTCGATTAGTTTCTTCCAATGAAGTTCCCGGAGGAGTGTTATAATCAAGCACAATGGATCCCTCGTCCATATCGGGCAGAAAGCCTGTCTTTAGTTTCGGCATACTGAACATAATGCCGGCAATCAATATAGCAATGATTCCAAAACTCAGGTACGGTTTCCCTACAAAAAATGACATCCAACGATATTGTTTAGCTTCATAATGAATTGATTTAGTCGATTTTGCTTTGTCTTTCGATAAGAGCAAATAAATAACAGGCAACCCAATCCATGTGACGAAGAACGAACAAATCAACGTGACAATCATTGTCTCGGTCAAGATGGTAAAATAAGCACCGGCAACACCTGTCATTAGTTCGAAAGGGATCAGGATGACAATGGTGCTCAGCGACGAACTCACCATTGCAGGGAAAAGGTATTGAATGGATTTTCCGATCAAATCTTTTGTCTTTCGTTCAGGAAACTCCTCGTGCGTTCGATGAATTTGCTCCACGACAATGATGGCATCGTCAATAATCAGGCCGATGGCGGCTGCAATGGCGCCAATAGTCATGATATTGAAATCGAAACCCATGGCGCGCAACACAATGAAGGTCAACGAGAGTGTAATGGGAATGGTGATTAGCATTACACTGCTGGCTTTAGCTGAATGCAAGAAAATAAGAGCAATGACGATAGCCAATAATAACCCTATCCAAAGTACATCGATAATGCTCCGGATGCTGCTTTGTACAAATTCAGCCTGATTGTAGTAGGGTACTAACGTTACGCCTTTCGGCAGAATCTTGTTTAAGGCGTCAACTTGTGTCTTGACTTGTGTTGCAACGTCGATTAAGTTGCTGTTGGGTTGTTTCAGAACGGCAATTAAAGGCACATCCTTTCCGTCGGCTTTTATTTTTACATATTCGGTTTGTGCAGCCACTTCGACATGCCCGACATCGGAAACTTTGATCTGACGTCCCGTATTATTAAACAGTGTGAGGTTTTCTAACTGATCGATGGTCTTTATGGTAGCATCGGTTACTGTTAAATAAAGTCGTTTGTAGTCTATCGTGTAACCATTGGACTGAATAAAATCAGTTTGTTGTAGGGCATTGGCAATATCCTGCGGGCTGATTTTTAAAAGCGCCATCTTTTGTTGGTTCAAAACGATCCGATATTCTTTAGTCTTCCCTCCTATCACATCAATCCGAGAAACACCTTCAATACGGGAGAGAAAGGGTTTCACGGTATAAAGTGCAATTAATTTTAGTTCGATTGGATTTTTGGTAGACGACTGTAATGAATACCCCATTACCGGAAGGATGGAAGGATTCATTTTTTCAACCGTTATTTTTACTCCGGGAGGTAATGAATTCTTGATTTGAGCAATGCGCGACTCGACTTGTTGCTGGTCGTGGTAAATATTTGATCCCCATTTCATAAAAGCGGATATCTCACAGCTTCCCATGCTGGTAGTGCTTTGGATAAGCTTCAGATTTTCGACTTGTTTAATGGCGTTTTCGAGCGGTTTCGTTACCGTCACCATCATCTTATCGACGGGTTGGTTCCCATTGTCGGCAATAATCTTGATCTTGGGGAAGGTAACGTTAGGGAACAGGGAGGTCTTCATCGAATTATACGAATAAGCGCCTCCGATCAGAATCAATAACAGAATAACTGCTATCGGGCTTTTGAAACGAACATAGAGCTTTTCCATCTTAATGAATGATTTTGACCGTCGTGCTGTCTGCTAATCCATAAGCACCAATGTTGATGACCGGATCGGAAGGTAGAAGCGTGGAATTGAGAATTTCAATGACACTATCGTTTTCTATTCCTTTTACTACCGGAACTTCGATGGCCAGCGTGTCGTGAACTACCTTCATCACCCAAAAATGATCTTGTGTTTCGTTTGTCAAAACGGCTGTTTTAGGCAGTAAGAGTGTGTGGATATGTTGTGTATTGACAAATTGCACCGTTACATTCAGATTTTCGGGCAACGAACGATTTGTCAGCGGTTGAATGAAGACGGTTTGTGTTTGGGAAATGGGATCTACTGTCGGGAGAATTCGTATGATGGAACCTTTTATCGATGTTGCATCGGGGAGTTTCACCAAACATGTTCCGTTTTGTCTTAGCAATGCGTGATATTCAAAGGGAACGTTCACCTGAATCGTTGCTTGTTTGTTTTCAGCCACGCTGCCGAGCGTTGTGCCTTCGATGACATAGGCTCCCGCGGCTGCAATGGGAAGATCGCTGATAAAACCGGTGAGTGGAGACAACACTTTGACCTTTCCACCGTTTCCTGACATCCCGGGTGACGACGCGAGCGCCTGTGCTTCTTTTGTTTCCAACGTAAACAGCGGTTCATTCTTTTGCACTCTGTCGCCTAAATGAATGGCAACCGCTGTGACATAACCGGAGAAAGGTGCTGTGATAACATTTTTCTTCAGGTAAATGGTTTTCCCGTTGACAGTGACATAACTGGCAATGTTTCCTTGCGTAGGATAGACAATTTGAACTGGGACTTTGGGAGGAACATTGTTTTGAGTATCCGATTGCTTGCTTCCTGAACAAGCGCCAATGCTTACGGAAGCAAGCATCAGAAAAAGTGTGGCAAAATGATTTTTCATCGTCAATAAAGCTATGATTATTTTCTTGTTGGTTCTTTTTGAGTCAATAATTGGTTTTGGAGAGATCAATAATTCCAATAATTATAGGAACTGATCAGCGATTCTTTTTCAATACGTGCCAACGTAGCCTCTTGTTGTTTTGCTGCGACATCTTTCAAAAGATTTTTGTAGTCCATCAC
>DAHXOX010000159.1 GCA_027364655.1 Paludibacter sp. | reverse complement strand
GAAACCGGTATTTCATCAAACTATTTTGTTGCATTCACTGCCTGCTCAAACAACCAAGCAAGCCGTTGTTTTGCCGTCCGGTCTCAACGTCAGCAAAACATGGTTTCTGAATCTTCGGTTGTACAATAAACTGCATCAAGTAGTAAGTACCAATTTTTATGTGCTTTCAACGAAGAAAGATGAACTGGATGAGGCAAAAAGCAATTGGTACATTACTCCCCAGTCACAGTATGCCGATCTCACGATGTTGCAACAATTACCTGCCGTGAAATTAGAAAAGAACGTGTCGGTATCAAAGAAAGGGAATGATACGTACGTTCAAGTGAAACTGAAAAACCCGTCAACACATCTTGCCTTTATGGTCTATCTCGATCTAAAGAACAAAGAGAGTAATACCTCGGTAGTACCCGTGTTTTGGAGCGACAATTATTTCACGTTATTGCCGGGTGAAGAAAGAACCGTTTCAGGATATTGTCATTCATCCGATCTGCATGGATATGCTGTAAAGGTGACTGTGGGTGGGTGGAATGTGGAATAATGAATGGTTGAATGAAGCCCCGGCAATAACCTTCATTTTTCAATCCGTATGAAAAGAATACATAGAATGAGATGACACACACAAAGCATACAAAAAGGGACTATTACGTCGTTTCATTGATCATGTTGACCTTCTTCGTGATCTCTTTCCTGACCAATATCATCGGGCCGCTGGTGCCTGATATCATCAAAGGCTTTAAGTTGAATCTCACATTGGTAGCTGTCCTGCCTTTTGCCTTTTTTATTGCCTATGGCATTGTTTCAATCCCAGCCGGCATACTCGTGGAGAAATATAAGGAGAAGAAGATCATGGTGGCTGCCTTCGCTATCTCTTTCTTTGGGGCATTCATGCTGGCTCTGTTCCCAAATTACCTCACGGCGATAGTATCGTTGTTCTTTATTGGCTGTGGCATGGCCATGCTGCAGGTGGTCATTAATCCGTTGCTGCGTATATCGGGCGGAGAAGAGCATTATGCCTTTAATTCCGTCCTGGCTCAATTAATTTTTGGCCTTGCCTCTTTTATTAGTCCTTTGGTTTATTCTTCTTTAGTGCTCGATCTGAAGACTCCCGGTGTTAGTAATCCGATCCTTACGCTTTTTTCTTCCCTTGTTCCTTCGGCATTACCCTGGATATCGCTCTATTGGCTGTTTGCCGTGGTAAGCTTAGTGATGATCATCATCATTTTGGTATCAAGATTTCCAAAGGTAATTCTGAGTGAAAACGAGAAAGCTCCGGCTCTGCAAGTCCATTTAAATCTTCTGAAAAAACGCGTTGTCATTCTTTTCTTCTTGGGTATTTTCTCTTATGTCGGCACAGAACAAGGCGTAGCTAACTGGATTTCACAATTTATTTATGTGTATCACCATTATGATCCGCAAATTACCGGAGCGCAAACAGTCGCTTACTTTTGGGGATTTATGACTGCGGGTGGTTTATTTGGATTGGCTTTGTTGAAAATTATGGATAGCCGCAAAGTACTTATTGGGTTCACTACACTCGCGATCGTTTCCTTGAGCGTAGGTTTATTTGCAAGTGGTAGTGTGGTATTGATTGCTTTCCCGCTGGTGGGTTTTTTTGCCTCTGTAATGTATCCTGTTATTTTTTCCCTTGCATTAAATTCTTTAGAAGAACATCACGGAGCCTTTTCGGGCATTTTATTGACCGGTGTAATCGGAGGTGCGATCATCCCGCTTATTATTGGTTGGATAGGTGATCATCTGGGTTTACGCTTTGGCATGCTTTTCTTATATTTGACACTCGGATACATTCTTAGCGTCGGCTTCTGGGCACGGCCCATTATCTTGAATAAGACGATTCAGCAAGCTCGAAAGCAAGTAAAGAATGAATCGGCAGAAGAGCAGAAAACCGCAGAATAAAGATATACCTTTTTAACCCATACATCTATGGATAATCAGCAAGTAATAGGCATTGACCTGGGCGGCACGCAGATACGTGCGGGAATGGTAAATGAAAGAACAATTACGCGTCTCGTTTCGGGACTCATCCCATCCGCCGGTACGGTTGAAGAAGTTTTAGCCGCCTTGTATCAACAGGTTGACAGCCTGGTAAGTGACTCAACTAAAGCAATCGGCATTGGGGTGCCCAGTGTGGTAGATGTAGAAAAGGGAATGGTTTATGATGTCCAGAATATTCCATCATGGAAGGAAGTTGCTTTGAAAAATCGGATGGAGGAACGCTATCATATTCCGGTATTCGTAAATAATGATGCGAATTGTTTTGCGTTGGGTGAAAAATATTTTGGTCAAGGCAGACAAGTGCACTCCATGATTGGATTGACCATCGGCACCGGCTTGGGATCGGGTATCATTATCAACGATAAACTGTATGAAGGAGTGAATTGCGGTGCAGGGGAATTTGGCGAGGTGGATTATTTGGATCACAACTACGAATACTTTGCCAGCGGTCAGTTTTTCCGTAATGTTTATAACAAGACAGGAGAAGCATTCTTTCAGGAAGTGCAGGCCGGTAGCCAACAAGCGGTGGCTGTTTTTGAAGAGTTTGGGATGCATCTGGGGAATATCATAAAAATGATCCTGTATGCTTACGACACCGAATTGATCATCCTCGGAGGATCCATACGAAATGCCTATTCTCTGTTTCAAAAAACCATGTGGCAGCGCATTCATACATTTACATATCAAAAATCATTGGAGCGGCTTAAGGTCGTCGTGTCGGAACTTGAAGCCTGCGGTGTGCTTGGAGCTGCCGCCTTGTATTATGACAAACAACGATAGTTTACAGCGTATGTGTGAAAGACGTAATCAAAATTCTACTGATTTATCGCTTTGGATTAGGCCATTTTTTCCACAATAAAACGAAATTTGCTATGTTGATCGACCACTTAGTGTTTTTTCAAACATCATTATATGCAGCTTTGAATTAATCTGTCGTATTTGATACTTGAATCTACCGATGACGACGCAGCTTAGCGCCGCTGACGATTGTAACAAAAATAGTGTAACTTTGTCCCGCGTTGGATGAAACACGCGTTACCATGTATCAAAACGTGACTAATACCTATTGTTGAATATAAATTAATTCAATAATAGTCAGTCGAATAAAGAAACATCAATAGAAATTGTCAGCCAAAATTCTTATGGAAGAAAATTATTTGATCCGTTATCAAGACGTTGACATTTGTCAGGAAGAATCAGTGATTCTTCAACATGTTCAGTGGGACATTGCGCAAGGTGAATTCATTTATCTTTTGGGAAAAGTAGGTAGCGGAAAGAGTTCACTCTTAAAATCATTATACGTGGAGATTCCTATCAAAACAGGAACAGCACACATTTTCGACTATGACCTTCGCAAAATCAAACGGCGACAAATTCCTTTTCTGCGACGAAAAATAGGCATTATTTTCCAAGATTTCCAACTACTTGCCGATCGCTCGGTGTATAACAACCTTGTGTTCGTACTCAAAGCTACTGGATGGAAAAATAAATTAGAGATATCGGCTCAAGTGATCGAAGTGTTACAACAAGTGGGGATGGAACATGCAAAAAATAAATTCCCGCATCAACTTTCAGGTGGTGAACAGCAACGCGTTGTCATTGCTCGAGCACTTCTTAATTCACCTGAACTGATTCTAGCTGACGAACCTACCGGCAATGTAGATAGTGAAACGGGAGAAAAGCTTATGGCTCTGTTACATGAAATTCATCAAGCCGGCACAACGGTAATCGTTGCCACACATAATGTTCGATGGGTAGAATTATTTCCCGGACGTATTTTTCATTGCACAACACAAGCGGTAGAAGAACAGAATATTTCACAAACCCCTAATGATGAGTCCACATCGCCAGAAATAGAAATGACTGAAATAGAAGAGATTCTTCCGGATGAAATAAGTAGCCTACACGATGAATTAACTGACTTGGAAGATAACCCAAAGGCTGTAGAAATCGAAAAACCTAATGAGGTTTAAAGGTCAAAGGAATAAAGACTGACTGAATCGGTTAATTTGAAAATGTGATGATGAGACAATATGATGATTAAATCAGCTCACTGGCTCATATCCCTGATTAATAGCCAATTGTCAATTTTAGATTTCTTCCATAACTTCTTATCTTCAGACATCAACACCTGACTACCAACTACTATCTACTTACTAATAACTTATTATTAAAACGATTGCATGTCATACAAACGTTTGTAATAACCATTAAGAACCAACAATTCTTCGTGCTTCCCACGCTCCACAATGCGGCCCTCGTGCAATACGCAAATTTCATCAGCCCTCTTAATTGTCGATAGACGGTGTGCAATCACAATGGAGGTTCTATTCTGCATCAACTGATCAATGGCGTCCTGAACCAATCGTTCCGACTCGGTGTCAAGTGATGATGTTGCTTCATCCAACACCAGAATAGGAGGGTTTTTCAACACGGCGCGTGCTATGCTGATACGTTGTTTTTGCCCACCCGAAAGTTTAGTACCACGGTCGCCGATTCTGGTTTCATAGCCTTGCTCTGAAGCTAAAATAAAGTCATGAGCATTGGCAATCTTTGCTGCCTCCATCACCTGTTCCAACGTGGCATGTTCCACACCAAAAGCAATGTTATTCAAGAAGGTATCATTAAACAAGATAGGCTCTTGATTCACATAGCCCATTAATGCACGTAACGGGTGCAACTCGACATCTTTCACATTGACACTATCAATGAGAATTTCCCCTCGATCCACATCATAAAAACGGGGTAATAAGTCGGCCATAGTCGATTTTCCGGAACCTGACTGACCCACAATGGCAATCATTTTACCATGTTCCACTGTCAAATCAATATCACGCAACACCCATTCATTTTGATATTTGAACCATACATTCCGGTATTCGATTTTATCATGGAAAGGAGGCAATAGATGCGGATGTTCAATGATCGTTAATGGATTCTCTGCTTGCAGAATTTTATCAATCCGCTCTAATGAAGCCAACCCTTTTTGAATGCTATAAGCCGCTTTCGATAAGTTTTTAGCCGGATTAATGATGCTGTAAAAGATAATGAGGTAATAGATAAATGTTGGTGCTGTGATGCTGCTGTGATGTGTCACAATCAACATACCTCCAAACCATAGCAAAATGGCAATAACCACAGTTCCCAGAAATTCACTCATCGGATGCGCCAACAAATAACGGGTATTTAAGCGCAAAAACGTACGACGCAACTGTTCATTGACCTGTGAAAAGCTCTCTTTCATCTTGTCTTCTGCATTGAAGGCTTTAATTATTCGCAAGCCACCTAACGTTTCTTCAATTCGTATCAACAAAAGTCCCAATTGCTGCTGCCCCAGCAATGATTTTGCTTTGAGCTTCTTACCCACTAAACCAATTAAATAACCACTCACAGGCAATAGCACCATTACAAACAACGACAATTGCCAACTGATGGCAAACAACGTAATGACATAAACCATGATGACAATAGGGTTCTTGAACACCATGTCGAGCGAACTAATCACCGAATTTTCTATTTCGCCAACATCGCCCGTCATACGCGAAATGATGTCTCCTTTTCGTTCTTCCGTGAAGAACGCTAATGGCAGACTCAACACCTTGTCATAAATATCGCGACGCAAATCACGCAACACACCCGTTCTGATAGGTACAATAAAATAATCGGCTAAAAACGAGAAACCTGTTTTGAAAAAAGTTGTGGTGACTAAGAAAAATCCGAGCAATGCCAGTGTTATAATAGCTCCATGCTCATGAATGATATTCGTCAGAAACCAAAAAAAATTGTTCTTCCAAGCTGAAGTGATGTCTCCCAAAGAACTACTCCATGTCCAGGCATGATACGTATAAGTTGCCGTTTCGATGTCGAAAAGAATTTGCAAAATGGGAATAATGGCACCAAATGAAAACAAACTGAATAACGTGGACAAAATGTTACTCACAACACTGCCTATCACGTATTTTTTATAAGGAGGGATAAATCGTCTGAGAATTTTTAGGAAACTATTCACTTGATGGAGTTTAAATAATATTCAAATTGATTTTGATGCCGAATTATTCGCCGGTATAACTTCGTGGAGTGATAGCACGCAATTCATTTTTGACTGACTCACTTACCTCCAACTGATCAATAAAGGACTTAATTGATATTTCGGTAATGGCTGCATTGGTTCGCGTCAACGATTTTAATGCTTCATAAGGAGACGGATATCCTTCGCGACGTAAAATGGTTTGAATGCCTTCGGCAACCACCGCCCAGTTATTTTCTAAATCACGTATGATAGCAGCTTCGTGAAGCACCAATTTATCCAATCCCTTACGTAAACTTTCGAAGGCAATAGCGGTATGGGCAAACGGAACACCCACGTTGCGCAACACGGTTGAGTCCGTTAAATCTCTTTGCAGGCGCGACACAGGCAATTTAAAGGCAAGATATTCAAACAATGCATTGCTCATACCCAAATTCCCTTCGGAATTTTCAAAATCAATTGGATTCACTTTATGAGGCATCGCAGATGAACCCACTTCGCCCGCTTTGATGCGTTGCTTGAAATAATCCATGAAAATATACATCCACATGTCGCGGCTCAAATCAACCAAAATGGTATTCAATCGTTTCATACCATCAAAAATTGCAGCCAAATGGTCATAATTAGATATCTGCGTTGTCCACTGTTCCCGTTGAAGGCCAAGTGTATTGGCAACAAACTCATTGGCAAACTGTTCCCAATTATATTGTGGATAAGCCACATGATGCGCGTTGAAATTGCCCGTTGCCCCACCGAATTTTGCTGAAAAAGGAACTTGTTTTAGCAACGCCAATTGTTCCTCCAGCCGATAGACAAACACCATCAGTTCTTTGCCAAGACGTGTTGGAGATGCAGGTTGTCCGTGCGTTTTAGCCAACATCGACACATCCTTCCATTGTATGGCCAATTCACGTAATTGATTAATCAGTTGATCTAATTGCGGATAATAAAGCACGGTCATTGCTTCTTTGATAGAAAGCGGAATTGCCGTGTTATTAATATCTTGCGACGTTAATCCAAAGTGAATGAATTCTTTATATGAATCAAGTTGCAGTACATCAAATTTCTCTTTAATAAAATATTCCACTGCCTTCACATCGTGGTTCGTGGTCCGTTCAATGGTTTTGATGCGTTCGGCATCTTCTTCCGTAAACTCGGTGAAAATCTTTTTCAACAAAGGAAACAGCGTTGTGTCAATACCCGCCAATGAAGCTAAAGGTATTTGGCAAAGCGCAATGAAATACTCAATTTCAACGCGAACACGATATCGTATCAAGGCAAACTCGGAAAAATAGGCATCCAACGGTTCCGTTTTTGAACGATAACGTCCATCAATTGGAGAAATGGCTGTAAGAGTAGATAACTTCATGAAGACAAATTAAAGTGAAAATTTTCTTTGAGGAATGGCTACGAATGATTTTTAGCATAATAGTCGCGTGCTCGTTGTAAATCATCAGGCGTATCAACGGCAATGGTTTCAAAATCAACAATACTCACTTTGATGCGAAAGCCATTCTCCAACCAACGTAACTGCTCCAACGACTCAGCCAACTCGAGCGAGGATGGCGGTAGCTCGGTAAGTTGTTTCAAGACGTCAGAACGGTAGGCATACATGCCAATATGTTTATAATAGGTATGATTCTGCAACCACGCTGTATGCGGAGCATTGCGATAATATGGAATAACTGAGCGACTGAAATAAAGTGCCTCTTGCCGGTTACTCAGCACAACTTTAGGCGTATTCGCGTTAAAAAGCAATTCAAAATCATCGTCTTGCGCAAAAGGTTTCACCAACGTGGCAATTTGTGTTTCAGCCGTTTGAAAGCAGGTTTTCAACGCATGAATATGTTCTGGTTTTACAAACGGTTCATCTCCCTGAATGTTGATCACCACGTCAAAAGAGTGCTGCATGTTGACCAATGCTTCGAAACATCGATCGGTACCGCTTCGATGTTGATCGGAAGTCATCACCGCCTTCCCTCCGAAAAACTCCACCGCATCGAAAATTCGTTGATCGTCGGTAGCAACCACTACTACATCAAGAGCTTTGGAGGCTTGTTCGTATACATGTTGAATCATCGGCTTGCCACCAATATCGGCCAAAGGTTTACCGGGAAAACGCGACGAAGCATAACGTGCCGGAATAATACCAATAAAGGATGGATTGTCGTTATGGTCGGAAGTAAACACAACCGATTGGTTCAAATCACTTGATGAATTCATAAAAAAGCTACCCTTTGTTTATGAGCACAAAGGTACAAAATTATTGCCAATGGTTCATGCTGAAACAGAAGCCATGCGCCGCTAATTGCGCAATGTAGCTTTCAATCGTAGCGGATTCAGTAACAGTTCTAACGCATCGACAATAGACAAACAAAGCACATCGGCAACCATAATTAAAGGAGCATAAGCACCTTCTTTTTGAATCAATGCGATTCCTATTGCAGCCGCTTGCAACATAAGCACGTCGTTTCGTCCGTTTCCTACGGCAATCACGTGGTTTCTTCCTATGTTATTGATATAAAGCTCCTTTTGTTTATCTTGATCAAGAGTATTAATGACATAAACCTGACATGAAATGCCTTCCATCGCGAGATCAACCGACCCGAAAGTATCCGCTGTGATGACATGCACGTGCAATTGAGCACTTAATGTCTGCAATAAGGAACGAACACCGTCAATCAATGCACCATCCTCCGCTAAAGTTCCATTAAAATCAAGAACAAGATGAGTTAATTCAATGGGTTCGCGACCCGGAATTGCTATTTGCATTTAAAAATAAAAGAGTTAAGTATTAAATCATTCTAATTTCTTATGAAAATCACATAAACATTCTTCCCCTTAAAAGAACAACTGTTTACGAAACACATTTTCTTGACATTCGGAAATTATGACGCTTTGTAACAGCTTCATGCAAGATTACCAAGCAAATAAGGATAAATTTCTCCAATTCAAACTGCTCAAAGGCACGGAAAATCACACGCTTACACTTTAACTATCTAATCAATGCCCCCTTATATGTTCTTTTTGTTTAACGACGCATAACAATAATACATTTGCAAAATCGGGAAAAAGCCACTAATTTTACGCCACTAATTCAATAGGCTAAATAGATTAAGTATGAAGACAAACAGGAAGTTAGTTTTATTCGCAATTATCGCACTTACAATGAGTTTCAGCAGCATGAAAGCTGAAGACACGTACAACATTGTTCCGGCTATGAGTTCAATACAAGTGCTCGGAACATCCACTCTCCACGCCTGGAAGATGAATTCAAACAGCATCATTTCGACGGCAAAGGTAAACAACAATACTCAAATTGTTAGTTCTGTCTTTCAGGTAGCAACCAACAGCTTGAAAAGCACCGAAGGTTCCATGATGGACAACATTGCTCACAAAGCTATGAAGATGAAGAATTTCCCCGCAATCATATTCACCATTCAATCTGATAAGGTAAATGCTACCAATAAAACCGGATTTGAAGGAACCGTTACGGGTAATTTAATGATTGCCGGTGTGTCAAAACCTATCTCCATCCCTGTAAATGTCACCTATCTTGTGAATAACATGATTAAGGTGGAAGGAAATCAACCGCTTAAAATGACTGATTTTGGAATTAAACCTCCCACTGCTATGTTTGGTGCCATCAAATCAGGCGACGAAGTACATGTTGCATTTTTGCTTGTGTTCAAAAAATAATAACGCTATTATTAATTTTAAATTAGAAAAATGATGAAGAAGCTTTTTTTCTTGCCTTTATTAGCCATTACAATGGCCGTGAGCGGACAACAATATGAATTGCCCGGTCAACAGTTTGAACAGTCCAAATTGAACAGTGATAACTTCACTAAATTGAAGGTTAATATCGGAGCTGATTTTGCATTGCAATATCAATCGCTTGAAAATGTGGGGTCTCCCATCGTTTCACTGAACGGAGTTCCAACGCAAACCGGTTTCATGCCGATAGGTTCTGGCGTAAATCTTCCTGCTGCCAACATGACAATCAATGCCGACATTGCTCCGGGTATGCGTGTTGTACTGACTACTTATTTAGCATCTCGCCACCACAACGACACATGGGTGAAAGACGGTTATCTTTTGATCGATAATCTCCCTTTCATTAAGAGCGACTTGTTGAGTGAGGTCATGAAATATGTGACAATCAAGGTCGGTGATATGGAAATCAACTATGGCGATGCTCATCTTCGTCGTTCCGATAACGGAAACGTCATCAGAAACGCTTTTGCCGAAAACTACATCATGGAAGCCTTTATGACTGCTCCTGCTGCTGAAGTAATGTTCCGTAACAACGGATGGATCGGTATGTTGGGTGTAACCGGCGGTTCGATGGATCCATTGTTGGTAGGTTTCAAAAACAATGCGTTTGTTCCATATAACATGGGCCAACATTTGGCTGTCTATGGCAAATTTGGTTTCGACAAACAAGTAAACAAAGACCTCAGACTGCGCTTTACCGTATCTCCTTACTTAGCTTCTAAGAATCCTCAAGGTGGTTCTTTATACAATTCCGATCGTGCCGGCGCAAGATACTATTCTATCTTAGTACCTGCGCAAATTGTTACCGGAACGGCTCCTAATCAGGTTTTAGCTATGAATTCGACAGGAACCAACATCACTACCAACCAGTCATTAGACCATTGGGGACCTGGAAGCACCTATCAGGACAACTCCTTAATGTTGAATTTATTTGCAAAATACAAAAGAGCTGAATTATTTAGTACCTTTGAAACTGCGCATGGAACAAACGTACAGAATGGTCCTACTTTCACATACAACCAGTTCGCAGTTGAAGGCCTTTATCATTTAGGCGACAGAGAACAATATTATTTAGGGGCACGTTATGATGAAGTAACAAACCAACTATCTCAGTCGGTAAACAGAATTCAACTTGCTGCCGGATGGTATCTGACAAAAAACATTGTTCTAAAAGCCGAATATGTAAATCAGAAATACAATGTGCCAGCTTATACCGCAAATGCAGGATTTAAAGGCGTTATGGTAGAATCGGGTATTTCATTCTGATAGTTTTACATAAGACATAGTACAACCCTTCACAAAAGAGGTTGTCTCATCGGATTTAGAATCGTGCATCTGACTCTTATAGTTGAGAAGATGAATTTGCAAGGTTTTGAATTGAACGCTGAGACAACCTCTTTTCTTTTATTTATCAGTAAGATACATCTGCTTTTGAATTTCATTAGGCTATAGATATGCTGCATCGAAAATATTTTCTCGCACTACTCACCTCCCTGATCATGTCTCCTTCCATTATGGCCGGAAATCCATGCGCTGAGAATATTTTCTATTCATTACAGAACATTTCAATTATTGGTCATACCAACATCAATAGCTTTTGGCTAAAATACTCAGAGAATAAATCGCCGCAAAGAGCTACCGACGTGGCCGAAACTCCCAATTTGAAAACCAGGTCAATCACTATCGCCATTCCCGCGCGCAATTTTGTTTTCAGTAACCGCCTGATGAGAAATGATTTTCTTTCATTAATTCATGCCGACAAGTTTCCCGACATCAACATCCAGTTACAAGGGTTTAAGGGATTGGCCAATTTAAAGAACGATTCCTCTGAAATAATGCTGGTCAACATTACATTAGCCGGCGTCAAACGAGCCATGTCGGTCTATTGCAACATTACCAGAAATAGCGACAACCATTTTATCCTGTCAGGCTCCCAATTGATCAAACTCTCTGATTTCAATCTGGTACCTCCTTCAAAATTTCTTGGTTTAGTGAAGGTAAATAACGAATTAATCATCAACTTTGAAATAAAATTGATGGTCCAAGGAAGTTAATTGCCTCTTTTGACCTCAAAAACATAGATAGTAATTAAAAAAAGACTATCTTTGTAAGCAATTTACAATAAACAAGTTAAACAGACATGCATTTCAAACAAAACACCTATCTATGCGCTTGTTTATTTATTGAAAAATAACCTCTAACAACCCATTTCAACCAATTCACCCATGAAAATTAGTACCCGAACACGTTACGGCATAAGAGCTATGGCAGAAATTGCCGCTGAAACATCCGGCAAGGGTGTTTATCAAAAAGATATTGCCAAACATCAAGCCATTTCGTTGAAATATCTCGATAGTATTATTCAATCATTAAAAACCGCGAATCTGATTGTCAATTGTAAAGGGAAAAAAAGCGGCTATATTTTAACACGAGATCCTAAAGAGATCACCATGCTCGACATTCATAATGCTTTTGAAAACAGTATTTGCATTGTCGATTGCCTTTCTCCTCACATAAAATGCACCCGAGAAGCCACATGCAACGCTCGTCACTTCTGGAGCGACCTCAATTCCATAATCCTTAACTATTTTGAATCCATAACCCTGCAAGATATGGTAGGGGAAAAAAATAGTGATATAGACATAGCCCTTCCTCACATAGAACAACTGAAATGTTAATCTCTGTAAGCCCTGATTGAGGAGACATCTGCCAATAAATGGCACTACTCTCTCTTTCATAATCTTACCTCAACCTATATATGTCTATTATGTAACAACTATGTCATTCTGACACCAGTTGTTTTCATTGCATCATGTAAATATGATAGCGCATTATACCATTATTCTCGTGCGTCATTTCATTTCACGTTCGTCTGATACCATTCTTCTTGCGTATCATTCATTTCCACTCACGCATTATACCATTTCACGATATTATCCTGTAATATCACTCTCGTATCATACAATTATATAATAGTCTGATTCAGTTTCACCTGCGTATTATACCTTTTCACTCGCGAATCATGCCATTTCACAATAGTATCCAGTAATATAACTTTCATATCATCCAATTTTACTAAAGCCTGATGCCATTTCACTTGCACGTTCTCTAATTTTACCCATGCATCAGGCAAATCTGCTCCCGCATTACATCATTCTGTTCTCACATCAGGCAATAAGCAGGCATGTACAATAAAGATATTCATTGGCTTTCACTTCATAGCATGCCAATGACTCTCCTATTTATGATCGACAGTCAATCATAAAGGTCTATATAATGTTCCAATGACTCAAAGAAATCACTGTTTTAGAACACCATAGTAAAACAACAAATTAATACGTAACTTTTAATTGATCAAGCAAATCAATGTAAAGGAGAACGGCTTCTTCTATTTCACGAATAACAATAAACTCATCTGCCTGATGCGAACGCATAGATTGTCCCGGCCCCATTTTCATGCAAGGGAAAGACATTTTGGTCATATCGGAAAGAGTGGGCGAACCATAACAGCTTCGTCCCAGTTGAATGGCACGTTGAACAGCCGGATGCTGAATTTCGATTTGTGAAGAACCAAGCAAAAGCGAACGTGGATTAACTTCGCACGATACATGGGGACGAATTTCGTCTAAAAGCTGTTGATTGGTGTATAATTCATTGCTTCGAACGTCCACTACAAAGGTACATCGATCGGGAATTACGTTATGCTGCAACCCTGACTGTATCATGGTGACGGTCATTTTCACTTCGCCAAGCCATTCTGATATTTTTTCAAAACGATGTGTCCGAAACCATTCGATATCGGGCATTGCTTTGTAAATAGCGTTATCTCCAATATCGTGAGCAGCGTGTCCGGAACGTCCTATGGCTGTACAGTCGAGCACTAACAATCCTTTTTCGGCAACAGCCACCTGCATTTCGGTAGGTTCGCCCACTATGGCAAAATGAATGGGAGGAAATATCGGCAAAAGGCTTGCAATGCCATTCTCTCCCGAAATCTCTTCTTCGGCTGTTGCAGCAAATAGAAGATTATAGGGCTGCGATTTTTCGATCAATGCAAAATAGGCATGAAGCAAACTAACTACGGAAGCTCCTGCATCGTTACTGCCCAACCCATAGAGCCTTTCGCCTTCAAATGTGGCACGAAACGGATTACGTTGCCAGCCATTGTTGGGTTTTACGGTATCTATATGCGAATTAAGTAGAATAGTAGGTTTGTCAGAGTCAAACCCGGGTGAAAGTATCCACACATTGTTTCCCGATCGATTTACTGCATAACCACGCTCCTCAATCCATCGCTCGAGAAAGTCAGCCACCTCTTTTTCTTCACGACTTATCGAAGAGATGGCTATCATTTTTGATAACAGATCAATTGCCGAAGCGCCGTTTGGCTGTTCAGGAAACGTCAATGTGCCATTTGTTGTCATCTCAATTCAGTTATTAAAGAGGTTGACGCAGTTTGGGGAGCAAGTGTGATGATTTGCCGCTCGTCTATAATCTCTTTGGAAATAATTTGTCCATGCATGGGTGGTGCTTTCACGCCTTCACCCAACCAAAGCGGTGCTATTTCCACTCGTGCCTCGTCCCAAAGGCCGGCTCGTATAAAAGAGTGCAAAAATTGCTCGCCTCCTTCCACAATAACGGAAAGTACTTGCCGGCGAAACAAATCATTCATGATTTGAGTTATCACATTGTCGGCGAAAGAGATGGTGACAAACGTAAGATTAGGCTCATTCTCCTTCACTTGTTCCGTGTACACAACGGTGGGAATCGAGTGATCGAGCAAATGATAATCCAATGGGATGCGTAGCAGACGATCGACGACGACACGTAACGGATTCTTGCCGACCCAGTGATGTGCTGTTAGTTTCGGGTTGTCCTTCACCGCGGTAGTAGTCCCTACCATGATAGCAGACTCTTCCGTTCTCGTTTTATGAACCAACATTTTAGTAAAATCGGTAGAAAGTTTAATGGGTGGTGTAGTGCAGGTGTTATCTCTCAGTTTATCTAAATAACCATCGGCACTTTGAGCCCATTTTAGCAATACAAAAGGGCGGCTTTGACGTTGATAGACAAAGAAACGCCGATTTAGCCATTCTCCTTCTTTTGCTGAAACACCGGTAATAACTTCCACACCGGCTTCTCGCAGCATCTTTACGCCACTCCCTGCGACTTTAGGGTTTGGGTCAATATTGGCAATGACGACACGTGGAATCTTCTTCTTGATTATTAAAGCAGCGCACGGCGGAGTATGTCCATAATGCGAACAAGGTTCCAGATTGACGTAAAGTGTTGAATGGATTAATAACTCAGGCTGGCGCACACTTTCAATGGCGTTAACTTCGGCGTGCGGGCCTCCATAACGACGATGGAATCCTTCTCCGATGATTTGATCATCGCAAACGATCACAGATCCCACCATCGGATTTGGAGCTACATGCCCCATCCCGTTTCCGGCCAATTGCAAACAACGTTGCATGTAGAGTGTATCGTTCATTATCAAGCTGTTTGAAGTGCAAAAATACGATCAAACAACCACAATTCAATCATCAATAACCAAAACGCAAGTTCTTATTTGGTATTGTATTGATTCATGGTGTTTTGAATTCCACTAAGACAAAAGCTTTTAATCATATCGATGGCTATGGGAATTTTCGTATCAAGAATCGCCCATTCTTCCCTACTCCATTTTCCTAAAACATAATTTACCTGTGCCCCGCGCGGAAAATCATTCCCTACGCCAATGCGTAAGCGTGCATAGTTTGCGGTGTTTAGAACAGATTGAATGTGCTTTAACCCATTATGACCGGCGTCACTGCCTTGCGGCTTGAGGCGCAAAGTGCCTAACGGAAGCGCAATGTCGTCCACAATGACCAAAAGATTTTCGTCAGGGATATGTTCTTGTGCAAGCCAATATCGCACAGCATTCCCGCTTAAATTCATGTAAGTTGACGGTTTGAGCAAAAACAGTTTATGCCCTTTGAGCGAAATCTCTCCAATTGCACCATAACGGCGATCCTCAAAAACAATATTGGACGCTTCAGCGAAAGCGTCCAATACGTTGAAACCTATGTTGTGGCGTGTGTTTTGATACTCTTCGCCAATATTTCCTAATCCTGCAATTAAGTACTTCACACGAAAAAATGAATTAAGACATGTTTCTCGTTTATTTCCTCACGCTTATTTCTTTACAGCGCGGGTTGTGTTGACGGTTGCAACAATAGCCGTTTTAGGGGTTACGAATTCTAAGTTAGGGAACGAAAGTTCGGACACCTGAATGGTTTTGCCTAATCCTAAATTGTCAACGTTGATTTTAAGCTGTTCCGGAATATTTTGCACCAAGCCTTTCACTTTGAGTAATCGCAAGTTTTGTTGCAATTTACCACCGGCTTTCACGCCTTCTGCTAAACCTTCAAGACGTACAGGGACGGCCATTACAAGGGGTTTGTCATTAGTGACTTCAAAAAAATCGAGGTGAAGCACTTTCTCTGAAACCGGATGAAATTGAAGATCTTTCATGATAGTCGCATGTTTCACACCATCAACCGTTAGTTCAACTAAGAAAATTTCGGGAGTGTAGATCAATTTACGAACATCACTTGCAGCGACTTGAAAATGGGTATTTTCTTTTCCACCGTAAAGAACACAAGGGATGTTTCCGCTATTTCTTACTGCGTTGGTGGCTTTTTTGCCGACTTCCTGGCGGATTGTTCCGCTTAATTGAAACGTTTTCATTGTTAAATTTGTTTGTGTTACTCAAAATTAAAGCTGTTGAGAGTCAAGCTATTAATGCTAAATTTCCCATCACACTTGCGCCTTCATAAAAGGCAGCACAAAGGTAATACTTTTTTTCGTTCTACCACGGTATCTCTCAATCTGTTTTTAAGTAACTTACTGCAAGTTACTAACCAAGTTGTTCGCCTGCCTTCAACAAATGATAACCCAGGTCATTAAGCGTCTCGGCAACCAGCTCGTTGTCATTGGTTTTAATGACTGCGGCTGCATCGCCATTGTGTGCAAACGCATAAAGATATTCTATTTCAATGGCAATGCTATCAAGGTGTTCCAATGCCTGATACAGATTCCCGGGTTGATTTGGTATCACGAAGCCTACCACATCAGTCGTGTGTACGGCAAAGCCTTGCTGTTTCAACGCGGTAAGCGCAACATCGGTCTGATCAACAATCATACGGAGAATGCCAAAATCGGCTGTGTCGGCAATACTGAATGCCGCAATATTGATATGCTTTTCTGAAAGGACTCGCGTTACTTCGGCAAGCCTTCCTGTTTTGTTTTCTAAAAAGAGCGAGAGTTGTTGCAAGAGCATAATGAATTCATTTAAAGATGGGTAAATGGATTGTGAGATTTAATGTGGACGCTTGTCAATGACTCGTTTTGCTTTCCCTTCGGAACGCTCAATCGTTTTTGGCTCCACTAACTTGATTTTGGCGCTGATTCCGAGCGTGCTTTCAATATTGGCTTTTATCTTGTGAGTCAGAGCTTCCAATTGCCGTACCTCATCCGAGAAAAACAACTCGTTCACTTCAACCTGAATTTCAAGGATATCTAAGTTATTCACCCTGTCAACAAGTAAAAGATAATGAGGCTCTGTTTCGCTCATTTCCAAAAGTACCGATTCTACTTGCGACGGGAATACATTCACACCACGAATAATCAACATGTCATCGGTACGCCCCATGAATTTATGCAGCCGTGCCATTGTCCTTCCACAAGTACATTTTTCGATGGTCATGGATGTCAAGTCGCGAGTACGGTAACGCAATAAAGGCATCCCTTCTTTTGTAATGGTGGTGAAAACCAATTCGCCCACTTCGCCGTAAGGAACCGGTTGCAAGGTTTGCGGATCGAGTATCTCGGGAAGAAAATGATCTTCAAAAACATGCAATCCGTTTTGATGTTCGCATTCCATTGCCACTCCCGGTCCGATTATTTCGGTTAACCCATAAATATCCAACGCCTTGAGATGCAACTTTTGTTCAATCTCTTTGCGCATCTCTTCCGTCCATGGTTCTGCACCAAAAATTCCACGTCGTAATTTCAGTTCCGATGGATCCATGCCAATTTCTTTCATGGTTTCAGCCAAATAGAGCGCGTATGACGGCGTGCAGGCTAAAACCGTGGAACCAAAGTCGTGCATGATTTGCAGTTGCTTTTTTGTGTTACCACCGGAAGCGGGAATGACGGTTGCTCCAATCTTTTGCGCTCCTTGATGGATTCCCAAGCCACCGGTAAAAAGACCATATCCGTAGGAAACATGCACCACATCGTTGTGATCAACACCGGCGGCATACAAGCTGCGCGCTACCACTTCCGACCATGTTTCCAAATCACGGCGCGTGTAGCCTCCCACTGTCGGCTTGCCGGTTGTGCCGCTCGAAGCATGAAGACGCACAATTTCGCTTTGTGGCACGGCAAAAAGACCAAACGGATAATTATCGCGTAAATCCTGTTTGGTGGTCAACGGCAGGTGTTTAAGTTGATCGACACTTCGAATATCGTCAGCTTCAATGCCTTGTTCCTGAAGTTTTTTACGATAAAACGGCACATTATAATAGAGACGACTCACCATGGCTTGCAAGCGCTCGCCTTGTAACTTGATGAGTTGCTCTCGCTCCATGCATTCAGCATGTTCGTTCCAGATCATGATCTTGTGTAGTAGATGGTTGAATAAATAGATTATCGTCAGAAAAAGTAGCTTTTTGATTGCGTTTTCGCTTTTTTTCTGCCTGCAAACTTACATTTTTATTTTGATTCGACAATCCTTATAACTCATACTCAATAAAATCTTCATTTTTGATATGCAAAATAGGGGGATTATTGGATTATTCTAACGCCAAACACTGTCGTTAGACCGTTAACTATCAACATAATATACAATAAAATATGATTAGCCACGGCTCGTTAAGAATATTTAATCATAAAAATACTTCAAAAGGCCTATTTCTATCTTGCTATCTTAGAAACATGCAGTAATTTTGCACCGTCTAATTAAAACTTTATCCGTTATGAAAAAACAAGTTGTAACTGTAATGATGGCTTTAGCTATGATGGTATCTGCCTCAGCTATCGCACAAGTAGCTAAAAAAGAAGTAAAAAAAGAAGCTAAGGCTAAAACTGAACAAGTAGCTAAAAAAGCTGTTAAGGTTGAAAAGAAAGAAGCCGTTAAAGCTGAAAAAAAAGAAGTAAAAAAGGCTGACGCTAAAGCTGTTCCTGCAAAGAAAGCAGTGAAGAAAGTTGTGAAAAAAGCCGAAAAGAAAGCTGAAATGAAGTAATGCCTGCTTCTAAGCTAAATTTTTTGAACGCCGCACAGTAATGTTGCGGCGTTCTTGC
>DAHXOX010000144.1 GCA_027364655.1 Paludibacter sp. | reverse complement strand
AACCAATATACTTGGTATGTAAATGGAACGCAAGTGGGTACAACTTCTAATTTAACTTTTTCCTATACCTTTAATAAAGTTGGGATTGACACCGTGCAAGTAGTCGCAACCAATAATAATGGATCAACGTCGTCTGATAAGTTTCCTGTGCGCGTTGATTATAATCCATCCATTGCACCTACCCTTGCCTGGAGCGATGAGTTTAACGGCACAACACTCGATATGACAAAATGGGGCTTTGATTTAGGAGACGGTGGTTGGGGGAATAACGAATGGGAGAATTACACAAACAGCAACGATTCAGTGAGTAATGGTGTTTTGTACATTTTAGCAAAATTAGTTGGCGCAGGGCAACATGTTGGCGATTATACTTCGTGTCGCATTAATACCGCCGGCAAGGAGTCATTTACTTATGGACAAATTGAAGTGCGCGCTAAGTTACCCGTAGGAAAAGGAGTTTGGCCTGCTTTCTGGATGTTGGGGAGTGATATTGCCACAAAACCGTGGCCTGCTTGCGGTGAAGTGGACATTATGGAGGAGGTTGGTTATGAACAGGGGAATATTCACGGGTCTATTCATACCCCTTCGAGCTATGGAAATACAGTGAATACCGGCGTCAAATACCTCAGTACTTGTTCCTCTCAATATCACATTTATGGTGTTATCTGGACACCAGTAGCTATTCGATTTTATATTGATGACCCGACGAATATTTATTATACATACAATCCGGCAACGAAGAATGCTTCTACATGGCCGTTTGACAACCCATGCTTTATTATTCTTAATTTGGCGATTGGCGGCAATTGGGGTGGAGTGCAAGGTGTGGATGACTCCATTTTCCCGCAATCTTATGCGATCGATTATGTGAGAGTTTATTCCTATTAATCATCTATTTTCGTAGGTTCTCCTCAATTATTCATTATCATATAACGATGACAATAAAATATTTCAAAACAATCCTACTGAGTATTGGATTATTTTCTCTGACCGTGTCTGTTTCAGCTGCCAAAGTGACTGAATATTCACCCTCTTCTTTCATTCGTGTCGACAAACAAAACCTGATTGCGCCTGATGGGAAGCCTTTTTTGATTCAAGGCATTAATCTTGGCAATTGGCTCAACCCCGAGGGTTACATGTTTCTCTTCGACAAGGTAAATTCTTATCGCCTCATCGATGAGGCGCTGAAAGAGCTTCTGGGGCCGCAATTTGTTAATCACTTCTGGCAACAGTTTCAGGATCGCTACATCACGCGCGACGACATTCACTTTATTCGTCAAACGGGCATGAACACGGTACGCATCCCATTTCATTATAAACTCTTTACCCACGAAAATTATATGGGGAGCAACAATCCCCAACGTGGATTTGAATTGCTCGACAGGGTGATTTCGTGGTGCCATGCCGAGGGATTGTATGTGATTCTTGACATGCACGATGCTCCGGGTGGACAAACAGGCGATAACATCGACGACAGTTACGGTTATCCGTGGTTGATGGTGAATGAGGCCGATCAACAGCAATTTTGTGCTATCTGGGAAAAAATCGCCCGCCATTATGCCAATAATCCGACTGTGTTGGGATATGATTTGCTGAACGAACCCATTGCTCCTTATTTTCCCGATCTCGCTATGCTCAACCAGCATCTGGAGCCGCTCTACAAACGGGTTGTCGCTTCCATTCGTCAGGTGGACAAAAACCATATCGTGTTGCTTGGCGGTGCACAGTGGGATGGTAACTTCACGGTGTTCAGCGATCCGAAATTTGACAGCAAGATGATGTACACGTGTCATCGTTACGGTTGCGACACGTTGCAGCAAAACATTCAGGACTTTCTGGATTTCCGTTCTAAAGTGAATTTGCCGCTTTATATGGGCGAAACTGGCGAAAACACCGATGCATGGGTTGGCGGATTCCGGCGATTGTTGGAGCGCAATAACATGGGCTGGACATTTTGGCCTTACAAGAAGATGGAGAATACCCGATGCATGGTTTCCATCCAAAAGCCGAAAGATTGGGGTTTGATCGTAGCATTCACCGAAAAGGATCGTTCGTCGTTTGCCAAAATTCGCGAAAACAGACCTTCACAAGATAGCGTCAAAGCCGTGTTGAACAAATTGCTCGAAAATATTCGTTTCTCCCATTGTTCCATCAATCGCGGATACATCGAAGCGTTGGGGATGAAGAATTGAAGGTTCTCCGTTGGGAGAAGGCTCACTGTAGCTTATTTTGAGGTTTCCCATTTTGCATTAAATTAAAACAACGCTATTTCAGCCAAAGGACGCGGTAAATTTAACTAATCGGGTGCATTTTGTGAAAAGGACGCGGAGGCAGGTCGAAAACGGGACTTGTTCAGGGTTTGTTTCTGTCGCTTATTTTCTATCTTTGTGGTTCTCATTGCAAAAAAAACTACATGATGGAAACGGTACGTTGGGGAATTATTGGCGCCGGCGATGTTTGCGAAGTGAAAAGCGGGCCGGCTTTCTACAAAATTGAACACTCCGAACTGGTGGCTGTGATGCGGCGCGATGCAGCCAAAGCCGCCAATTTTGCACAACGACATGGTGCGCGGCGCTGGTATGACGATGCCGACGCGTTGTTTCACGATCCCGAAGTAAATGCCATCTATGTGGCCACACCTCCGAAAACACATGCCGAATATGCCATTCGCGCCATGCAGGCAGGCAAAGCGGTGTATGTGGAAAAGCCGATGGCCATGACCTATGACGAATGTCGGGGGATGATAGCCGCTTCGAAAGCAACCGGAATGCCTCTTTTTGTGGCGCATTATCGAAGGAGTCTGCCCTATTTTATCAAAGTAAAATCGCTGCTTGATGCCGATAAGCTGGGCACAATCGTTTCGGTGCTGGTGCGTCAGTTTCGTGCTCCGCTGCCAAGCGACCTGGAGTCTCACGATCACACGTGGCGCGTCGAGCCTTCTGTTGCCGGTGGCGGTTATCTGTTCGATCTCGCGCCTCACACCATAGACATTCTCGATTTTTTGTTGGGACGCATCGCCAGGGTGCATGGTTTCACAACCAATCGCGGCGGCCTTTACTCGGCTGAAGACAGCGTGACGGCAGCATTCGCTTTCGAGTCGGGTGTGGTGGGTAATGCTTTGTGGAGCTTCGTTTCGTCGTCTGCTGCCGACAGCGACCGCGTGGAAATTATCGGCACAAACGGCATCCTATCCTTTTCCGTCTTTGGCTTTATTCCCATTGTTTTGGAAAATGGAGACGGAACACAGTCGTTTACCACCGAACAGCCACAACACATTCAGCAGCCGTTTATTCAAACCGTAGTCGATGAGTTGCGGGGCATCGGGCAATCGCCCTGTCACGGGGAAACGGGAGCGCGCCCCAATTGGTTTATGGAACAATTGGCCGTTGTCCGTTGACGAAATGTGCGCAAAAGGTTAATGCTTCTTTTTGTTAGGTTCATCCGTGCGCGTGGGTTGCTTAGACGAAAGCATCTCCTGCCGCGACGGACTTTCGGTAGCCTGTATCGCCAATCGAAGGTAATTGCGCCCATACGACTGATTGATGTGATCCATTACGGCGCTTATTTTTTGATGTTTTTCATGATCGACCGTGTCGAAAAGATTAGCCTGAATGCCCTCTTGATGCGAAAGAGATCGCAAAACCACACCGGCTTGTTTGTATTTCACCTCTTTGCTCACGATGCTTTTCAATCCTCGTAGCGCCGCATTGGTTATTTCGGTGGTGTTGCTCACGGGGGTGGCAAACGGCACAATAGTCGATTGCCATACTTTTGCTGCATTGTCGGCCGGGAAACGGCCATTAGAGAGGAATACTTCAATCTGGGCAGCCACCATGCCTTGTTGCCGGAGTTTGTGTGCGGCGGATGCGGCAAACAGAGCAATCGGCTCGCGCAACGCTTCGAACGTGGTGATAACCGATGCAAAACTACGCGAAACCATGATTTGTTGGCGCTTCTCGGGCGATCTGGTGTACTCGAAACAGGGTTCGCCTTGCAATTCACGCCAGGTCTTTTCACCTATCACCGACATATGACGGCGTACCCATTGTTGAGGTTTCTCCACAAAGTCTTTTGCGGTAACTATGCCGTTGCTTGTCAAAAACTGTGTATAGCGACGTCCGATTCCCCACACATCGCCAATGGGCAACATGCTTAGCAACGTGGCTATCTTTGCGGGAGTCTCGACACATGCCACTCCACGATAGCGCGCATCTTTTTTGGCTATGTCTGCAGCAGCTTTGGCCAACGTTTTGGTGGGTGCAATGCCCACACTCACAGGTACGCCGATCTGTTGGTCGATGGTTTTGACAATGTCGTTCCCTATCTGACGCAGACGCGAAGTGTCGTCGGGCAGGTGTAAAAAAGCTTCGTCGACCGAATAGACTTCAGGAGTGGGTGCAAACTGCTCTAAAAGTTGCATAACGCGGTGTGAAACGTCTTCGTATAATATAAAATTGGAAGAGAAACAAGTGATACCATGTTTTTTTACCAACTCCTTGATTTGAAAAAACGGTTGTCCCATTTTGATGCCAAGCGCTTTCACCTCATTGCTTCGGGCAATGACGCACCCGTCGTTGTTGGACAATACCAACACCGGCTTTTTCTCTAAATCGGGGCGAACGGTTCGTTCGCACGACACAAAGAAATTATTGCAATCCATTAAGGCGATCATTGTATGTTGCGCTGTGGTTTAATCAGATTTTCAAACACCTTTGTTTGTGTATGGAATGGTTCCGGAAAATCCATTGCAAAGATAGCCGGTTTCCATTCTTTTCGATGGCGCTCCATATGTTTTCACGCTTAACATTTCATCTCCTTTTATCACGAATAGTGAATACATTTGCATTGAGAATAAGTTCTCTTGTTGAAAGTTGATCCTTACTATCGAAAACCGAAAAAGAAGCCCAACAAGCCAATGCAAAACAGGGTTTTAATGCACCCAGGAAAAGCAAGGAAAATATTGTTGCAAAAAATAGCGACGAAAATTGGTTGTTCATAAAAAAATAATTACCTTTGCGCTCCCATTCTGTGAGAGAATAAATTATAAATTAAGCATACGATATGGCAAAGACATGTCAAATTACCGGGAAAAAGGCAATGACGGGCAATAACGTTTCGCACTCGAAACGCCGTACAAAGCGAGTGTTTGATGTAAACCTGTTTACGAGAAAGTTTTATTGGGTAGAGCAGGATATGTGGATCCGATTGAAGGTTTCCGCAGCCGGTCTTCGCACC
>DAHXOX010000125.1 GCA_027364655.1 Paludibacter sp. | reverse complement strand
CCAGTTTGCTTGGGTTGGAGAAAAAATATCACTATGAGCAGCTTCATACCGAAAATCAATCATTGACTATCAAGAATCAACGATTGTTTTTGGGCATTTTGGGTGTACTACTGTTATTGATGATCAGTGGTTATTTTTCTTTACGCATTACGTTGAAAAACAAAGAAATACAACTGATACGCGAGCAGGAAAAAGTTCATTTGGCAGAACGGGAACAAACCGTACGTGAATCTATGGCAAGTAAACTCGATATCTATGAAAAGCTTGTGTCCCTTCGCTCCTTGCCCAACGATAGCCCAGAGCATGTTGGGGTACAGTTTCAGAACCTGTTTAATGACGGTGTGTTGAAGTCGAAATCCAGCATACAAGATTTTATTCGGAATGTGGATGAGGTTTACGACCAATTTTCCGTGAAACTGAAAGCAGCATATCCTCAATTGACAAATCAGGATGTTTTGGTGTGTTGTTTGATCAGAGCCGGCTTCGATACTTCTACCATCGTTGGATTTCTCGATATTCAGATAGAATCTTTTCACATGCGTTGCCATCGCATCCGCGAACGCATGTCCATACCACGAAAAGCCAATTTGGCACAATTTCTTGCTAAATTTTCAGGCGATTCTAAGTCCTAAAAGAGGCATTTTGGCAACTGTAAAGTTTTTTTTATTTTGGTCTCTTCTATTGACTTGGAATAAAGTCAGATAGAATGGTTAATTTATGCATTGTAAAGTTCCGATTTTTTTGGTTTTCGGAATATTGCACTAAGTTTTCGGTAATTTTGAAAGAGAAAAGGACTATTGAACAGTGAGAGGTGCGAAATTCATACATTCGGCATCTCTCAAAACTTGCAATAAATAATTGAAGGAATGAGGTTGTTAAAGCAAGTCAAGGCGAGTGGTTATTTATCGAATTAAATTTATCGGTATGCAAACAAACAAGTTGTATCAACAAGCATTAGCTATGTTAGAATCGTTGCCAATATTGGGTTCGGAAAACAGGGAAGAAGAATATCTTCTGAATCAGGCCATTCTTCCATGTAAAGGGTATTGTCGGGTGTGTTTAGCTAATCCTATGGGAGAGAACAAACCGTCAATTGTAGAACATAATCGGGTTTAACCATAAAGACAATAAATTTGTAAGCGAATTCCACATAACCATGCGTAAAAATAAATCAAAAATACATGAAAGAGCTCAAAGAAAGTCGTTACAACTATCGGCTACCTTATGATGATCAGGTGCTTTTTTTTAATGGGATGACACGTCGGTTTATTCCTGTGCCTCGCTCCTTACAAGAAATTGTCGACTTATTTTTGGCTGATCCGAACAAGGCAAGCCAAGAGTCGCCGAGATTTTTAGAGAAACTGCAATCAACAGGGTTACTGATCGACAAATCAATTAATGAATTAGAGTTGATTCGAGAGCGGCATCAACAAGCACGAAATGTGGCATCTTATCAATTGATACTTACGCTCGACGAACCTTTCGTCCATTCAAAGCATGCTAAAATTTCCTTGATGGAACCCCATTCGAATATGAGCGAAAGGGTGAAGCATTCCATCAAAAAGCATTTGGAACGCTATGTAATCGAACATCCTCTTACTCAATTGCGATTAGAATGGCTTGGGGTAGATTTGCATCAACCGTTGCAGAATGAAATAAAAGAAATTTCTGAGCATGCAGCCAGTGTGTGTCAGACAAATAACATTGATTTTCAAGTAGGAATTACAACACATGAATTGCCACTTCAAGAGCAGGATGTTGCTTTATTGAGGAGGTTACCGCTTCGCTCCATTCGTCTGATATTGGATTTATCAACCAGAAAAAAGAGAAATCTTACTGAGAAAGAGGTTGTGTCTGCATACATAACGCATACTAAGCAATTGGTGTCTTTGTTTCCTGATGTTTTGTTTATTCTGCTCATTCATAGCAATCTAAATTCATTCAATTTTCAATCTTTTATTCAGTTGATGAATGAGCAGTTTCCTGAACCGGAAAGAAAAAACATATCGATTTTTGTACATGATGAACTACCCGCCTTTCGGCATGATGACGCTCCGATGCGTGAAACCATGCTGCAACAGTTATATCAATCGGGATATAACAAACAATGGGAAAACTTGTTACCCATGATATGTTCAGAGGAAAAGCAACACGCTTATGCAATGAATAGCGAGGGAAGTGTCGGTAAGTGTGTCGCTAATTTCAGCCATGCTGCTTTAGGTTATGTAACCACGCATGGCAATGTGTTTTGGGATGAAACGACGATACGGATGGATGGTGATATTCCTCACTTTGAAAATGTACGTTGCCTGTCGTGCAAACACTTGCCGCTTTGTATGGGGCAATGTATTCCCATTAAACGAGTTACAGAAGGTAATGTGATTGCTGCATCATCCGATTGTTTGTTGCCGCCTTGGGGAATTTCGCCTGAATCTGCCATTCTGAATTACTGTTCTGCCAAGATGGAACATTATGTAAACGGTGACGACTCTGAATTTTAGAAAGAGTTTCATTTTTTGAAGCTTATTGCTCGATTCCCCTTACATGTGTGATTGATAAATGGTATCTTTGCAGCTATGGTTGCAGAGATACTATTTTTTTTATGTTTGTTGACGATTGCTTTGTATGGCGTTTTTCTATTGCGATTAGGAAGAGGATGGCTATTAAGTCCTATAGTTGAAGGGGATGCCAATCCTTACTCCTCCATCAAAGTTTCCGTTGTGGTGTGTGCACGCGATGAATCAGCACATATTCGACATTTACTTACATGTCTGGCGACACAAAGCTATATGCACAAAGAAATCATTGTTGTTGATGATGGTTCGAGGGACAATACGGCGGATATTGTACTGACTTTTCCTGACGTGGTGTTAGTTTTGCTATCAGAAGGTGTGGGCAAAAAACAAGCATTAAGGAAAGGAATGGAACGCGTAACTGGAGAACTCATCGTTTGTACTGACGCTGATTGCACGATGGGAGTTGCATGGTTAGAAACATTAGTGCAGTGTTATGATCGTCAACGCCCGGATATGATCATTGCACCGGTTCGCATGTCGTACAATGAGACACTTTTTCAAAGAATGCAAGCGGTAGAATTTATGAGTTTAACTGCTTCAACTGCCGGTGCTGCGGTTATCGGACATCCGATAATGTGCAATGGAGCCAATTTGTCTTTTACAAAAAAAACATGGAGTAACTCTTCAGATAACCTAATGGATAAATATGAGTCGGGCGACGATATGTTTCTCATGGAAAGTGTCAAACGACAAGGCGGAGAAATTGTTTATATAAAATCGGAGAAAGCGTTAGTTACTACAGCGCCCAGCACAACGTTGCATGATTTCTTTCAGCAACGAAGCCGATGGGTTTCTAAATTCGGCGGATATACAGATCGAGAAATTCAATTTGTTGCCACGCTGGTTGCATTGGCAACCATTTTTCCACCTCTTTTAGCACTGCTTGGCTTCTTCAATAGCCATTTTTTTCTGCTTGGGTTAATTCTTTGGATCATCAAAAGCTTGATGGATTGGCTTTTTCTTCGTTTGTTTCGCTCGTTTTTTTCTATTCATTTATCGCTACCAATCTTTCTTCCATTAGCAATCCTTTATCCATTTTATTTGCTGCTATCTGTTGCCATGGGAAAAATGGGAAAAGTAGGTTGGAAATAGACGCGCAAGCAAATTTTTCGATATAGATTCCAAAAGATATACTAAAATTAGATGTTTAACGTTTTACTATTATGGAAGAAGAGATAAAAAAATGTATTGACGTGTTACGTTCCGGAGGCATAATTCTTTATCCTACGGATACTGTGTGGGGGTTAGGGTGCGATGCAACCAATGAGGTGGCTGTGAAACGTATTTATGAAATCAAGCAACGCGCTGACAGTAAGGCATTATTATTATTGATAGACAGTGTTGGCAAGTTACAGGGTTACGTTGATGAAATACCTGAACTGGCTTATGACATCATTGAAATGAGTGAAAAACCGATCACCATTATTTATTCCAAAGGAAAGAATCTTGCCACTAATGTTTTAGCTGATGACGGAAGTATTGGCATTCGTGTGACCAAAGAGTTGTTTTCGCGTACTTTGTGCGAACGATTCCGTCGTCCGATTGTTTCCACCTCGGCCAATATCAGTGGAGCGCCATCACCACGTAACTTTTCTCAGATTGAGTTAGAAATTATTGAATCAGTGGATTATGTGGTTGATTATCGTCAGAATGATTTGTCAGAAGCGACTTCTTCGTCGATTATTAAACTTGGGCCGGGAAGTTTTGTGCAGGTAATTCGTGAATAATTTTTAAATATAAGTGATGAACAGAGAAAAACAGATGCTACGATATGTTGTTGCCGATTTGGTAATGGCAATTGTCGTGTGGATTATTTTTTTTGTTTTTCGCCGATATGCCAATGACAGCCGACTTTTCCCGGATGTTGTAATCTGGAATCCCAACTATAGTTTTTGGACTATGTTGGTTATTTATCCATCCTATTGCCTGCTTATTCATTATTTGTCCGGTTACTACTTACGCTCTTTTAGAAAACAATTTATTGTTGAGTTTGTTACAACTTTCACAACCTCTCTTTTGATTGCTTTGACCATATTTTTTGTGTTGGTGTTGGGCGATGAAGTCGTTTCGTATCATTATTATTATGTGTCGTTTAGTGTGTTATTTGTTTTGCAGTTTGGATTCACCTACCTTGCCCGCTTTATGATTACTCAACATGTGACGAAAAAGATAAAAACAGGACAATTGAGTTTTAATACGTTGATTATCGGAACCGGAAGCAACGCGCTGACTCTTTTCGGGCAGTTACAATTAAGTCAATACAAGGAAGGTAATAAAGTGATAGGTTTTGTGGAAGTAAGCGACGAGACAATGGTTGATAAAGAGAAAGTGCTTTGTCCGTTGCATGAGATTGCTTCTGCTATTCAACAACATCATATTGTTGAGCTTTTTATCGCTGTTGATCATGTGGACGAAGATACGCTCTTTTCCATCATCAATGCTTTATTGATTTATCCCGTCACCATTAAAATACTGCCCCGAACGTATGAATTTTTGACAGCGCGCGTAAAGATTAACCAATTCTCAACTTCCCCTTATATTGAAATTACGGCTCTTTCGATGTCGGATTGGCAACTATGCGTTAAACGTTTTTCTGACATCCTGGTATCTGCTTTTGTATTGGTTTTCCTTTCTCCGGTTTTTCTTTATTTGTTCATTCGAGTCAAACGGGATGCCCCTGGTGCAGTGTTCTACCGACAAGAGCGTATCGGGTTACATGGAAAACCCTTTCAGATCATTAAATTCCGAACGATGTATCACAATGCTGAGAATGGAGTTCCGCAGTTAACTACTGCACAAGATCAGCGAATTACGCCTTTTGGCATGATCATGCGTCGTTATCGATTGGATGAATTACCTCAATTTTATAATATTCTGAAAGGCGAAATGTCGATCGTCGGACCTCGTCCCGAACGTAAGTATTTTATTCAACAGATCATGGAGATTGCTCCGTATTATTGTTTACTTTATAATGTTCGACCAGGACTAACATCATGGGGACCTATTAAAGTAGGCTATACAGACACAAGGAAGAAAATGGTGGAACGACTCCAATACGACATTCTCTACCTCGAAAATATGTCCTTGTTATCAGACTTGCAAATATTATTTTTCACTTTATCGATCATTATACGAGGGAAAGGATTGTAAAAGTTGCCAATTTCATTCAATATCACTACTTTTGTGCAATGAATAAAAAGGAGAAACGGCATGATTCTTGTAACTTCATTTAATTGATTATCAATATTTAGCTATGAATTTTTCATTGAATAACGTGAATAAGAAATGGTTTTGGGGAACAATCATTCTGGTTGTACTTTTGGCATTGGCTTTATTGTTTGCGTTAAAAACTATTTCTGATAAAAATAAGGAAATGAATAGCTTTGTAGGACAGATGACATACGACAAAAGTCAAATAGAACAAGAATATCAGGATTTCTCCAAATCAATGGATGGGTTACAGTTTAAGACCAATAACGACTCGTTAGCTCATCAGATTGAAATGCAACAACAACATATTCAATCGCTCATGCAGGAGTTGCACACCGTTAAAGCTACCGATACGCAAGAGATTGACAGATTAAAAAGAGAGTTGGCGCTGGTTCGTTCTGTTATGTTGCATTATGTGAATATTGTGGATTCGCTAAACCAGATTAATGCAGCATTGACAACAGAGAACAAGGCGGTTAAACAGAAATATGTTCAGGCAACACAAACCGTGCAACAGTTGTCGAAGGAAAAAAGCACGTTGACCGATCAAGTGAAAATGGCGGCACGTCTCGAAGCAAAATCGCTTGTGATTCAAACGCTGACAGACCGCAATCGTAAAACCGATAAGGTAAAAAAGGTCGCAACGATAAAAATCAATTTTACCATTTCTAAAAACATTACTGCGACACCCGGCGATAAAATAGTCTATGCGCGCATTATGACACCCGATAATGAAGTTTTGTCAAACAACCCCAACGATCTTTTCCCGTTTGAAAACCGTCAAATCCAGTTTTCTTGTAAGAAAATGGTGGAATATCAAGGGACCGCTGATCTGTCAGATGTTCTTTATTGGCAAGTCGATCAATTATTATTCCCCGGCACCTACCGCGTCGATCTTTTTGCGGACGGAAATCTTATGGGACAACAGACTTTTGTGTTAAAAAAATAAGCAAAGCCTACTTGTCTTACTTTTACAGCGCATCTCGTATTGATTTTCTACTGACACATGGATGTGCAACCGATTTTAAAAGAATATACTACCTATTTACAGCTCGAAAAGTCTCTATCCATTCATACGGTGGCGGCTTATGTGAGCGATGTAGAGAAATGGTTTACTTATCTTGCCGATGCTTCGATCCCTTATTCAGAAGCAAAACCGGAACATTTCAATGATTTTCTGGTTGATCTGGCTGAGATTGGACTCTCTGCCCGTTCGCAAGCTCGGATTATTTCCGGCATAAAATCATTTTATCATTTTCTGATTCTTACTGATCAACTCGACGTTGATCCGACCGATCAGCTTGATTTGCCAAAGATTGGAATTCATTTGCCTGAAGTATTATCGGTCGAAGAGGTCAATCTATTAGTCGATTCCATTGATCTTTCGTCACCTGAAGGGCAGCGCAACCGCGCTATCATTGAAACGCTTTATGGATCGGGGCTGCGTGTCAGCGAATTGGTAAATCTGAAAATGTCGGCTATTGATTTTGAACGTGGCGTAGCGCGAGTGGATGGGAAAGGGAGCAAACAGCGTTTGGTGCCGCTTTCGGAAGAAGCATTGGCGCAAATTGCCCAATGGAAACTGATCCGGCACGAGATGAAAATTCAAAAAGGACATGAAGATTTTCTGTTCTTGAATCGACGTGGTGCCAAATTGACGCGTGTGATGATTCTCATCATGGTCAAAAAGTTGGCAAAACAGGTAGGTATTGAGAAAACCATCAGTCCTCACACATTCCGCCATTCCTTCGCCACGCATTTATTGGAGGGCGGTGCTAATTTACGCGTCATTCAACAACTTCTGGGTCATGAATCAATCATGACAACCGAGATTTATACACATATTGATATGAATTTGCTTCGGGATACCATTTTGCGTTTTCATCCAAGCAATCAAAAAAAGCCCAATCAACATGAATAATTTCATGTTGATTGGGCTTGAATATTTTCTCTAATCAAGGGTTAGTTTTACAACAAAGAGTCAGGAGAAAGATTTTTGCTTTCGATATCCATAAAGTAATTGTAGGTGCCAACGGTTAATTCGTCGCAAGCTGCATAATCGCAAACAATGATTCCTTTGGGATGCAATTGCAACATGCTGATTGTCCATTTATGATTAATACCTTCTTCAACTGCATGGTGCAATGCGCGAGCTTTGTTGTGTCCATTGACTAAGATAAGTACTTCCTTCGCATCTAAGATAGTTCCAACGCCGACAGTTAATGCCGCTTTCGGAACCTGATCGATATCATTGTTGAAAAACCGCGAATTGGCAATCATCGTATCCATTGTTAGCTCTTTGTCGCGAGTACGAGAGTGCAACGATGAGCAGGGCTCATTAAAAGCAATGTGTCCGTCAGCGCCGATACCGCCCATGAACAAATCGATTCCACCTACCGATTTTATCTTCTCTTCGTAACGTTGGCATTCTGCGGCTGTGTCGGTTGCCATTCCATCCAAAAGATTCACATTTTCAGGTCGAATATCAATGTGGCTAAAAAAGTTGGTCCACATAAACGTGTGATAACTTTGCGGATGGGTTGCAGGCAGTCCAATGTATTCATCCATGTTGAACGTGATCACATGTTGAAACGAAACCTTTCCCGCTTTGTTATGTTCAATAAGCGCTTGATACGTGCTTAATGGCGTTGATCCGGTTGGCAAACCCAATACAAACGGTTTTTCCGACGTAGGTTTTGCTTCTCTGATTTTTGAAACAATGTAATTGGCTGCCCATTGTGACATGAGGGTGTAATCAGGTTCAATGATAAGTCTCATACTTTTCTTGATGATTTAATGTTAATAAATGGGTTACGCATTTGCAAGCTCTTTTCCTAATGCAATGCAAGCGTCATACGCGATTTCTTTCAAACTTTGTTTTTCTTCCACCGCTGTTCCGATAACTTCCCATTTCATTCGTTCGGCAAAGGTTGCTAAAATTTTCATCGACGCATTCGACCAGGTGGAAGAACCAAAATAGGAGAATTTACGCTGTTTGATATCTCGATTTTCTATTTTTAGTAAGAAAGAAGCCATTTCTGGGAAAAGGCCGTTATTGTATGTTGGACTACCGATGACTAATCGATCAAATCTATAAATGTCGGTAAGAATAAACGAAGCATCTGTTTTTGCCACATCGTAAATGACAATGTTTTTTTCGCCTGCTTCCGAAAGTCCTTCGGCAATCGCTTCGGCCATTTGTTCGGTGTTTCCGTACATGCTGGCATAAACAATCACAACGCCCCGACTGCCTTCGTTACGACTCAACCGGTTTGTTATCTCCATGATTTTTGGAATCTGATCGCGCCAAACAGGCCCGTGGGTCGGGCAAATAGATTTGATTTCTACTGTGTGCATTTTTTCCAATGCCTTTTGCACCGGCGAGCCATACTTCCCTGCAATATTAGCAAAGTAACGATCAAATTCTTCTAAATACTTGGTTATCATCAAATCAGTGTCAACCACACCTCCGTCTAATGCACCAAACGCACCAAACGCATCGCCTGTAAAGATCACTTTATCCGTTGCATCGTATGTCATCATGGTTTCCGGCCAGTGAATCATCGGCGTGAGGAAGAATTGAAGTTGGTGTTTCCCCAACGATAATTTGTCATTGTCTGTTACTTCCAATAAACCATCTTCAATTCCGTAATAACCTGATAACATTTTGAATGTGCGGTTGTTGCCAATAATTTTAATATCAGGAAACAATCGACGTATGGCACGAATAGAGCCTGAATGATCAGGTTCCATGTGGTTGATAACGAGATAATCGACACTACGTCCTTGCAATACGTTCAACAGTTTATCAATATAAATTTCGGCAAATGGAATTTCAACGGTGTCAATTAATGCCACTTTTTCGTCTACAATAACATACGAATTGTATGAAACTCCAAAAGGAAGCGGAATTTGATTTTCAAACATCAATTTTTGCCGATCATTGACGCCAACATAATAAATATCGTTTGTTATAGATTTTGCTTTGAACATACGTACGAAAAATAATTAATGAGTTACTGATGAGTGTGTCATGGTACTCATTTTATCGTTATTCGACAGATTGATTTAAGATTGCATGATGCAATTCCTATCCTTTGTTAAATCGGGATATTATTATGATTGCCTTATTTAGCGAGCATTTGCATTACTTGCGCTACAACATTTTGTGGCGTAAATCCGAATTTCTCATCCAATACTTTAAAGGGAGCTGAATAGCCGAAATGATCTAATCCAAATACGGTGCCGTTAGCTCCCACTAAACGCTGAAGCGTTGAAGGGAGGCCGGCTGTAAGACCAAATGCTGGAATAGATGATGGAATAACCGATTCGCGATAGCTTTTATCTTGTTGGAAAAATAGTCCTTCGGACGGCGCTGAAACAACTTGCGATACAACTCCTTTTTCTTCCAATAGCGGAACGGCTGCCAACAAGGTGGCAACTTCAGAACCATTGGCTATTAAAACAACGTTCGGAGCGGTCTTTGCATTGTGAACGACATACGCCCCACGAGCGGCTTGTAAAGCTTGTTGGTATCCATTTGCCGCAACAAGGCTTTTAATGTTTTGACGCGACAAAATCAATCCGGTTGGCGAATGACGATTCTCTAATGCTAATTTCCATGCAACCGTTGTTTCGTCGGCATCAGCAGGGCGTAACACCAACATACCATTGTGTCCGTGATGATTTTTAAGTTGTTCCATTAAACGTATCTGAGCTTCTTGTTCAACCGGTTGGTGGGTTGGGCCATCTTCTCCCACACGAAATGCATCATGTGTCCAGATAAAGATTACCGGAAGTTCCATCAAAGCCGCCATACGTATGGCAGGTTTCATGTAGTCGGAAAAGACAAAGAAGGTACCGCAAGCCGGAATTACGCCACCATGAAGAGCCATTCCGTTCATAATAGCTGCCATGGTCAATTCGCTTACGCCAGCTTGAAAGAATGCTCCTGAAAAATCTCCTTTGGCAAACGCTTTGGTCTTCTTGAGAAATCCATCGGTTTTGTCAGAGTTTGACAGGTCAGCCGAAGCGACAATCATATTTTCAACCTGCGCAGCCAAGACAGCTAATACGGTTGAAGATGCAGCGCGTGTTGCCTGATCCGCTTTTTGAGCAATGGATGAATAATCGATAGCAGGCGTTTTGTTTGAAAAGAATGTGTGAAATTTTTGAGCAAGCGCCGGGTTTTCTTTTTCCCATGCTGCCTGTATTGCTTTGCGTTCGGCAGCGATGTGTGTCAGTTCTTTCATGCGTTTTGCATAAAGAGTTTCTGTTTCGGGGAAAACTGTAAAAAGATTTTGTGGATCTCCCCCTAAATTTTTGATGGTGTTTTCAAAAGAAGCTCCAGTTTCGCCTAATGGCATGCCATGTGTGGCACATTGGTTTTCGTAACTTGTTCCTTCGGCGGTAAGCGCTCCCTTTCCCATCACGGTAGCTCCAATGATAATGGTTGGACGCTGTGTCTCGCTATTGGCTTTTTGCAATGCTTGACGAATTTCTTTGGCATCATTTCCATTTATCAAAATCACATTCCAACCCCATGCTTCGTACTTCATAGCCGTATTCTCAGCACTTACCACGCTTACGCTACTCGAAAGTTGAATGCCGTTTGAATCGTAGAAGAGAATTAAATTATGCAAGCCAAGCGTTCCGGCAACACGACCGGCGCCTTGTGAAATTTCTTCTTCTATTCCTCCATCGGAGATAAAAGCATAGATTTTATGATTCATCCATTCTCCGAAACGAGCGGCTAAAAAGCGTTCCGAAATCGCTGCGCCAACAGCCATTGTATGTCCTTGTCCTAACGGGCCGGAAGTGTTTTCCACGCCACGCATAATATCTTTTTCGGGGTGTCCCGGCGTATTGCTGCCCCATTGACGAAACTGTTTGAGATCGTCCATCGTGTATTTACCGGTAAACGCTAACACACTGTAAAGCATCGGCGACATGTGGCCGGGATCAAGGAAAAAACGATCACGATTTACCCACGTTGGATCGGTGGGATCGAACACGAGGAATTCACTGAATAATATATTGATGAAGTCAGCTCCACCCATGGCTCCACCCGGATGTCCCGACTTTGCTTTTTCCACCATACTGGCGGCTAAGATACGAATATTGTTTGCTGCGCGATTTTGATCTGAAAGAGTTTGCATAAGATATTGATTTGATTGAAGAATGTATTCAGGAGAAAAAGTTACTTATTCTTCGTCGTAAATACCAATGGATTTCCCGTATTGATATTCAGCTTCTAATAGTAGTTGAACTTCTTCTTCAGTCAGTTTAATGATTTTTTCTTTGCGGATGGCTTTCATGATAAACTCCATCATGGCCTCCTCGTCAATCGAGGCTTCTTCAACTGAGTTTTCATCGATATATCCGTTTGAATCGTAATAATCGTAGATAACATCTAAGAAATAGGAGATATCATCTTCTGATAATTTTGCTTTGAGTTCTTGCGAAATGTAATTTTTGATGAAGGCAATTGCTTGTTCATCATCAAATTCGAGAAGTTCGTCATCTTTTGTTTCCATCGTATCAATGTTTTTTGGTGTGAGATTGTTACTGATAAAGATTGATTTTCGTTAGTAAAGTTACCTCTTTCGTTTGATAGTTGGGGATTTGTTGCTTGATTATTTGATCTCTTTTTGAAAAAATAGCAGTTCTTTAGAGTAAGTATTGGCTGCTAATGGATTCATTGTTAAATACTTTTTGAATCGTATCAGCAAACAGGTCGGCTATGGTAATGATATGCACCTTGGCACATTCGTGTTTGTAAGGAATGGAGTCGGTGAACATGATTTCCGTTAGCAAGGAATTCTGAATGCGTTCTGTTGCAGGAGGCGACATAATGGCATGAGTAACAATAGCTCGCACTGATTTTGCACCATATTCCATCATCAAACCGGCAGCTTTGGTCAATGTGCCGGCAGTATCTACCATGTCGTCTAAAATGATTACGTTTTTGCCGGTTACTTTACCAATGATTTTCATTTCGCTCACCTCATTGGCTTTTTCGCGCAATTTATAGCAAAGCACCATCGGAACGCCGAGATGTTTTGAATACGATCCGGCTCTTTTTGAACCTCCAACATCGGGAGACGCGATGGCTAAGTTGTCAATGTTTAACGATTTGATATAAGGAACGAAGATAGACGATGCGTAGAGGTGATCAACGGGAACATTAAAGAACCCTTGTATCTGATCGGCATGTAAATCCATTGTGATCACTCTGTCAACGCCGGCAACGCTCAATAAATCGGCAATAAGTTTTGCGCCGATGGAAACGCGTGGTTTGTCTTTGCGATCTTGCCGCGCCCACCCGAAGTAAGGTATAACTGCAATGATCTTGTAAGCAGAAGCACGCTTTGCAGCATCGATCATAAGCAATAATTCCATCAGATTGTCGGACGAGGGAAAGGTGGATTGTACCAGAAATACATACGAACCGCGAATCGACTCTTCGTAAGTAACTGCAAATTCACCGTCTGCAAAACGTGTGGTGGTCATTTTACCCAGCTCGCAACCCAAACTGTCACAAATTTTCTCGGCCAAGTACCTGCTGTTTGTACCGGAAAATACTTTGTAAGTGTGTCCTAACGGCATAAAGAAGAAATTTAGAAATTTTCAATTCAGTGTATGACTCTGTTATTTAAGCATTGATTGCCTCGCCATTGACGATGATTTAGCCCAACGTTATGGAGTGGAAAATCTATTTGTTGTAGCAAAGAAAGCAAAAAAAGGGCTTACACAGAAATGTAAACCCTTTTGAAAAGTACCCGAAGTGGGACTTGAACCCACACAGCCGCAATGGCCACAGGATTTTAAGTCCTGCGTGTCTACCGATTCCACCATTCGGGCAGTTTTAGAGCGGAAAACGGGACTCGAACCCGCGACCCCGACCTTGGCAAGGTCGTGCTCTACCAACTGAGCTATTTCCGCAATCATGATGTTGTTTTGCTCGAACTCACTTGTTGCCTCACTTTGTGACCACATGAAAGCTCTGTTTTTTTGCGATGCAAAGATAGCAATTTTTTTTTCTCCACCGGGTGAATGATTAAAAAAAAGCGATATTACCATATCATTTTTGCTGCTCAACGGGGTCATTTTTTAAATTAAAACGATACAAGGCACTGATATTGTTGTATAAATTGCTCTATTCTATTTAGATATATTTTGGCTTTCCTTAGCCGGATGTTTCTATTTTGGATTCAATTCTTTTGATATGTTGGGTGAAGTGATTCTACATTTGTTTTTCTCATTTTGCCACTCATTGATTGTTCCGCCATTGGATTGTCATTCTGCAATCGTATTTTACGATTCACACGATTAACGAGTGAACCTTATTTATAGATATTTATACACGATATCGAATGCAACGACTAATAGAAAGATGGCAAAGGCTTTTTTGAAGATGGTGGTTGGTAGTTTCACTGCAACAATGGATCCGAAAAAGGCTCCAACAACGATTCCGATGGCGATGAGGCCTGCATAGAGATAATTTAGATGGCCTGAGTTGGCATAGACAATGACGCTTGGAAGACCCACCGGCAACTGAAGTGCTGCCAACGATGTGGCGGCTGCTGCTTTAGGATGATAGCGAAATATCTTTACCAATGCCGGCACAATCACGATACCGCCTCCTTTTCCAAACATCCCGGCTAAGATACCTGATAAAAGCCCCAGCAAGATAAAAGCCCATACCGATTTATCCTTTGGTGTCATATCGGCAACGGATGCGTTGTCTTGTTTGGCTTTTTTGTTTTTCTTGAAATAGGACGGAATGTCTAAGTAATCGAGGCTGATATAGAGTAAAAAAACTGCATACAATTTCGTTAAAAGTGCACTGTTGATGTTGACAGCAAAATAGGCGCCAAAATAGGATCCTCCCATCAAACCAAGAGAAATCCACAGTGCATTTTTAATATCAATATAGCCTGCTTTGTAAAAAGCTACTACGCCAAGTATGCTTACCGGTAACAACATCGCAGCTAACGAAATAGCGTTTGCATTTAAAATATTGAAGCCGAATATGGCAATCAATGTGGGAACCAATACGACACCTCCTCCAATGCCAAAAAAGCCTGAGAGAATACCCGTGATCAATCCTAATACTAATAACCCGATTTCTACTGTGTCAAGCGAGATATGCATCATTAAAAGTTTTATGAAGTTACATTGTAAAATAGCGTCTTTATGCCTCGTAAACAGTTGGATCAAATCCTTCGAGCGCTTCTTTACGTTCGACGCACGTGCCACATTTCCCGCAGTGCTTTTCGCCTCCTTTGTAACAAGAATAAGTGGCAGCAAAATCAACATGAAGCGATTGTCCGATTAGCGCGATGTCGCGTTTACTGATGTCGCAATAAGGAGAAATTACCTGAACCCCTTTTACAGTGCCTTCGCGAGCAGCGTCGGCAAAGGCATCGATAAACGAACGTCGACAATCGGGATAGATGGCATGGTCGCCAAAGTGATTTCCTAAAAGCACGGCATCCAGATCGCGACTTTCGGCCAATCCGACGGCAATGCTAAGCATGATACCATTACGAAACGGAACAATGGTTTGTTTCATGTTCTCGTCGGCATAATGGCCTTCGGGTATATCACCTCCTGATTGTAATAAGCTGCTTTTGAAATAGTGATTTATGAAATCGAGATGAATCGTGAGGTATTCAATCCCAAGTTTTTTGCAGTTCATTTCGGCATACGAAATCTCCCGATCGTTGTGTTTTGAACCATAATGAAAGGAAACCGCAAGCCGGATATCTTGCTGATATTGGTATAAGAGCGTTGTGCTGTCCATTCCTCCCGAATAGATCAAAAGTGCATTCATATCAGGCAATAAAATGAGTTTTGTTGAGTGTGCAAAGATAGACTAAACAATGACACCCACCAAACAGATGGGCGTTACAATGCCTTTTCACGAATCAGATACTCGGCAATCTGAACTGCATTTAACGCGGCTCCTTTACGAATTTGATCACTTACACTCCAGAATGTCAATCCGTTGGAATTAGAGAGGTCTTTTCGGATACGTCCTACGTAAACCGGATCTTTGCCAGAAAGAAAGAGCGGCATCGGATATATTTTTTTACTTGGATTGTCTTCTACCACAACGCCTTCGGCTTTAGCAAAGGCTGCTTTCGCCTGTTCGACAGAGATGGGACTTTGCGTTTCAATCCAAACTGCTTCGGAATGGGCGCGCAACGAAGGAACCCGTACGCACGTAGCGCTTACTTCCGCTTGCGTGTGCATGATCTTTCGCGTTTCATGATACATCTTCATCTCTTCCTTGGTGTATCCGTTTTCGGTGAAAACGTCCACTTGTGGAATTATGTTAAATGCTAATTGATAGGCAAACTTTGAAACAGTGGCAGGTTCTCCGTTTAGTACTTGTTTGTATTGCTGCGTCAATTCATCCATGGCGGCGGCACCTGCGCCACTTGCAGCTTGATAAGTTGCTACGTGAATGCGTTGAATGGGCGAAAAATCGTTGAGGGGTTTGAGTGCAACAACTAATTGGATGGTGGTGCAATTAGGGTTGGCTATGATGTTGCGTGGACGAACTTTGGCATCGGCAGCATTTACTTCAGGAACTACCAAAGGAACATCGTTGTCCATTCGGAAAGCGCTTGAATTGTCAATCATCACGGTTCCGTGTTTTGTAATGGTTTCAGCAAATTCTTTCGATATACTTGCGCCGGCTGACACAAAGGCTATGCCAACGCCTTTGAAATCGTCATTATGTTTCAGTTCTTTGACGGTTATTTTTTCTCCTTTGAAGGAATAGGAAGTTCCTGCACTACGTGATGAGCCAAATAAAAGGAGTTCATCAATTGGGAATGATCTCTCTTCGAGCACTTTGAGAAATTCTTGTCCTACAGCGCCGCTGGTACCTACAATGGCTACTTTCATTTCGGGAAACGTTGTAAAATTAAAAAACTTATTGTACTTTTATGCACTTTTTCTCATTGCTTTTCGATGCAATGAGTAAAAAACTGATGCAAAATTACGCCATTTTATTGATATTGCTGTCGCCATGAAGAAGATTATCTCTATTTTGTTACTTTTTGCGCCTTTTGTTTTACAAGCGCAATACGTGGATTCGTTCTCAGATGGTGATTTTTTACGCGCTCCATCTTGGTCAGGGTCACTCGATAAATTCATCGTCAATCCGAATAAACAATTGCAGTTGAAAGCGCCTGCGGTGACTTCAAACACCTATTTGTCGACTCCTTCGCAAGCCATTAATGATGCTTCGTGGCAATTTTACATGAAAGCAGGGTTGCTTTTGACAAGCGCCAATTATGTAAAATTCTATCTGGTGTCTGATAGCGCCGATTTATCGGCTCCGTTGAATGGTTATTACGTGATGGTTGGCAATACGAATAAAGAAGTTGCGCTCTATCGGCAACAAGGAACAACCAAAACAAAATTGGCGGGTGGCATCGCTCAACGATTGCCAACAACCGGAAGCTCGACCGAAATTACCATAAAGGTGATTCGTGATAGTCTTGGACATTGGTCGCTTTATTCAAAATTACCATCAGAATCCGATTTTGTGTCAGAAGGTACGGTTATGGATACTACCTTTTTAAAGAGTGCTTATTCAGGGATATTTTGTAATTACTCTTCAAGCAATAGCGCCAAATACTTTTTTGATGATTTCGCAGTGGCCGGTAACCCTTTCATCGATCGCATTCTGCCTACCATAGCTTCCTATCAGCTTATCGGTAACAATCAATTGGAGGTGCTTTTTTCAGAACCGGTGACGTTGTCGAATGCAAATTTATTGTTTACCCCTTCTTTGGGTAGTTTTCAATCCATGCTTACTGATAATCGATTGTTGATTACTTTTTCGCAGCCAATTCCAATTCGTCAATCCTTTGCATTGCAACTTTCACAGGTAAAAGATTTGTCAGGTAATTTGTTGCCGACGGCTTCTTTGCCGTTTGGCATTTTCACCACGTCGTTTGGCGATGTGGTGTTCAATGAGTTGATGGTCAATCCGAATCCTGTTGTTGGATTGCCTGCGACGCAGTATATCGAGTTGTATAATAGACGTGATTTTCCTATTCAACTAAAGAATTGGACATTAACCTATGGGTCGAAGAACTATACGATCACGGATGGTCAATTGAATCCTCATGGATTTGTTCTTTTGTGCGATCCGGCTACGGCCTCCGGGCTTTCTGTATATGGACATGTAGCTGTGATGAGTAGTTTTCCATCTATGGCAAAGAGTGGTCAGTTGCTTTCGCTGTCAAATGATCAGGATTCGTTGATGGCTTTTGTGAATTACTCCGATACTTGGTATGGCGATGATTTCAA
>DAHXOX010000123.1 GCA_027364655.1 Paludibacter sp. | reverse complement strand
CTCATCTACCTTATTTACAACGTTGTCTAAAAATTGATTGTGCCAATATTTTGGCGCATTATATCGCTTTAGAGAACGTTTATGCAGGGTATTTCCTATGTTGGAATCACCGTCAATCATACTTACTTTTTTACTCTCTTTGCACATACTTATCTCGTTATAAATGAGATAAATATACGGATTTATTTTGATTCACACAACTATTTGACGTACTATTTTGCAAACTTTTTTGAGATGAAAATATCGATGGCAGCAAAATAAATATTTCAAATTATTAACGCTAAAAACCGTGCAATGACTTATTACAGTGGACTCAATCACGCAAATATGGAAAACAGATTACCGAAAGAGGAAATTTTCAAAAACGTTCAAAACGCTGCTTATGACATCATTCACAAGAAAGGAGCTACCTATTATGGCATTGCATTAGCCGTTAGACGCATCGTGGAAGCCATTGTGCGTAATGAAAATTCCATTCTCACCGTATCCAGCTATCTGGATGGACAATATGGATTAAACGAACTTTGCCTGAGTGTACCCACAATAGTCAATATTAATGGCATCAATCGTATCGTTGACGTGCCTATCAACGATGAAGAAAAAGAATTACTACATCAATCAGGGAAAGCACTGAAAGAGGTGATTGCACAATTAAAGATTTGAAGATGAAAATCTGTAATCTGTCAGTTATTCAGTTTTTCAATATCTGCTATCAACTATTTTATTTACAATTGATTATCACTAAAATACTTTTTCTTGAACCAAAACGCTACATTTACCAATCCGATCATGACAGGAACTTCGACCAACGGACCAATAACCGCTGCAAAAGCTTCGCCGGAGTTGATGCCGAATACGGCAATGGCTACGGCAATGGCCAGTTCAAAATTGTTGCTGGCTGCAGTGAATGACAGGGTTGTGGCTTGCTCGTAGGTTGCTCCGGCTTTTTTGCTCATAAAGAATGAGCCTACAAACATAATGACAAAATAAATAAGCAACGGAACAGCTATCAACACGACAGCCATAGGTATTTTTACAATGTATTCCCCTTTGAGCGAGAACATTACTATAATAGTGAATAGTAATGCAATGAGAGTCAGCGGTGATATTTTGGGAATAAATTTAGTGTGATACCACGCTTTGCTTTTGATGCGAATAAGAATAAAACGTGTCAGGAAACCTGCAATAAATGGAATTCCCAAATAAATGAGAACACTTTCGGCAATTTGTCCAATGGTAATTTTTGAAACTGCATCACTTGTTGGAATTCCAAACCAACTCGGTGCAATGGCAATAAAGAACCATGCATAAACTGAGAAGAAAAGCACCTGAAAGATGCTGTTGAAAGCTACCAACCCCGCAGCATATTGCGTGTCGCCCTTAGCTAAATCGTTCCAAACAATGACCATAGCAATACAACGAGCTAACCCAATCATAATAATTCCGTAAATATATGGCAGGTTAGAATTGTTTTCGCCCGGGAAAAACTTGAATAGCAAAATGGCAAGCGTAAACATCAATACCGGTCCAATAATCCAGTTTTGAACCAATGATAAAGTGAGAATTTTGGTATTGCGAAATACTTCTCCGAGTTCCTCGTATCTGACTTTTGCCAATGGCGGATACATCATAACGATTAATCCAATGGCAATCGGGAGATTGGTTGTGCCGGATGACATATTGTTCCAAAACAGAGCAACAGAAGGAAACATCCACCCTGAGAATACGCCAATAAACATGGCCAGAAATATCCACAACGTGAGATAGCGGTCGAGAAATTTGAGTCTTTTATTTGATGGCATACTTTTTATTTTTTAGCGGAAACAGTAATGCTTATGATTCCTGTATCTCAATTTGTAAAACCTACGATTTCTTCTTTTGACAAATAATTCTCCAGAACATTTACCGGAATTGAAATTACTTTTTCTTTATGAATGACAATATCGTTGAACCCCTGATTGTGTATTATCTCCAAATAGTCGTCTACATTGCTTGCCCCGGAAACACAACCTGCATACATTTCGGCATCTTTCTGTAACTTCTCTGGCAACTCTCCTTTGATAACTACATCCGACACACAAAAATGTCCTTTGGGTTTTAATACACGGTAGATTTCCGAGAATGCTTTTTGCTTATCGGGCACTAAGTTTAGTACACAATTTGAAACGATCACATCAAATTGATTGTCGGGCAATGGCATTTCCTCAATATCGCCCTGAATGAATTCCACGTTCGTGTATCCGATTTTTGCATTGTTGGCTCGTGCTTTTTCGGTCATTGCTTCCGTGAAGTCAAGTCCGGTCACTTTGCCGGTTTCGCCCACAATGGCACGTGCAACGAAACAATCGTTTCCGGCACCACTGTCCAGGTCGAGAAGCGAATCACTCTCTTTTATATTGGCAAATTGAGTAGGAATACCACAACCTAATTCTAAATCTGCATCAGCATTATGGCTTTTGACGTTTATATATTCGTCGCCAATCATGCTAAATTCCGACTCACCGCAACAACCGGAAGTACCGCAACAAGATGATTGTTCTTGAATTAAACTTTGTTGAGCAATTTGTCTGTACTTTTCCTGAACAACTAACTTTAAATTATTTAGATTCATTTTTTTATTTAAATGTTTACACCCGCCTTTTTTAAAATAAACAGCATTACAAAATAGCCTATCACCATAATTGTTAGCGAAATACCTAACGACAACCAGAAATCCATATTCTTTTTTAGTAAAACTGGAAAAAGAATAAAGAAAATTAGTGACGGGATTACCAGCCAAAAAATTCCCTGTGACAATTCTGCAATTTTAGCAGTGTCTTTTGTATCGATATACATCCACACAAAAGCCAATAACGATACAAGCGGAATAGATGCCAAAATACTGCCAATGGTTGTGCTGCGTTTTGATATTTCCGAAATGGCCACTAAAGTCACCGATGATAGTAATATTTTGATAATGTAGTAAATCATAATTGTGGTTTAATTTGTTCTACATAGAATTTATAAAATCCTTCTTTTATTTCATCGCGAACACGAATAAATTCGCTCCAGATAAATTCTTCAGTTCCTTCGGCGTGGCTTGGATCATCAAAACCAATATGCAAGCGATGTTTTACTTTTCCAAAAAATGCAGGACATTCCTCGTTGGCACCACCGCAAACGGTAATGACATAATCCCATTCATCTTTCAGGTATTTATCTACCGAATCGGAAGTATGGTTACTAATGTCAATTTCGGCATCTTTCATGGCGGCAACAGCTTTTGGGTTGAGTTTGCCTGAGGCATGTGTACCGGCTGAACAAACAATAAGGTTATTGTCGAAAGATTGTAAGAAACCGTGTGCCATTTGGCTGCGGCAACTATTCCCTGTACAAAGAATTAATACTTTCATAAATTGTTGATTTGTTGATTTGTTGATTTGAAAATTATCAGCACAAAGTACTGCAACTTATCTCGGTAGATTTGATTTCCTTAAAAAACTGATCGAACTTATCCAGATACTCGTTAATGGATGAACCACACAAGCAATAATTGATTTTTAATCCATCAATT
>DAHXOX010000116.1 GCA_027364655.1 Paludibacter sp. | reverse complement strand
AGCGAACGTCTTTTAGGTACAAATGATTTGTTGAACAACCAATATCTGTTGGTTCAAAAGGGAAAAAAGAACTACTATTTGTTGTTGGTGAAAGCATAATACGACCAAAACCGTATTCATTGCCTTCGGACGAATGTTTCTTGGCAATATGGAACCGCAAGGCAATAGGGAACTGCAAAGGCAATAGGGAACCACAGAGGGAACGGCAAGGGAATAGGGAACTGCAAAGGGAACCGCAAGGCAATAGGGAACTGCAAAGGCAATAGGCAATAGAAATCGACCAATCAGCTAATCGACTAATCAACTAATCAGCTAATCCTCAAATTGATTGTCAATTGTCAATTGTCAATTGTCCATTGTTCAATCTCCTTTGTTTTTTAATTTTACCGTGTTACACTGTGTTTTCTCGGTGTTACACTGTGTACCTGATTTTTCGTGGCGATAAGAATCCTACGCATTTTATCGTTTCGTAAACTCATTTCATTTTCGCGGGTTTAATTCTGATTTAATGCTCGTTTCAAAATAGGAGGATTTCATCGGCTGTGCGTTTCTTTTTCGTGCGAAATGTGTACATTTGTGGTCAATCTTAGCGTAAGTTTGAGTGATCAAGCTTAGCACTTATAGAAAGTTAAAGAATTTTTTAATAGAATAAATTATATGAATCCATTTCGTTACGGTTTAATGGTCGTGTTGGCGATGCTTGTTGTTTTTCCAATGGCAGCAAAGAATAAAATCCACGTTAATGTGGTGGTTACTACACCACAGCAAGTGCAATTTGACTATTTTTTTGATGAAGCTCTTCGTCAGCGATTAGCTAATCATTGGGATGCTGCTTTTGATTTGTTGCAAACCTGTCAGCGCATGGAACCGGCAAATGCAGAAGTAAAGTTTGAACTTGCAAAATGCTATATGCAAGCTCGAAAGAGTGATCAAGCCATCGCTTCATTAGTACAGGCGTGCCAGGATGACCCGCAAAACAATTGGTATAAGACGGCTTTAGCTGAGCAATATCTTGCTGTTCAGAAAATTGACCAAGCTATCACTACGTATCAAGCCATATTGAAGGTCGATCCTCAGAATGAGGACGCAGTGATGATGCTTATCTCCATTTATACACAAACCGGTAAACTGTCTTTAGCCATTGATGAACTGAATCAGTTGGAAAAAATTCAGGGGATGAGTCAGGATATAACGGTAGAAAAGGCTCGTCTCTATTTTATGATGCACCAGAATAAAAAGGGGATAGAAGAAGTGGACAAGCTCGTTGAAGCATATCCGCATGAGTTGAAGTTTCAGGTGTTGCGCGGTGATATTTATTTACAACAAGGCATGAAAAAAGACGCTTTGGCTGCTTACCAAAATGTGTTGTCGATTGACCCGAATCAAGGAGATGCTCTCTACTCCCTTTCCAAGTATTATAAAGCCGTGGGCGATACAACATCCATGATGCGGGTGCTTGACCAGATGATGCAAAACAAAAACGTGGAGCTGGATACAAAATTGTCCGTATTGAAAGATTTGGTTGCAAATCCTTCAGATGTTCAGAAAGTGCATGATTTTTTACCTGAATTATTGGCCATGTATCCTGATGAAGAGTCGCTCCATAACTATCAGTACCTGTTTCTCATGATGCAACAAAAGACAAAAGAAGCTGAAGCCGAGTTGCATACGATGCTTGATCTGAATCCTCAAAATAAGGTGACATGGATGCGCTTGTTAGAGATGCAACTTCAGCAAGAAAAGTTTTCAAAGGCTGATTCGCTCTGCACGAAAGCATTGACTTATTTCCCCAAAGACCCAGATCTCTATTTCTTCAAATCGGTGGCCTTGTTTCAATTAAATCATTTTCGGCAAGTAATTGCGCTGTGTCATAAAACATTACCGCTTATTCCTGACGAAAATCTCAATCTTCGCGCTCAGGTCTATTCTCAAATGGGCGACACCTATTACCGCTTGGGAGAAAAAGATTCTACCTTTTGGGCTTACGATCAGGCGTTGAAATACCAACCAAACAATGTGGGAACACTCAATAATTATGCCTATTACCTATCGCTTGAGAAACGGGATTTGCAGAAGGCCGAAAATATGAGTGCTCGAACTATCAAGGCAGAACCAACCAATGCTACTTTTTTAGATACTTATGCGTGGATATTTTTTGTAGAAGGGAACTACGCACTGGCAAAAATATACGAGAACCAAGCCATTGAAAACGGAGGTGATAAAAACGCCGATGTTTTGGCACATTACGGAGATATTCTTTACTTGTCAGGCGCAGTTGACGAGGCGGTCACGTGGTGGCAAAAATCAATTGATGCCGGCAATACATCTCCCGTAGTGAAAAAGGAAGTCGAGACAAAAACATACATTCCTCAACCTTGATCTTTAATGAGGGTTTCGCCAAAAATGACGATGAAATTCCTGAGTTTTTTCAATAAAACTTTTCACTTCAATGTGTTGAACTTGGGCATACGCAGTGGCAATTTCTGTCAACGTATCTTCATCAACATGGAGCCGGCGAAATCCATAAGCCGCCATGCGAGGCGTAACTGGTTTAAATTGCATCCGATTGATATCGATCAATGCAAAATGATACTCGTTTTGTGATTTTTCAAAGAGGATGTTACCGGGCGAATAATCAATGGGATAAACCTGCTGATTGTGGATGGAAGCGGTAAACGAGGCGAATGCACTGATTAAAGCAGATTTATCCGTTTCTGTATAATCCCATAACTCACGCATTAAATGTGGATAATGACAAAATCGGGAAATAAAATAACTCTCTTTCAATAAACCATGATGGGTCTTTTCGATGAAAGCGAGAGGAGCAGGAGTGGTGATTGCGAGTGACAATAATTTTTGTGAGTAGAGAAATGCCCGTTGCGCTTTACTTTTTCTGAAATAACCGTAGGCAATTTGATTGATAATGTGCGGACGTTTGTATTTCTTGACGACAACAGTTATTCCGTCGATGTTTATGATTTTTAATTCATTACGTGCTTTATAGATAGCTTCCCCTTTCTGGTCAAATGTTGCAGGAACAGTGATTAGAAAATGGTGAAGATAAGAATAAGCAGGCGCTACGACAAGATTTGTTTTCATCCGTTAGGTTTATAGCTTACAAAGATACCATTTT
>DAHXOX010000114.1 GCA_027364655.1 Paludibacter sp. | reverse complement strand
TAACCTGCTGACATATCACAACTAATACTTTTGATTTTCGTCAAGTCATTCTCAAACAATGAAAGAGCCTGAGATACCTCTGCACTTTGACAACTTTCTATCATCATGGCTATTTCACCTGTTTCTCCATTGCTGAAAATATTAAACCCTTCATGTCCGATAGCTTTATCGTCTATGCTCATCTTTTGCCCTATATTCTGGGGCTTAAATACGTATAAAGGCTTACCATTAGTAATTTCTCCAGTCTGTTCATCTATATTCTCCAAATATCTGGGATGCCATTTTTGGTTCTCTTTATCAGGCTTGTAGTCGCTTAAATGATTGCGATACCAATGATAAAGTGTCTTTGGTTTTAGACTGAAAATGCGAGCTACTGTTGATATGTTTACCGGCTCCTGTTCAATCTTATTCCTTTAAAAAAGCCCTAACTCGGGAACCATTTTTACGCCTTTTAAAGTCAAATCATAACTATTACTATAATGCTTATCGTCTCCAGAAAGCTTGTAGCGACGACGATAAACCTTCAGGTAAATCGGCTTGCATACAAAACTATGACTCAAAGTCTCTATTGGATTACAATAACCATCGAAGACAACTCCCGTGCTATTTTTTAACTCCGGTGGTATTCTGTCTTCTTTCTCCCGTAACTCAATTACCCAACACGATGATGATTCCTTGGCACCGTATATATCGAAGTCTTCTAAAATATAGGAAGGAACCAGCATCCGAGATACTGTCTCCAATAAGGTGTCCGTTGACGGACGTGATTTTCTCTTTTGTCCCATAGACCCCAAAGATATAAAAAAATTCATAGCACCTCAAAAAAAGAAATAACCGTAAAATGTTACTTTACGCAGTTTCAGTCTGCTTGTTTGTCCATTTTCCTTTACTGTTATTTCTATTATTTGATCTTCCAAAACACCGCTGTGTATGCACTGGTCAATATAAAGTTCTTCTTCTACGCTGTAAACAGCATCGTCTTTTATACGTGTTACAAAGCCGGTTTCATTGTCACAGAAGCGCTTAAATGCCACGTAATCGTTGTATCCTTTGTCAAAAACATAAATCGTGTTTGAATCAAACTTCAATTTATTCAGCAGAAAGTGGTCGTTAGTCGCCGCGCTTGTGAACCATACCATTTTGGGAACAAGTTCGTCCACGTTTATAATTGTATGCATTTTGATGCCGCCCTTGCGTTTACCGTTAGCGGGCATTCTGCCAACGCACTTCAAAATGTCTTGAAACAGACTGATCGTCGTGCTGTCGAAAATTTCGATTTGCTTTTTTATCACCTGCAATATCCGGCTGTCCGAAAACAGATAGTGATATTGTTTGAGCAAATCGTTGTAAATTCCGGCAAAGACATCCGATGTTCTGCGCTTGTTCGCATCGGAAAGCGTACTTCGATACGGAAGGCTCTCCAATTGAAAATGCTTCGTTTTGCCTGATAATCCAAGCATTGCACCGGATACTTCACGCAAGGAAGATACTTTGGCAAACACTCCAAAGAGCATGCTTATCAAGTGATCTTTGGTGGTAAACTTCTTTACATAGTAATCTGCATTGTACTTTCGACTGTTTTGTGAAATTATTTTATTGTCAATTAAAGAAATCAGCTGTCCGAAAACCGATTGTCCGAAAAAATGTGTACTTTTGTTCATTGTAGTCTTATATTGTATTGTGGTAAATACAAAACTACAAAAAAAGTGCATGGTATGAAAATCTGTTTTTGTCCGTGCACTTTTACTTTATCGAATCATTTTTATCGGACAATAGTGATTTGAATCACAAATATCTACTGCAAGCGGGTTAATTTGTGCTTACGAAAGTTGAAAAATTGATAAATTTAAAACATGGTTGAAAAATTGAATAGAGAATTTCAGTTTATTCTTTTCCTAATTATTGTGGCATGTTGTCCAATCATTTCATTGTCGGCTCAAAATAATTCGGAAGTTAACCACTCCGACCCAATTATTTATTTGAGAGGTGGATGGCAATATAAACTTAGTGACTCTACCGTTCAATCCTCCTGGTTTTATTATTCTAAAAACGATACTACCTGGAAAATAATTTTCTATCCCAATCAATTTGATCAAAGCTGTACCACCGATGTTTGGTTTCGCAAAACTTTGCCCGATTGGAAAGGAAAGAACCCTGCTATTTTTATAAGACTAGTAAAAGATATAATGGAAGTATATCTTGACGGTAAAAAAATATATTCATACGGCAGCTTTTCTTCAAAACAAAATATAGGCTTTAGCGGCTACGATTGGCATTTGTTTGGACTGCCGCACGATTTTGCTAATAAAACTCTTATCTTTCACATCCGTGCGCCTCATCCATATCCGGGAATTATGGGCGATGTTATACTCGGCTCAGAAAAAAATATTCTCGGCAATCTTGTCGGAAAAAACATTATCTTTTTTGTCCTTGGATTGTTGTTCCTCAGCTCCGGATTTATTTCAGTACTTCTGCTTTTTCTTCTAAAAGAACTCAAGCCATATCTCGGGTTTGTAATTCTACAAATTTCAATGGGAATCTGGACGCTTGTTAATTCGCCGATATTGCAGTTGATAATAGACGCTCCGAAAGTCATATATCTCCTGGATCATATTTCGATGTTTGCGGCTGTTATCGGCTTTATGCTTTTGGCTGAAAAAATTATTGCAGCGCGATATAAAATTATCTTTAAACGCATATGGCAATTTTTAGTTATCGTTTCACTTGCAATAATCTTTATTGATATTTCTCTCAATCCTTTTAACCGTTATGTTGCCGTTCCTTATTATATACTGGTATTAAGCTACATAATAATTTTCATGCTCTACAGTTACAAAAGTTACCGAGTTGTTGGGCACAATGAAAAACTATTCTTGTTGGGATTAAACACTTATGCATTATTCGCTTTTATTGAAGTGGCAAAATATTACATCGGCATTATTTTCGGCTCGGGACATTTTAATACCGTGTTTTTAAATATCGGCGGATTTTGTTTGTTCCTTTTTCTTATAGGGATAATTATTTCGCAGTATGTAAATCTGAATAAACAAATTATTACATCCAAAGAACGCGAACGCGAACGTATTGCACGCGATTTGCACGATGAAATTGGTCCGCGCTTAACACAAATTAAATTAGTTAGCGAGGCTGTAAAACAAAAAATTAATCCAGGCGATGAAATTAGAGAAAAGCTGGATGAACTTTCCGCTGCATCCGGTAATGCCTTTTCTACGTTTAAGGAAATTGTATGGGCTTTAAACCCGATGAACAATACACTTGAAGAGCTCGCGACTTATATCGGGCAATGTACATCGGACTTTTTAAGTACGGCAAATATACGATGCAGACTCGATCTGCCGCCGGAATTTCCTTACTTAGAAATTCCTTATGATACCAGGCGTAACATAATTATGGCTGTAAAAGAATCCCTAAATAATATTGTGAAACATGCCGGCGCTTCCGTTGTTAATGTTGAACTGAAAGTAGTTGATAGAAGATTATTTATTCATATAATTGATGACGGATGTGGTTTTAATATAGATAAAGTCCATCCTTACGGAAACGGGCTCAAAAATATTCATTACAGGATTGAAAACTTTGGAGGCAAAGTAACAATTGAAAGCTCAATAAATTGCGGTACAACCGTTACGATGTGTATTCCGTTTGCGGACTAAACAATCATAGCCAGAACTGGCTATTGTATATTACTTATTCTGTAAATACTTTTACTGAAAAGAATTATTATGATTCGAGCAGCGCTTGTAGAAGATGACGACATAATCCGTAAGCCTCTTATTGAATTACTGGAAGGCGTCGAAGGATTCAGATGCATCGGCGCATACCAAAATGCCGAAGATGCATTGGAAGACATACCGCGAAAATTTCCGGATATTGTATTGATGGATATTAATCTTCCGGGTATGGACGGCATCGAATGCACTTACCGTTTAAAAGCAAAAATGCCGGGTTTATTAATTGCAATGCTAACCGTATACGAAGACGCAGGTAAAATTTTTCAATCTCTTCAAGCGGGCGCGGTAGGTTATTTACTTAAGCTTTCCAAACCGGAAGAAATTCTTGCAGCGTTAAAAGAAGTTGTAGCTGGCGGTTCGCCTATGTCTCCGCAAATTGCACGCAAAGTTGTTCAATCTTTTCACCGCGAAAGAAAAGGTGAAAGCCAAAAATTAAGTCCTCGTGAAGAACAAGTACTAAGCATGCTTTCAAAAGGTTATTTGTACAAAGAAATAGCATTTGAACTTTCCATAAGTAATGATACCGTTCATAATCATATCCGTAAAATATACGAGAAACTTCAAGTTCATTCCCGCACCGAAGCGGTAATAAAGTATTTAAAAAACTAATAGCATCCATTTACACAAACTGGCTATTGAAACCAACCCATCAAGTTGATAAATTTGCAACGCGAGATCAATCCCGTTTTTATAAAACTATCGAACGTGAAAATGAAGATATGTATGCACAAGCTTGTTTTGGTAATCTTTATTTTATCGAGCAATATCCTTTTTGCGCAAACGCCTTCCGTAACTACACAACAGCCTCTTGTGGTGACGCCGTATATTTATAAGGCGGGTTCGGACACGACCTATACGTATGATGCAAAAGTAACGTTTGTCGGTCAGGTCAATCCCAACGGAGAAGAGTGTTCCTCGTATTTCGAATACGGACCTACAACAAGTTACGGCAATACAGTTGCGGCAAGCCCGGCAATCGCTGCGGGCACCGACGACATTACCTTGGCGGTAACAACGGTTATTCATAACTGCGAAGGCGACTATCATTGCCGCTTATGTGTTGTTTCCGGCGGCATTACTTATTACGGCAGCGATATCTTATTTGCCCCCGAAGTAGATCCGACTATAAAGTTATTGTTTACAGCCAATCCTTCCGATGATCCAATCACGACAAGCTTTTCTATTACTAACCATAATTACTTTCCGGTTTCGCTCACGTGCACAGACGGAACAAACACAGACACGTTAAACATTGCTCCAAATGCAACAGGAGATTTTACATGCAACAAACATAGCACGGTTAGCTTTTATTATAATTATACAAATCCGGACGGCTCTATTGTGTATCCCTTTTTATTCATGCAGATGCCGACGAATGATCAGACTACCGGGGACATCCCAAGCGCTCAAAGCCAAATTACGATTTCCCCGTATGGTTATACTGCCAACAAAGATAGCTCCTGGTATAATATTGCAAATGCAAACGACGCCGACGTTAGTTTGATGGTTATCGTAGGAGATTGGCAAGGGATGATAATAATTGGTAAGAATAGTAATAAAAATATTGAGCTCCCATACGGTGACGCCACTTTCTATTTCAATAATATCAATATCTCGGTATTTCCCAAACCTCTTGTTAAAACAACGTTTGGCTATTACCGGTTTCTGTATAATACTACTTTATCTTATACTTTTGGAGACCTTTCTTTAATCTCAAGCTTTTGTTATGCGTACCCCCAAAAAGTGTATTTAGACGCATCAGATAATTCCTTTACATCGAAGATTATAACGAGTAATATGACAGCAGCACAAGTAACACCCAGCCAGTCGTGGATCAATGGAGGGAGTTACGGTAATACACTATACCCTTTTAACGGTCCTCTTTCTATGAGCATCAGTACCAATACAACGGGAGAAACGCGGACTGGAACCGTTGCGGTTGGGATACCTCATTACGTTATTGTAAGTAGCAACCCACTCACAGTGAGTTCTTCTCCATTATTTTGTTACGTTACGGTTGTACAGTCCGGCTTAACAGTACCAAAGAATAATCTTAAGCTGCGCTTACGTGCTGACCAGGGAGTTACTTCTTCGAGCGATTCGGTTTCGGAATGGGATGATATGTCCGGCAACGGCAATAATGCGACACAAAGCTACAGCGCCAACCAGCCGTTATATGTTGCCGGAGCAATGAATAATATGCCGGTAATTAGATTCGATGGTGGTTCTCATTTGGCGTTGCCAACATCCACAGCTCTCGGCATACAAAACCATGACTACGAGATGTTTATCGTTGCACGATCGAGTTCAAGCAATATTCAGTTTCTTTTGAGCGGTAATACCCTTGAGCAATTTGAATATCATCTGAATGGTGTTGGGGCAAGGTTTATACCCATAACAGCCACCTATTTGGATTTAGGAACATCCGGTACATATACCGACGGGAAGCCTCATGTGTTTGAAGCGCACGCATCGTCATCGGGTGGAGGTATGAGCGTTGACGGAGTGAACGGAGGAACAACAACGGCAAACATCCTCTCATCGGATGGCGGTATACTTCGGATTGGTGAACGAAGCGATGGAACACTTCATTTCAACGGCGATATTGCAGAAGTGCTGGTCTATGATACCGTGCTGACATCCACTCAGCGGGACAGTGTTGAACAGTATCTTGCAGCACGCTATAACATCAACTCGGGCTCATTGCCAACCGTTTCGACGCTGACGACCTCCGGCAACTGGACGACAGCCTCAAACTGGGATAACGGACTTCCCGCCACAACAACAAACGCGACGATTGCTGCTAATTGCACGCTCGACAACAATGAGGCAGTGAAGAATATAACAGTCACTCCCCGCAATGCATTAACGATTCCTTCGGGCAAAACACTGACAGTAAATGGAGACCTGACGCTGCAAAGCGACAGTACCGGTACTGCATCGATAATCAACAATGGAGCCGTATCGGTTTCGGGGGCCACCCATGCCCAGCTTTATCTATCGGCCAACCAATGGCATGTTGTGTCGCCCATTGTCACCGGAGAAGCGATAAGCGCTTTTATCCAGGATACCACAAACCACATCCCAGAGAAGACTATCAGTGGAACCGTGAACTATGGCATGATGGATTATAATGAAACCACCAATCAATGGAACAGCTATTTTACGGCAGCCTCTACAGGGACGTTACAGGCAGGTCAGGGGTATTGCGTACGGCGTGCAAGCAACGGTACGGTAACCTTCAGTGGCACCTTGAACACAGGCACACAAACCGTTCCTCTCACGAAAAACGGTGATGGATGGAACTGTGTTGGCAATCTCTATCCTGCACCTATTGACATGAATGTCACAGCCGCCACCGACTCTAACTTTCTTGCGGAAAATATTTCCGCCTTCGATCCGAATTATGCCTGCCTGTATGTGTGGGACGATGCATCAGGGCAATATAAAATAGTCAGCAATATCCCGACCACACGTGATTTGGGAGAAAACATCTTTTTACCGGGACAGGGTTTTTTTGTAAAAGCGGCCAGTAACAATGTTTCCCTGCAGTTTACCCCCAACCTGCAACAACCACAACTCGGATCGGCATTAAAAATGGTCACCAGCAGTTCACCAACGCAAAGCCTTATCCCTGTCAAGGTAAATCAATCGGTTACAGCAGCAACGACGAATCTTTCGTGGCCTAACTTCGAATTGAACGCAACGAACGGAACTACCTCGGCATCAACGTTGATTGCCTTCAACAACAAGATGACACAAGGGTTGGATCCTACCTACGATGCAGGGCTTCTGCGGGGCTCCACGGGATTAAGTCTTTACTCGCATCTGGTGGATGACGATAGCGTTGATTTTGCCATACAGTGTCTTCCTGAAAATTATGATAATCTCGTCATTCCAATCGGCATTGATACCCAAACAGGAGGGACATTTACCTTTACGGCTACGGCGATGAATTTGCCATCCACATGCAGTGTCATTCTGGAAGATAAAACCACAGACACTTTCACATCATTAGAAAACGGGGAATCCTATCAAACAACGCTGGCGCCGGGCACCAGTGGCATTGGCAGGTTCTACATCCATACCAGCAGCGTAACCACCGGCCTTTCTGCTTTGCCTGCCGGAACCTTTAGTTTGAAAGCCTATCCATCGAAAGGAGAGATTACCATTGAAGGAAAGGTTGATAGCCATGCGCAAGCCTGTTTGTATGACATTAACGGCAGGGAATTGGGTTTCTACAAACTGAATGAAGGAGACATAAACCGTATTCCGGCGGCAGGGTTAATCCCCGGAGTTTATGTGCTCAGTGTCACGGAGCCGGCTCATCATGCCAATATCAAAATCATCATATTGTAAAAGATACCTGATCAATTGAATCAGTAACGTTTCATATTCCCCTTCAATAATGGAAACAAATAATGAAGAAAAATTGAATTCTGAAGAACCAGCATCATCAGAAAATAGCCCGAAAGAGCCGGTCATGAACCGGAAAGAAGCCATAAAGAAAATGGGTTACATAGCTTTGTCAGCTTCCACCATGATGTTATTGCTGAATAAACCAGATAAAGCCGTGGCATCATCTCCGGCAACTCCAAATCCATGGTAAAGGAAGCGCATGAAGAAATTGTCAAATGACGGAATAACCGAATAACAGGAAGTTTAGAAGTTAGAGAAGCCGGAAAGCTAATTCAACATTCCCCTAACAGATTGTCTTTAGACTTTAGACCTGTTTTTGACTCTTTTGAATACAGATTGTCTTTAGACTTTAGACGCTTTATAAGATGGAAATCCCAAAGTTGAAGAAGATATGAGCATAAAGCACTTAATGATCACATTATAAATCCATCATCTCAGCAATGGAATCGGTAATTCGACATATTGACGATGCACATATTGTCTGGTTTTCAAACGGGAACCAATATATTAGATTGGAAGAACCTGCCTTTTTTGTGTTCCGGTGTGGTGAAAAAGGTATGGATATGGATTTAATTGTCAACCAATGTGTGGAAAAATATGGGATTCAGGAAAAAGAGAGTCGTCAGTTTGTAACTGACATTGCGAACAGTATTGAAACCATAAAACAACGTCCTGTTAATAAGGAATCAGATTTTCGTACCAATAAAGAACTTCAGGCGAGGCCCTTCTTGCCTTTCTCGAAGCACAGCTATACGATTCAGGGCAAGTCAATCTGTTTTCATTATGCCAACCGGCTTTATGAATATTATCTGCATCCTTTGTTAGAACATCTGGAAAGTGAAGCTAATCCTTCCAAATACGCTTTATTTGAATTATTTCCACATCATGAGAAGATTGTCTTACGGGTCAATGGAGTGGTGCTTGGCATGTGGAGAGAAGCAGAGACGCATCTGTTGAAAGGAATGGTTTACCTCCAGTTGTTAAACGTGGTGTACGACAAGTCCGATCATGATTGGCTGGCCATTATTCATGCTTCGGCAGTAACCAACGGTACCAAAACCATAGTATTCACCGCAGCCCCCAGAAACGGGAAGAGCACCATAGCCGCTTTACTGCATCACAAAGGATATCAGTTGGTTTCGGACGACTTTGTTCCATTGGAACGAATGACATGCAAGGCGTATCCATTTCCAGTGGCTATGTCAGTAAAAGATGGGGCTTTCGGTATGCTCTCACTCCTTTATCCATTGCTGTGCAATGATGCCCACCCACAGACAAGCACAACAAATAAACAGGTAAAATATTTGCCGGTAGATGGAAGAGCGCTTCCAGCATCTGTAAAAGAAATTATTTTTATTAAATACGACCCTGCCGTGGACTTTCAAATGGAAAAGTTACCTCGTCCCGAAGCTTTCAAAATATTGCTTGACGAAACATGGACTTCACCTTCGGCTGACAATGCAGAGCGTTTCTTAGATTGGTTCACAACGATAAATTGCTATCGGATATCATACTCCAACAACGAAAGAATAATACATGAAATAGATCAATTGTTTGAACAATGACCAACAAGGAATTATTTTATTTTATGGGTCAATGCCTGACACTTGGAAATCATACGGAAAAAGATCAGGCTGTTATTCAAATCATCCAACAAGAAAAAGTGGATTGGAGTCGTTTTGTTGCCATGGGCAGCAACCATCTCATCCTCCCATCGCTGTACCTGCGATTTAAAGCACACGGCATTCTTTCGGATCTGCCGGTTGAACTGAGTGAACATCTCAAGATGGTTTATGAATTAAATTATCAGCGCAACATTACAATCTTAGAACAAATAAACCGTATCAATCGCCTGCTTGCTATTGTGAATATTGTGCCTGTCTATCTGAAAGGTGCAGGTAACCTGCTTGATCAGTTATACAACGATGTAGGGGAAAGAATAATGGGCGATATTGACTTATTAGTTTCGGATAAAGAATTTACATGGGTTGTCCGGCTTCTGAAAAAAGAGGGCTATGACACACAAAAACCCTATAACCAATACAATCAATCGCATATTAAACATTTTCCAAGGCTTATTCACCCGAATGAGCCTGTAGGAATTGAGGTTCATCGATGTCCGGTAGAAGTGTCACTGTCTTCCCATTTTAATTATGAAATGATTCGACCCAGAGCGAAGCTGCTTAAAACAGAACCGCCTTGTTATGTTTTATCCGACAAGCATAACGTTATTCTGAATTTTATGCATGGATTCATGGCTAACGATGTCAGGCTGATGCACGTCGTTTCGTTTAGAAATATGATCGACCTTTACTATTTATCCTTCAGAGTTGATATATACAAGGTACTATCTCGACTGCCCCGTTATGCTTCACAAGCATTGATATACATGGGATGGATATCCCGGATTATGACAATGAACACACACCCTCGCTTTAACTTACGTGTAAGGTGTTTTGTTTGGCAACAGAATTTATGGTTGAAGTCGAAATTCTGGTTTCGTGCAGAATGGTTGACGCGGTTTTTGATTCATCAGTTTGTTTCTCACTATTTACGATATGCAGCAGGTGCGTTGATCCATAAGGAAACCCGGAAATTTGTTTTCAGTCGCCTTGCCTCCAAAACATTGTATAAAGATCATTTAAAAAATTAGGTTCACTCCTTAATCGTGTGATATAAGGATAAATTTCCATTGAAAAAGAGTATGGCAGCTCTCAGGTTATCGAAGTTATGGTATCCTTGAGCCATGCGTTGAATCTTGGCAATTTTGCTGTTCGTTTGCTCGGCTCTCCCGTTGGAGATGGTTGATCCGATTTGAGAAACAATATTCCCGATGTGTTCTTTGATAGTTTTAGCTGCTTTTTTGATATGTTGATTTGAGGAATGAATAACCGATTTGTACCAGGCATTGAAATACTCCAACGCTTGTTCTGATGTCTGGCAATCATACATGGCAATGAAGTTTTCTCTCATGCGCCACGCAGAGGCGGTTTTGGTATTGGATATATTTTCCAGTTCAAATGTAAGTCTTTGTTTGTCAGTCATTGTGTCTAAACGTTTTAGGAAAACGAAACGAGTCTTTTTCAATAAAGGTTCTATTTTTACTTCCTCTCTGCGTGTCAGATCAATTGCATTGGTCAAGTATTTTACAACATGAAACTTATCGTGTACCAATCGGGAATTCGGACAGTTTTTTTTAATGCATTGATAAAAGCATCCCACATGTCGCAACAGGTGGTGGTAATACAGGTTAGACGATCCGGATTTAAAGTGCTCTTTATCACATTGTCAGCCGACTGTTCAGTTCTGTCTTTGGAAACATCTAAAACAGTGCCTGTACGGCTGTCGGTCAGTACACTGATGTATTGATGTCCTTTACCATAGCTCTTCTCGTCTAAAGATAGTTGTTGTACAGAGGATAAATCTCTTTGCTCCAATCCCCGAAGAACTGAACGGTGCATGATGCCACACATCTTATCGTCACTGATATGCATCAACTCGGCTGCCGATTTTTGACAATGAGTTGCTTGCAAAGTGCTGATACTTTTGTTCTCAAACTTCTTGGTGTGTGAGATGCCACTGTCAGCCCAGACAACTTCAATGGTGTGTATTTTACCATCGGCAGTTTGAATTCGCGGTAACCGACAATGGATAAAGGTGGCATGTTCCATGCTATCTAAATGTCGCCAAACACGTTCTGAACGATAATCATAAATGGGAAAGATTTCTCCAGTGGTCTTATCTGTCCACTCTTTGTCACGATAGGATATCGTTACGTGAATTACATCGTGGGGATCATCAACCTCAATGTTCACTACTTGCCAGTCTGAACCCAAACGTAACAGACGCTCGTATAATTTGTAACTGCTTTCTTCCATGACACGAATCGTTTTTGTTATCAACAAAAGTAGTTAATTTATCCTTATCTCACACGATTAACGAGTGAACCCAAAAGTTCAATCGAAGAACTGCACTTGAACCTACCACAAAACTGTCATACGAAGAACTACACCCGCCATTACGCCAAACCGCTGTTATGTGCCGTTCTTCTATTCTTCGTCATCGTCCGTGTCCTCATAGTTGAACTCAACTTTGCTTTGAATTACCACTTCGTCAAGGATTTTGTTTAGATAACCTTGTTTCACAGCATCGTTAAATATGTCGTTGAGGGTCGGAATATTTATCACTTCTTCAATGCAGTCCATATACTTGTCAACGATGGCTTTGATTGAATACGTTTTACCTGCGTTGTCTCGAATTTTCTTTAACAGGTCTTGGGTTGGCTCGGTGGATTTGATTACAAAAGTGATTGGATACTTTTGAATTTTGTCAATGTCGAGAAAGTATTTTTTGAAGTCCAACGTTTCGGTTACTTGAAAAAATCGTCCAAGTGGTTTCATCACAAAGTCAATACCACCGTCATTGGCGTTGGTTCTACCTGTCTTGTAAAGTTTCAAGTTTTCTGTGTTGAGTTTATCCATTTCAAAACCCCAAATAATTTGTTGGTCGTGATAGAAATATTTGAGAATGGAATAACTAACTATTTCAAAAAGTCTGGCATCAACATTTGGTGCAAGTAATCCAATTACAAACTCCTCAATTTTTTTCGGAGTTGTTTTACCAATCTCTTGCAACTCTTCACAAGATTTTACAAAGCGTTGAAATGCGTCCTGCTTTGTTTTAGAATACTCGTCAACAATTTCAATGATAGCCTTTGCGATATTGAAGTTGGCTTTGCCAACTTTTATTTTCAAAAGGTTTTCATTTATCCAATACCGATTTGTTTCGTGGTTGCGAAGAATTGGAATGAACTCTGAACTTGGAAAATACTTTTGAAATTCCGAGTTCATTCTATTATTCAAAGCGTGATTTTGAAGTTTACTGCCGAAAGGCAGTTGTCTTTGTCTTGCAAAAAGTTTGTTGAATAAAGCACCTTCATACTTTGAGTAATCCCCTTTTTGGTCGTAACCATTAGCAACATAGTCCTCTATGATAACATAGATAGCGTAAAGGTTTGCGAAACTTGAACGAGATTTTGAACCTTTATTGGCAGAACGGGTTTTCTCGTTTATGTATTGAATTAGTTGGCTCTTATCGAAAATATCATCAGCATTTTTGCCAAAGTGTTTTTCTAAAACCGATTTAATGTTTGCTGTGAATATATTTTCCATTTGGCTCTTCAAATAATTTTAAGGTGTTGGCGGTAGCCAACTTTTCTGTTTCAAATGTGCGGATTTCCTTTTGTAGTTTTTCGCCTTTAAACTCTTTGGCTAATTGTAATCTCCGCAAACCAATTTTTACATACTCGTCTTGAAGTTCTATACCAATGGAATTTCTACCAAGTTCTTTTGCCACAAAGCAAGTAGTAAATGTTCCCGAAAATGGGTCTATAACTAAATCTCCTTCGTTTGAACTTGCTTTGATAATTCTTTCGAGTAAAGCGATTGGTTTTTGTGTCGGGTGATTTTCGTATTCATCCATACGATAACGAACCCTTGCAAATTCCCAAACATTGCCGGGAACTTTCTCTGAACTGTAAACTGTCGGAACGGCTTTGCGATAGTCAATCAGTTTGCGTTTTGCTCCTGTTTTTGCCTCAACTAAAATGTCATCTGTGTTAAAAGTGTAATTGTTTTTGTCTTTTACACAAAACAAAATTGGCTCATACATAGAACCATAGTATTTTTTAGCTTGAACACCTGAACTGTCGTAATACCAAACAAGTCGGGAAAGTATGTCTAACTTTTTGCGAAGATAAATGTCGAAAAAAGGCATAAACTGTGTCGCTGTCATTACATAAAAGCTACCGTTTGGTTTAAGTTTTTGAATGCACAGGTCAAGCCACTCGTAGCACCATTCAAGATAGGCTTCTTCAGTTTTCCATTTTTCAATGTGTCCGTTGAAGTTTTTGCCAATGTTGTAGGGTGGGTCGGCAAAAATTAAGTCCACAGAGTTGTCAGGAAGTGTTTTTAATGCTTCCAAAGCGTCTCCGTGAATAATTTTATGTTGTTCGTTACCTAATATTTCCATTTTCAAATTCAATTAAAAGTCGTTTCAAATTTAGTCAAAAAAACAGGTCGTCCGATTAAAAGTTGTCCGTTTTTGTTCACAGTCATTTCGTTGTAGCACGGTCTTTTAGAATGGCACATAACGGACAGCGGTATGTTTTTGTTGCCGAATTCGGAGCAAGTCACTTTCAACCTGCAATGAAGTTTGAAGCGAGCCACTGTCGTTGATTTCCGCACTATCTCGGCAATAAAATATACCGCATGTTACAAGCTGTTTATCTTTCATTCGTAAAGGTTTCAATCGTTAATTTTAAATTCAATTTCTCGTTGATTTCATTTAGGACAGCAATTTTTTCCTTTGTTGAAGTATGAACCATAATCCAATATTTTCCAATTTTGTGCTGGTTGTAAAAGTCATCCTTTGTTTCAGAAATAATTGCTACACCTGCACGATATAAGTTTAATGGTAAAACTTTTTCGGGTCCAATTTTCTTAATTGTCTCAACGAATGTGTCAACAACTTTTCTGTTCTTTACTACTGTCTTGTCAGGGAATGTTACTGATATTTTTTCTCGTATTTTATTCTTTTGATGTCTTTTAAAAATCACATCTTCAACTTCTGCAAATTCAGTTTCCGTTTGGGTTGAGCC
>DAHXOX010000097.1 GCA_027364655.1 Paludibacter sp. | reverse complement strand
GGATAAAACGGGTAATAACTTTTTGGGCCGTCCCATCGAGCCCGAAAAAAGTTATTCTCGTTTTAGGCCGCCTGTTCATATATCTCTTTTGGAGTTTTGTATTCCAGGGATTGGTGCAATCTCTGATCATTGTAAAATCGAAAATATTCGTCCAATCCTTTCCACAAAGTCAATCAAAAGATTTTGATGCTCAAATTGCGGCAACAACACTTTGTATGATTCAATACAACTTACTATCTGTCGCAAGACGATTCTCGGACTATGAAACACTTGGTGAACTTTTTCGAGCAACACAAAAAGATTCCTTGCAACTTAGCATATCTGAGAAAATATGAATGATTATCATTGAATTAGTAGCCCATTTGTCTGAAATTCTCAGCTTAGACAGTGAAATGTTAATGGAAAATTTATTCTCTGAAAACGAACAACTTACAAAATTCTTAAATTTCAAAGCCCTATCGCAAGCGGGCTAAATAAGGCTTGCGAAAGTTCAGTCTATTTATACTAAAAAACGATGAATCGTATCCTGATTTTGATTTATAGGCCTGCATACTTTACAAAATAATTTTTTCTCCGACATGAAGATTTATTGAAGATGTTTTTGGATAAAATAGTATCTTTGTCATTCTCTAAATATTTATTCGGTACAAATGCTTTTGAACGTTCCATGTCGTTCTTACATATCTAAGGAAAATTCAGGGCATCTTTTATATCATTCATAATTTCTTTTCTTTAATTTTTATGTTTATGAAAAAACTTAATTTTTTACTTAGCATGTTGTTGATCTCGCTGGCACTTAATGCACAAGCACAACCATTGCCGCAACTTGGCAAAGACAGCATTAAAAACATTATCTCCTCCATGACACTTCAAGAAAAAGTGGATATGGTCATGGGCTTAGGCGACCTCAGTTGGAAGAATCCTCCATCAGGGCCAAAAACTGTTTTACTCGAAGGTGAAGCCGGTCGCACGTACAACATCCCTCGTCTGGGAATTACCGCTGCTGTGCTGACCGACGGGCCTGCCGGACTGCGCATCGAACCCAAACAAAGCGACCATGCTCATCCGTTCTATTGCACCGCTTTCCCAACGGCAACTGTCATGGCTTCAACCTGGAATACAGCTTTGGAAGAAAAAGTTGGTGAAGCTATGGGAAATGAGGTGTTAGAATATGGATCGGATGTTCTTCTTGCTCCGGCACTAAACATTCAGCGCAATCCTCTTGGTGGTCGTAACTTCGAGTATTTCTCCGAAGATCCCCTCATTGCCGGTAAGATGGCCGCTGCATTAGTTCGTGGCATTCAATCAAATGGTGTCGGCACATCCATCAAACATTTTGATGCCAACAACATCGAAACAAACCGCACCTCTGTGAATGCCGTAATCAGCCAACGTGCCTTGCGTGAAATATATCTCAAAGGCTTTGAGATAGCCGTCAAAGAGAGTGATCCCTGGACGGTCATGTCGTCTTACAACCGTTTGAATGGGTTTTACACATCCCAGAATCGTGATTTGTTGATCACTATTCTACGCAAAGAATGGGGATTCAAAGGGATGGTGATGTCCGACTGGTGGGGTGGCGACGATCCGGTAGCTCAAATGAATGCCGGCAACGACCTCTTAGAACCCGGCGATTCCCAACGTCCTATTTTGATGCAAGCCATACACGATAAAACCCTCAGCGTGAAAGTGCTCGATCGCAACATCGCTTCCATTCTGCAACTGATTGAAAAGACACCTCGTTTCAAAGGCTTTGTACCAACCTATCATCCCGATTTGGCCGCTCATGCTGCCGTTGCCCGCGAAGCCGCTTCGGAAGGGATGGTGCTGTTGAAAAATGATAACCAGGCACTTCCTTTTACCAAAAAGGTAAAACGTATCGCCCTCTTTGGCAAAACATCCTATCGTTTCATGGTAGGTGGAACAGGTAGCGGCGAAGTGAACTATGACCATGCTGCTTCCATTAATGATGCCCTGACCGATGCCGGGTATAAGTTGGTGCAACCGGTTACTGATTACTACAAACAGTTTATCGATTCTGTATTGAACAAAACCAAAGAACAAGATCGGAAACAAGCCATTGCCTACCAACCGGAAATATCGCTGTCCAAATCACTCATTGACGCTCAAGTGAAAAACTCCGACATCGCTGTAATTACTATCGGACGTCAAGCAGGCGAAGGCGCCGATCGCACAGTGGAAAGTTTCACGTTGTCACCTACCGAACAAGCATTGATTCATGATGTATGTCAAGCCTATCATGCTGCTAAGAAGAAAGTGATCGTCGTACTCAACATTGGCAGTCCTATCGAAACAGCCAGTTGGCGTGACGAGCCGGATGCTATCATGCTGGCATGGCAGCCTGGTCAACAAGGCGCTAATGCCTTAGTCGATCTTTTGAAAGGCGCCGTCGATCCTTCAGGGAAATTAGCTGAAAGTTTCCCGATGAAATATGCCGATGTTCCCTCAGCAGCTACTTTTCCGGGCGAACCCAAGAACAACCCTGTCAACGCATTCTATACCGATGGCATTTATGTAGGCTATCGTTACTACGAAACATTCCATGTGCCGACAGCCTATCCGTTTGGCTATGGCCTTTCTTACACGCAATTCCGTTATTCGGATGTAACGTTGAGCGATACGGTATTCAACAATGAGATAACCGTCACCGTAAAAGTAACCAATGTGGGCAAAGTTGCCGGAAAAGAGGTTGCAGAACTTTATCTCGATGCTCCGAAGAAACAGATCGACAAACCGATGCAGGAATTGAAAGCATTTGCCAAAACCAACCTGTTGAAACCCAATGAGAGTCAGGTATTGACTTTCACCTTGCAAGCAAGCGATTTAGCTTCGTTCTGGAGCGGCATTAGTGCCTGGGTAGCCGACAAAGGCAGTTATCAAGTGCGCATTGGCGATTCCTCCGATGACATTCGTGCAAAAACAACCTTTACGCTACCAAGCCGATTGATCGTGGAAAGAGATCACAACGTGCTATATCCAAACTTTTTGTTGCATGTAATGACTCCAAAAGAACAAGAGTAAAAACAAATTAGAAAGGATTCAAAAACGCCCTTCCGTTTCAGACGGAAGGGCGTTTTTTTTTGAGATGAAAAATCCTTTATACATGAATCAAGTATTTTTATGTGTAGCGTTATTCCTTTTGCGTAAGAGTCGCTGCTACACAGGTGATGGCACCTTTAATTTCTAATATGCCTTCTGGAAATGGCATAGTTATTTTGCAACATAACAGCCACAGATAGGACAAGGAATATGCTCTG
>DAHXOX010000096.1 GCA_027364655.1 Paludibacter sp. | reverse complement strand
TATCATCGTGAAAGACACCATGTCGTCAACAACAATGGAAGTGGTTGGCCCACATCTTTGGTCGACAACCGATCCATACCTATACACGTTGGTGTCGCAACTTTACGTTGGCAACCAGTTGGAAGATCAATTGAGCACAAATGTCGGCATTCGCTACTTCAATTTCGACAAAGACAAAGGATTTTCGCTTAACGGAAAACCGATGAAAATTCTCGGAGTTTGCGATCATCACGATTTAGGCTGCTTAGGTAGCGCGGTCAACAAACGCGCCATCGAGCGTCAATTGGATATTTTAAAAAACATGGGCTGTAACGCTATTCGCACCTCACACAATCCACCTGCTCCCGAACTGCTTGATCTGGCCGACCGCATGGGCTTTATCATTATGGACGAAGCTTTCGATATGTGGGAAATACCTAAGACGAAGTACGACTATTCGCAATATTTTGACAAATGGCACAAAAGGGATTTAAGCGATCAGGTACGTCGCGACCGGAATCATCCGAGTGTGATGATCTGGAGCGTAGGAAACGAAATTCCGGAACAATATTCAGGGGAAAACGATTCTACACATCGGGGAGCAACCATCATGAAGGATTTATGCTCCATCGTCCGCAGTTTGGATACCACGCGACCCATCGTAACAGCTAACAATGATCCCGATCCTAACAATCCGCTCATCAGCTGCGGAGCAACAGATCTGATCGGGATCAACTATCACCTCGACAACCTACTCTCATTCCCGAAAGTATTCCCGAATGACAAGCTGATTGCTACCGAATCTGTTTCTGCATTAGAAACACGCGGCTGGTATCAAATGCCTTCCGATTCTATTTCGCGTGTGCCTAAAGAATGGAATATCCCTTACACCACACCATCGCATTTTTGCTCGGCTTATGACAATTGTTCAGCGCCCTGGGGATCGACGCATGAAGAGACATGGAAAGTGGTGAAAGCACATCCTTATATTTCGGGAATGTTTATCTGGACGGGATTTGATTACATTGGCGAACCGACTCCTTACACGTGGCCATCGCGCAGCTCCTATTTCGGCATCATCGATTTGGCAGGCTTCCCGAAAGATGTATATTACATGTATCAAAGCGAATGGACAAACAAGACGGTACTCCATATTTTCCCTCATTGGAACTGGAAGCCAGGCCAATTGGTCGACATTTGGGCATATTACAACCATGCCGACGCAGTGGAACTTTTCCTCAACGGTAAATCATTAGGCAAACAACACAAGGTTGGCGACCAATTGCACGTGATGTGGCGAGTTCCTTTTGAACCCGGAACCTTACGCGCCGTCTCGTACAAGAACGGGAAACAAGTGATGGTGACCGAAGAAAAGACTGCCGGACCGGCTGCACGCATGGTGCTTTCGGCTGATCGCAGTAAAATAAATGCCGACAACAGCGACCTCTCTTTTGTCACGGTACAAATTGTTGATAAAGATGGTACGTTGGTGCCAACTGCCAGCAATTTAGTCAATTTTGCCATCACGGGGCCGGGTAAAATTGTGGGCGTTGACAACGGAAGCGAAATCGACCACAACCCGTTCAAAGCCAATTATCGCAATGCTTTCTTTGGAAAATGCTTGGTTGTTATTCAATCGACACACAAACCGGGTATTATCCATTTAACGGCATCCTCCAATGAATTGCCAAGCAGCAATATAGAAATTGTAACCAAATAATTCAAGCAAGATGGCGGAGTCGTTAGCAATACGACTCTGCTTCTTTTTATTCCCATCACCATGAAACCAACTTTTTCTTTTTTGCAAAACAGCGTACGGGTTGCCGTGCTTTTCTTTTTTGTGTTGACTACAACCTTTTCATACGCTCAAACCACTCCAGGTCTATTGCCTCTGATACAAAATCCAGACAGTCGGCACTGTCAAACACTCGATGGCCGCTGGAGCTACATTCTCGACCCGATGAACAATGGCGTTTCCAAAAATGGTTACTTCAAAGAGCCGACGGTCGATAACAAAACCACTTTCAAAGAATACGATTTCTCCACTTCACCTTTGCTCAATGTCCCGGGAGACTGGAACACGCAAAAGGCAGAATTAATGAATTATGAAGGGAGTATGTGGTTGAAGAAAGCCTTTTTGTTTCATCCGAAACCCGACAAGCGTTATTTCATCTATTTTGGAGCAGTGAATTACCACGCTGTTGTCTATGTGAATGGCATAAAGGTAGGTGAACATATTGGAGGCTTCACCCCTTTTAATGTGGATGTGACCTCACAACTTAAAGACGGCGACAACAGCCTCATTGTTTGGGTAAATGACACACGACAAGCAGACGGTGTTCCAACGTTGAAATACGACTGGTTCAATTATGGCGGCATCACGCGGAAGGTGCGATTGATCACAGAGCCGGCAACGTTCATCCAAACCTACAAAATACAACTTCAAAAAGGGAGTTTACGTCAGATTGCAGGCTATGTAAAAATGAACGGAGCATCTGCATCACAATCGGTGACGCTTTCCATTCCCGAACTAAAAATCAAACAAACCATTACAACGGATAATGCCGGATATGCTACTATCAACGCAGAGCTTCCTGCAAAAAACGTAACGCTTTGGTCGCCTGATACGCCAAAACTTTATGATGTAACACTCTCCACACCCACTGACACAGTGACTGACGAGATAGGTTTTCGTAGTATCGAAACAAGCGGCCACGACATTTTACTCAACGGAAAACCAATTTTCTTAAAAGGAATCAGTATACACGATGAAGCCGCCTACAGAAACGGACGCATCTTCTCCGCATCCGAAAGCAGGACGCTACTCACGTGGGCAAAAGAGTTAGGTTGCAATTATGTGCGGTTGGCACACTATCCACACAACGAAGCAATGGTGCGCACAGCAGAAAAGATGGGCATCCTGGTTTGGGAAGAAGTACCCAATTATTGGGATATTCAATGGGACAATCCCGTCACGTACGCCAACTCACTGAACCAACTAAGTGAAATGATATCGCGCGATCAAAACCGCGCCAATGTCATCATCTGGTCAATGGCTAACGAGACGCCGCAAACAGTAGCGCGTAATGAGTTCTTGACCAAATTAGTCAATTACACACGCGCTCAAGACGACACCCGTTTGATCAGCATGGCCATGTTGCGTGGTGACAAATCGCACAACATTCTTTCAGTCAACGATAGCATGATGAGTAAAGTTGACGTGGTTAGTTTCAACGAATATGTAGGATGGTACGAAGGCGACAATAGCCGAATTGATCAGGTCAGTTGGCAGATTGATGTGAACAAACCACTCATCATCAGTGAACTTGGAGCAGGAGCTGTTGCCGGATTGCACGGTGATGCTACAGAACGGTGGACAGAAGAATATCAGGCTGAATTCTATCGCAAAACATTGAAAATGATTGACGAGCGTATGCCGAAAATTGCCGGTATGACTCCATGGATTCTGAAAGATTTCCGTTCGCCGTTGCGTGAATTACCACGTATTCAGGATGGATTTAACCGGAAAGGGCTTATTTCCGATCAAGGTCAGAAGAAAGAAGCATTCTACGTGTTGCAAGCTTGGTACAAGAACAAATAATCATTTCATTCTTGTTTCCGTAAATCAGCAGAATGAGAAAAACATATCTTTTGATCAAAATCAAAAAGAATGCTGCTAATATAAATCAACTCCATGGCAATCAAATTTTTATAACATGTAATGTAGAGGTGAAATAGAGGTGTCATTACAAGAAAATAGAGGTTTTGTAGGATGAGAAAATTTGGTGGGAAGAAAACAGGAGGTCTATCTTTGTGGATAATATCGATAACTTTTTAATTGGTTTGTTATCAGTTTACGCTTACGACGAGCGATGGAAACGATACGAAGCAACTCACAACGTCACGCTTAAGTCTCTATATAAATAAAACAAAACTCCTTTCTAATCGCGAACAACTAACCACAAACAGATGAAAACTAAGAA
>DAHXOX010000095.1 GCA_027364655.1 Paludibacter sp. | reverse complement strand
GATCAAAAGTATTGCTTTAGAGGGAAGCTCGCTGCAATTAGTTATATCAGTCATCATCACTGTGCTGTATGTTCAACTACGCCAAACAGGAACAACGGATCAATTCTTATTTCAAAGCAGCTACGTCTGGTTTGCACCTTTAAAAATTTATTTCAGCTCCGGTATCGATGGCATCTCGTTAGCGATGATTCTTATGACGGCATTGGTTGTTCTTGCAGGCGTATTGGTTTCGTGGAAAATCAATAAACAGGTGAAAGAGTTTTTCTTCCTTCTTATTGTATTAAGTCTGAGCGCTTATGGCTTTTTCATAACAACCAACCTTTTTGTGATGTTCTTTTTCCTTGAATTAGCCGTCATCCCAAAGTTTTTGTTGATTGGTATGTGGGGAAGCGGACGAAAAGAATACAGCTCCATGAAGCTGGCGTTGATGTTGATGGCCGGTTCTGCTCTGGTTTTCTTAGGCATCATCGGACTTTTTTATGCTTCAGGAATGCAGTCGTGGGACATTCAGGATATTGCTAAACTCAACATTCCTATTGCAACACAACGTGTACTTTATTTGCTGTTGTTTACTGGATTCGGCGTCTTCACAGCCATGTTTCCTTTTCACACATGGGCACCTGACGGGCACTCTTCTGCTCCAACCGCTGCTTCCATGTTCTTAGCCGGTATTTCGATGAAATTAGGCGCTTACGGCTGTTTACGCGTCGCCACTTATTTGTTGCCTGGCGCTGCACAAGAGCTTTCATGGATATTTATCATCCTGGCTTCCATTGCCATCATCTACGGCGCTTTTGCCACCATGATGCAAAAGGATTTGAAATATATGAACGCATACTCGTCCGTTAGTCATGTGGGATTCATCATTCTTGGTATTGCCATGCTGACCAAAGTGGCCATAACGGGAGCCGTGATGCAAATGGTGTCGCATGGTATCATGACAGCCCTTTTCTTTGCCGCTATCGGTATGATTTACGATCGGGCACACACAAGACAAGCTGATGAATTAGGCGGAATGCTTAAGCAAATCCCTTTCATCGGAGCTGCCTTTATTATTTCAGGATTAACATCGCTCGGATTACCCGGCTTTAGTGGGTTCGTTTCCGAAATGACCGTGTTTGTCGGGTCGTGGGAACGTGCGGGTATTTTCTATCGCGGTGCAACCTTTTTGGCAGCCGCTTCCATTGTCGTAACAGCGGTCTATATTTTGCGGGCTATCGGGTTTGCGATATGGGGAAGCGTCACCAACAAAGAATTCTTGAAATTGAAAGATGCAACGTGGAGCGAACGCACTGCAACGGCATTATTAGTTGTCGGCATTTTACTCATCGGTCTTGCTCCATTCTTGTTTGTTCATTTGATTGACATGGATACCACTACGATTTATCACAAGTTAATTTCAAACGTTCTTGTGCATTGATTTCGCACCGATCATGTTATCATCCCAATTATAACATCGTAAACACATATATAAATGGATAACGTTTTATTATTTCGTTTTGAGATTATCATCGCGGCTTTGATTTTGATGCTATTAGTAATGTCGCTCCGCGATTTCAACACGAAAGTGACCGCTTTTCTTGGCACGATGAATGTCTTGCTCTTAGTGAATTTTCTCATCGGATGGCTGCCCATGTACACGGGAAGTTATTTCTCGGGCTTTTTCAGAACCACCGATTTGATTGTTTTTGAAAAGAATATCCTGAACTTAGGCATTCTGCTTATTTCTCTCACTTCGTATCAATGGTTGAAAAAATCGGAACATCGTCTGGAATTCTATTTTCTGATGCTCAGTAGCATCATGGGAGTGTTTGTGATGCTGTCCAGCGGTCATATTTTGATGTTGTATCTGGGAGTTGAAATGTCGACCATCCCCATCGCCGCCATGTCGAACTTCAATTTAGATGAAAAACGTTCGTCCGAAGCCGGTTTGAAATTGATTCTTTCTTCCGCGTTTTCAACCGGTATCATGTTGTTCGGCATTTCGTTGCTCTATGGCGCAGTTGGAAATCTAAGTTTCGAATCAGTGATAGCGAACCTGCATCCCGACTTGCTGACCGTCTTTGCTTTTACGTTTATTCTGGCGGGCTTTGCTTTCAAAATGTCGATTGTTCCTTTTCATTTATGGACAGCCGACGTGTACGAAGGATCGCCTATCGCCGTCACCAATTTTCTTTCCGTTATCAGCAAAGGATCGGTGGTGTTCATTTTCCTGACCATTTTATACCAACTCTTCGGCGGTCTCAAAGACGAATGGTTATATGCCATCAGCATCCTTTCCATTCTGAGTATGACGGTGGGTAACTTGTTTGCTTTGCGTCAACAAAACGCCAAACGATTCCTTGCCTTCTCGTCTATTTCGCAAGTGGGTTTTGTATTGGTCGGCGTTGCAGGAGCTTCCGTCATTGGATCGACCTCCGTCGTCTATTTCATCCTCATCTATTTATTGAGCAACATCGCTGCTTTCGGGGTGATTGGCGCTATGGCCGACAGTACCGGCTCCGAATCGTTGCAAATGTTCAAAGGTCTCTATAAATCGAATCCGTTTTACGCCCTGTTTATGGTGGTGGCGCTGTTTTCGCTGGCCGGCGTGCCGCCTGTAGCAGGATTCTTCGGCAAACTATTTCTACTCACAGCAGGATTGAACAGCAAGCTTTACATCCTTCTGGGTTTTGCGGCAGTCAATTTAGTACTATCGCTCTACAACTATTTGCGCGTAGTAAAATACATGTTTATCGACGAAGCCGTGACACCTGTGCCATCGCTCCAACGCAACCGTCAACTCACAATAGCCCTTGTTGCATGTACCATCGGACTCCTCGTCATAGGATTCATTCCGGCCATTTACCAATACATCGATCACATTTGCAGCATGTAACCCAAAGCTATTTTATTTTTGCAAAAAGGCTTCCAACTATTTTTTGGGAGCTTTTTTTATAGTTGACTTTCGAGCATTTCCAATACATGACTCATTGCCCTATGATTGTCACTCGCTAATGATTCCTATCAACTCGACATATACTGAAACTTGCATCCTGCCAGCTTTATACCAAGACAGAAATATCAAAAGGTCGTCTCATACGAAAATGAGACGACCTTTTTACCAGAAAAAAAAGACTTTTAATTCTGCGGCATTGCTTGTCCACCGCCTTGCGACTGCATGTTGCGCATTCTTTCCATCATGGCTTTACGACTCTCTTGCCATTTTTGAAATTGATCAGGCGTCAAGATTTCTTTCAAAGCTGCATTCTGTTTTTCAGAAGCAGCCTGCATTTCAGCGCGAACATCGCCACCTGCTTCACGCGCCTTCATTTGTTCCTGAACAAATTGGAGATTTAACGTCTCTAATTTCGCAACTTGATCATCATTCAGATTCAACTGTTTTTTCATTCTCTCGGTCATTGCTTTTGCCCTTTGTTCCGGGGTAAAGTTTGGACGTTGCGCGAAAATTGCCACTACACTAAAAGCAGCAAACAAAAGTGCGAAAGCTAATACTCTTTTTGTCTTCATAAATAAAATGTTTAGAACTGAATTAAAAACCTTCTGTTCATAATAAACGCAGGTTTCTTAAAATGATATTGATTAAATCGTTTACAATGATGAGACAAAAACGAAGCAAGTAAGTTTAATCTATCAATGTTAAACATTCTTTATTCATACTCACTGTCATTACGATGTCCACTCCAACGTCTATTTTTGTAGAAACAAAAATAGGCTTGTCCGCATCATTTGCTGTTGCAATTTCTTATTCACTATGCACACACTTTTCGTATTGCTCGGTCCCACTGGAGTAGGGAAAACAAACCTTAGCCTCCAATTGGCCAATCACTTTCATGCTCCAATTCTTTCTTCCGATTCACGGCAGTTTTACCGAGAACTGAAAATAGGCACCGCAACTCCATCCGACAAGCAATTGCAACAAGCACAACATTTCTTCATTGGAACACATTCCATTTTAGACAATTACAACGCCGGACAGTATGAACTCGATGTTATCCGGTTATTACCAACCTTATTTGAAACGAATGATTATGTATTGTTGGTTGGAGGCTCCATGCTCTACATTGATGCGGTTTGTGAAGGCATTGACGACCTGCCAACCATTGACGCAGAGACGCGCAACCATGTGCAACAACTTTTTCAACAAAACGGACTACAAGCCATCCGTACTTTACTAAAGAAATTAGATCCCGACTATTATGCTCAAGTAGATTTGATGAACGCTCAACGCATTATGCACGCGTTAGAGATTTGCCTGATGACCAACCAACCTTATTCCTCATTGCGCACACAAACAACCAAAGACCGCTCTTTTCGTATTCTTAAAATAGGGCTGAACCTTCCTCGTGAGAAACTCTATCAACGTATAAACCTGCGCGTGGATGAAATGATTATACAAGGTTTGGAAGCGGAAGCTCGCTCGCTTTACCCTTTCAAACACTTGAATCCGCTCAATACAGTTGGTTACAAGGAGTTTTTCGATTATTTCGATGGTCTATGCACGTATGATGAAGCTATTGACAAGATCAAACAACACTCGCGCAACTATGCTAAGAAACAACTGTCATGGTTTAAACGTGACACCTCCATTCATTGGTTTCAGCCTGATGAAGAAGAAGCCATCATGGCTTACATTGAAGCGAATCTTACAAATGAACATACATGAAAAAAGAGATTATCCCTCGCATCAACGTGAGATGTAATCTCTTTTCATATCAAAACAAACCATGAGAGTTATTCGTCTTTGAAACCTACCTTAAGGTGCGAACCATCGCAAAAAGGTTTATTGTTGCTATGTCCGCAACGGCAAAAAGCAACATCTTTTTTTGTTTCTTCTTTCCCATCTTTATGAATGATATGCAATTCACCTGAAATGAGGATAGGCCCATTGGGTAAAATCTTTGCTGAAACCATTGTTTTAAATTTTTAAAGTGAGACATAACGACATAAACGCCACTGAAACAAGCTATCTTTTGTTTACTTGATGATGGAAACAATCAAAAACTTGCTTCAACTGAAACCAAGATTTCAACACACCTTATTTCTTTTCTTTTTTGCAGGTTGATATTCCCAGCAGAGCATATAACCCACAAAAATTCAGAAAAGCCGTAAGCAATAAAACAAGAGCAACCACAATGAACACAATGCCTAATGTTCCGCTCACTACATTTGCCAAATAGAGAATCACTAAAACAGCAGCCAACACAATACGGATTACTTTATCCACTGCACCAACATTCTTTTTCATACGATTGATTTTTATTGTTTATAGTAAAGACATATCGAACTCGCAAATTATCATGCTTTTGAATTTAAGCCTGATTGAATGCTCGTTTCATAATTACTTGTAGTAAAGAGTCTATTAAATATAAATCCAACACACGATTGCTCATTTAAACTTCATCTAATGGATGACGTTCGCTTTTTTTCGCTAATTCATTATTTGCTTTCTCTTTTTCTATTTCCATTGTCAACGAAGTGATTCCCGAAAGGCCTCCCAATTGCATCGTTTCAACAGCGGAACTGGGGACAATCACAATAGTAGAGTTCTGCTTCAAGCCTTCGTACAACATATTCATGGCACGTAAATGCAACGCAACCGGATTGTTTGCATACGACAGAGCCGCCTCTTCAAACTTTTGAGCCACTTGTCTTTCTGAATCGCCCAGAATAACCCGTGCTTGCCTTTCTCTCTCGGCTTGTGCCTGCATCGACATCGCATCTTCGAGAGCAGCAGGAATCAACACATCTTTTACCTCAACGGAATTCACTTTAATACCCCAGGGTTCGGTGCGTTCATCAATTATTTGCTGAAGAATAGTACTAATTTTATCACGCCCTTCGAGCATATCCGAAAGCATGGTTTTCCCGATCACATCACGCAAAGCAGTTTGTGCTGCCCATTGTATGGCGCTTTGATAATCGGCCACTTCCAATGCAGCTTTCTTGGAGTCAAGCACTCTCCAAAACAAAACGGCATCCACATCCACCGGAACGGTATCTTTCGTAAGCGTTTTTTCCGCTTTGAAAGAAGTGGTGATGACACGAATATCTATCCAGTAAGGAATGGTGTCGATGATAGGAATAATAAAGAAGACGCCGGGGCCTTTCAACGCATGAAAGCTACCCAAACGTAAGATCACAGCCCGATCCCACGGATTTGCCACTTTAATGGCATTAGAAACGAGCAGAGCCACAACAAAGGTAATTACCATCAACCATGTGACAGGAACCACATTTTCAACACCTACAATCGCGTATGCCGCTGCAACACCCACAATCATGATGACAAAGAAAATCAATACCGCAAAAGAGCTTTTATTTCTCATCGCTTTTTTTGTTTATCAAACGCACGTTTACAAATAAAACATTCACACTTATTTTTACAAAAATAGTGGATTGAGAACCCTTTTGCAGTGACTTTAGTCACCAACAACGGATAAGATTTCAATAGCGTCGGGGTATTGAATAATGCAGTGTTTTTGCTGAAGTTTTTTAAGCAATCGGGTCACCACTTCGCGTACGGTTCCCATTTCGAGAGCAATTTCCTTATGGGTAATGACAAGGGGGTTTTGGCCGGTAATAAGGGCTTTACGGGTTAGAAACTGCAATAGTCGGGTGTCCAGACGATCGAAAAGCAGGCTGTTGATGGTGACAAGCATCTCCTGCTCATGTTCGTTGTATTGATGATAGAACCAAGCGTTCAGGAGTGGATACTCTGTAATCCACTTCAAAAGTTTTTCTGTCGGGATGAAAAACACCTGAGCCTCCGTACAGGCAATCACACTCACACGGCTATTGGCATCGTGCGAAACAGCCGAAAAAGGCATCACACAACATTCGAATGGACGCACATAATGAAGCAAAAAACTACGGGTGTCATGCTGCGTATAAATTTTTGCGACGCCTTCGAGCATAAAAGGGATGGAAGTGAGATAATGCCCTTCATGCACAATCACCGTGTCCTTCGCAACGTGTTTTACCACAGACACCTTTATGATTTTTGCAGCTAACTCGCTACCCAACAAATTAATCAAATGTTGTTCAAAAGAATTTGCATCTATCATAACCGGAAAGTTTGAAGCAATGAAATATTAATGGTAACAAAGTTACAAAACCATATTGAAAATGAACACTTTTCAAGGAATAACTTTCAGCCTGGATTCACGTGAATCTATTCTCTAAGAAGGCAGTAATTGTTTTTCAGAAGTAAAACGAGCAACTATTTGTTAACTGAATTACACGATAGTTCAACAATGCTGTTTCAAGGTGATACTAAAGCAGCATTAAGGTTACATTGGAGGATCATCGAAGGTACACTGAAGGAACGACGGAGGATCATTGAAGGTGCTACGCCTGAAAGTGGGAGGAAAGTCGGACGATAGTCGGAGGATCGATTTTACAATGATCAGAGATTGCACCAATCCCTGGAATACAAAACTCCAAAAGAGATATATGAACAGGCGGCCTAAAACGAGAATAACTTTTTTCGGGCTCGATGGGACGGCCCAAAAAGTTATTACCCGTTTTATCC
>DAHXOX010000083.1 GCA_027364655.1 Paludibacter sp. | reverse complement strand
CACCACCGTGCCTGTCGTTCCCGCGTAGGAAGTTACCTCACGGTTACTGCCCAAGTGGTCTTGCTTATAGTAACAATACGGGTATCCCGATGTGCTCATGTCGATGTACCCTTCCGGTGTCAGTATCTTGGTCAGGGGATGGTTGCTGGCGCTGGTTCCGTTCTCGTAGAGGTACCTGCCGCAATAATCATCCAATCGCAACACTGAATTTGCTGTTGTGTATCCGCCATGAATGCTTCCTTGCGTTACGATCACCGTACCGATGGGCGTGTAGTACCGGGTTGTCAGCTTGTGCCCGCCGGCATCGTAGCTGTTAATGATTTGCCGCCCGTTCCCGAACTGAATTGTATCGGGCAAATTTAGTACATTGTAGCGAATAGTCACAATGTTTTTATCCAAATCCGCTGTTAAATTTCCATTGGCATCGTAATAGAACTCAGGGATGGTATCTTTATCGTCGGTGTATTCGGTTAGGCCGTACAGCGTGGAAGCTATCATATCTTCGACAACCTCAGAGCTGCCATAATCTTTTTCAATGGAAATTTATCCATGTTTTATACGATTAGCGAATTAATCTCTTGTGTTTACGGCTTATGGTTCTTTTTTAAAAATCTATATGCATGATCTGCAAATATATACCCTAACAATAACCCTCCAAGAAACAACATGATATAAGTAAAGTATATAGACTGTTTCCTTAAATAGATGCTGTACCCAAATAAATACCCCAATGTTCCAACCAATACGATATTGTATGACTGAAAAAAAAATAAGTAGATAATCTTTCTTATGTTCATTCTATGTTTCATAGTTGATATTTTGATAATAAATGTCATTTCTTCTTCATGAAAAAATATGAAATTATTCCAGCAATTGCTATGATTATAGTAATCCCATCAATAACAAGAAAATCATCACGATATGCTGAATGGTAAATTTGATGGTTAAAAACTGAAGTCAAAAACAAATACCCTATCAAGATACTCCCAATGATTTTGAGAATTTTCCAATATTTCTGATGTGATTGTGAGTTTTTAGATTTCATTGATTATTATTTTATGAGGATAAACTATTAATTTGGGTTTTGATTTGGAATAGAAAGTCCTTCCTTTTTGTTAGGTAAAGATTTTGAAGATTGTTGCTTTTGTTGTTTATAAAATGTACTCTTTATATTTTCATAAAATTCATATAATTTAGCAACCACATACAAAGAATAAGGTAGTATTGTTGTTTTATTTATATCTCGCTTTGGACCATCATCTTTATTCGGATCAGGACTTGGATTAGGAGTGTTGTCCTTTATTGCTATTGCTACTTTAGCTTGATTCTTATCTAATTCTTGTTTTGCCTTTTTGTCATTGTTTCGTTGATTGTCATATTCAGGGCTAATGTTCTGATTTAAAATGCCGGCATTTTTTAATGGTACCGCTACATTGCTAATAGCAATTATTGTACCTACACTCACAGCTCTCTTTACATCTTGCGATAATGTTGCAATATCAATTTTAGGATCATTCTTTATTTCTTTTGAACCTACAGCAGCCCAATAATAAGGGAGTAATTCTATTGGAATACTAATTTGCTTTCCATCCGGATCAATATTCTTCGCCGGATCATCCGAGCAGTAAGTATATGGACTAATGGCATAATACTTCTCCGCTAGCGGATCCATCGTTGTCCACTGCATCCTGACGTTGTCCAACCATCGTGCTCCGTAGTCCTGCCAGTTGAGGCCGTGCATGGTGATCAGCTCCTTGCCGGTAAACTTGAAAGGCTGTATGCCTGCTCCCGTCCCTTCCACGTAAGCTGTGCCCGAAGGGTAATATTCCGTCTGTTGCACCACCGTGCCTGTCGTTTCTGCGTAGGAGGTCACCTCACGGTTGCTGCCCAAATGG
>DAHXOX010000062.1 GCA_027364655.1 Paludibacter sp. | reverse complement strand
CCTCGCTCAGTCAACATCACGCGTTCATTTCCGGAATCAATCACCTTTTGAGCTGCAAACTGCATGGCATCAGGCGACAAAAATTGTCCTTTTTTGATATTGATCCATCGTTGTGTTTTTGCAGCAGCTTCCAAAAGCTCTGTTTGGCGACAAAGAAAAGCCGGAATCTGCAACACATCCACATATTCGGCGGCCAAAAAGGCTTCTTCTTGCGTGTGAATGTCAGTCACAACTGGGACATCAAATGTTTTTGCCACTTTTTGCAAAATACGCAGTGCTTTTTCATCACCAATGCCGCGAAAAGAATCGATGCGCGAACGGTTTGCTTTACGATATGAACCCTTGAAAATATAAGGAATTTCATATTTATCAGTGAGTTCAACAATTTTTTCAGCTATAGACAAAGCCATAGATTCTCCTTCAATGACGCATGGGCCAGCCATCAAAAAGAAATTTCCTGACGTAGTATGTTTTAATTGGGACAACGAAAGTGGAAGCATAAATTCAAAAGATTGAAAAGTTATTACTTAATGAGTCAATGGGTCATGATGTTTGAATGTAAAATTGCGTTGCATCGTATAGCTAAACAACGTGGTAAACAAAGTAACGATCATTTTGGCAGGAGTCGGGTAAACATTCCATTCACCAACAAACAATTTCAACCCAAAATAATTAATCAGAATACAACCTGCTACTACAAAAAAATAGCGTAACAATTGCACCCTACCACGCAACAATGAACCATTAAAACTGATATATTTAGACAATAAGAATCCACTGGTAAACGTTATTGGAAAGGTGCAAAGAAAGGCTGCAATATAAGGAGTAATCGTCACAAAATGCAAATGAACTAACTGTTTTTGAAAGACGAAGTTGTAGAACAAAGCGAAAAGAATCCAATCGAAAATCACGTTGGCGGATCCAGAGAAAATATAACGAAACAGCGATTCCGGAATAATCTTTTTGAAAAAAGGCCAATAGAAAGAGTCGATAAACACAATAATTTTCCTTCGAATCCAACTCCCAATTTTTTTCATTCTATACACGATTGTTACGAAAATAGTAAATAGCTTTATAAACGTAGGTTATCCGATAAATTCTGGCTAATTTTGCGACTTGAAATACGTAACAAAGATACAATTTTTTGCTCATCACAGCAGCAATTGAGTCATTTCATTCAATCACATTTACCACAACATTGTATGCACGAAGTCAGAGCAAAGAAACAATTGGGACAACATTTTCTTAAAGACGAAAGTATTGCAGAACGAATCGTCAACAGCTTAGCGATCACTGATGAGACACACGTTCTCGAAGTTGGTCCGGGAACAGGCGTCTTGACCCGTTATTTGATTCAAAACAAACTTATTGATCTGAAGGTAGTTGAAATTGATCAAGAATCGGTTCGCTATTTACGACAGCATTTCAATGACCTTTTAATCATTGAAGGAGATTTTTTAGCGATGGATTTACAAACATTGTTCGATGGCAATACGTTTCATTTGATCGGTAATTTTCCTTATAACATATCAAGCCAGATTTTCTTTAAAGCATTGCCTTTCAAGGATCAGATTCCGGTGATTGTTGGCATGTTACAGAAAGAAGTGGCAGAAAGACTTGCATCACCTCCCGGCAACAAAAAATACGGAATTTTGAGTGTTTTGCTGCAAGCCTATTATGACATCGAATACCTATTCACCGTTTCAGAACAGGTATTCGATCCTCCACCCAAAGTGAAATCCGGTGTCATTCGATTACGTCGAAACTCCGTCAAAAAATTAGATTGCGATGAAATTCTTTTCAAAACCGTGGTAAAAACAGGATTCAATCAACGACGCAAGACGCTGCGAAATGCACTAAAATCGCTGATTGGCGAATTTACAACAACACACCCAATGTTAGATAAAAGAGCCGAACAATTAGATGTTGACTCGTTTGTGGAGCTAACTAATTGGATTGCAACAAATCAATCAAAACGCCCATCAGAAGTAAGTCAACAATAATCATTTAGTTGTAAACATCATAAAACCAAATAATATGCATTTGGATATCACCACGCCTGCCCTATTTTTTTCGGCTATCTCATTGATTCTGCTTGCCTTTACCAATCGATTTTTGTCGTTAGCTCAATTGATTCGTAACCTGCAAGAGCATTATTTAGCAACGTCGTCGGAAAAAGTGTTTGCACAAATTCAAAATTTGCGAAAGCGCCTTTATCTAATTCGCAACATGCAAATTTACGGCGTAAGCAGCTTGTTCTTATGCGTTGTATGTATGCTATTTGTCTTCTTTAATTTCAATGGCATTGCATCTTTCACGTTTGGCATTGCCGTCATTTTGTTACTCATTTCGCTTGGACTATCCATTCGAGAGTTGGTAATTTCAGTCTATGCTATTGATTTACATCTAAAAGATATAGAGAAAAAATAATAGGTTATTACTTGTTATTCAGTGTAATACACGAAATCGTAATAATGGATTGAAATGTAACCGTTAAGTAGTCCCATGTTGATAAAAAAGATTATTTTTGCGACAAACACATACCAAAATCAGCAATTTCTCGTTAACTAATACAAAATGATAGAATATATTAAAGGAACCATTGTCGATCTATCTCCTATTTTTGTCACCTTAGAAACAGGCGGTATTGGTTATATGTTGCATATAACATTGCCAACTTATGTTGCTCTGGGACAGAAAAAAGAAACTCAATTATTTGTTTATGAGGCGATAAGAGAAGACGCATACCAATTGTTCGGATTTTTGAACAAAGCAGAAAGAGAACTCTTTATTCAATTGGTATCTGTTTCAGGCGTAGGCGCTAACACGGCAAGGATGATGTTGTCGTCACTTTCAGTTGATGAATTGATCTCGGTCATCTTGACTGATAATGTAGTGGCATTAAAGAATATTAAAGGTATCGGCATTAAGACAGCACAACGCATCATTATTGACTTAAAAGACAAAGTAGGAAAAATACTTGATGGGAAAACGGCAGCATTCACACCGGATACTTCAGCAAAAAACGAGGCTTTGTCGGCTTTATTAATGTTAGGATTCAATCAATTGCAAGTTCAAAAAACACTGACAAAAATCTTTACCGAAAACAATGGTTGCAGTGTTGAAGAAGCAATTCGTACTGCATTGAAGATGTTGTAAGGCTCAAAATCTGCCTAAAAATAATCCGTTTGTGGTAAAGAAAATTCTTTTATTTGCAGCTTTCATAAGCATTTTTGTCGTTTTTGCCCTTCCACCGGTAACGACGCGAAATGTTGTGCAATCTCCACAAGCATCTAAGATAGCAACTGTACAACATAATACTCCACAAGATACTACGCTGCATTTCCCTATAAATAATTTAGTAAAAAACGATACGAACGATTTACTAAAAAAATATCCTGTTGATTTAAAAACGCCACAAAACATACAAACGTCAGTTGTTTACGATCCGGTCAGCGCTCAATATTATGTGTACACCAAGCTTGGGAATATGAATCTCATCTCTCCCATTGTAATGGATAGCAGTCAATATCAGCGATTTTCGATGCAACAATCGATGCAATCTTATTGGCGGCAATTGGATGATTCAGTGAAACAAAGCGAAGATCAGAAATTTGCAAAAACTGACACTAAGTTTAGTTTGGGACCTGCCGATAAACTCTTTGGCAAAGGAGGTGTTCAACTCCACATGCAAGGATCGGCTGAAGTAGGATTTGGTATTAAAACAAACTCGGTTGACAACCCTGTTTATACTCCCAGTATGCGGAATCCTCCGCCGGCATTCAATTTCACAGAAAAAATACAAGCCAATGTCAATGGAAAAGTTGGGAATAAAATAAATTTTAATCTCAACTACAACACAGAATCTACCTTTGATTTTGATCAAAAAATGGTCAAATTGAATTATCAGGGAGACAATGATGAGTTTATTCGAAAAATTGAAGCTGGCAATGTCAGTATGCCTCTCAACAGCGCATTAATAAGTGGAAGTTCTTCGCTGTTTGGTATAAAAGCCGAGATGCAGTTTGGCAAACTCAATGTTGTCGCTATTGCCTCGCAACAACAATCGCAAACGCAAACCGTCAACACGCAAGGAGGAGCACAAACGACAAAGTTTCAATTTGCCATAGATCAATATGATGCCAATCGTCACTTTTTCCTATCCAACTATTTTCGCAATCACTTCGAACAATGGATGAATCAACTTCCCTATGTGACTTCCGGAATTACCATTAATCGGGTTGAAGTATGGGTGACCAATAAACGAGGCGATTTTTCGCAAGCACGCAATATTTTAGCCTTTGCCGACTTAGGCGAATCATCCAATTTAACCAATTCACATTGGACGCTAAACCCCATGTTAACGAATCCTGATAACGCCACAAACTCGCTTTACAAAGAAGTTTCTTCGCTCAATGGAGTCCGTAACATTCAATCTTCCATGTCCATTCTCGATGCGCAGTTTGGAGGATTTGGCATATCGGGGAGCCACGACTACGAAAAAGTGGAAAGTGCACGCCGCCTCGATCCTTCGGAATATACACTCAATAGTAGCTTAGGCTACATCACGTTAAGGTCAAGATTAAATTCGGATGATGTTTTAGCCATCGCTTACGAGTACACCGAAGCAGGAAAAACGTACCAAGTTGGAGAATTTTCGACCGATCCGATTGCCGCCCCGCAAGCATTGATTGTTAAACTAATTAAAAACACCAATCTAACACCTTCAACTCCTCTTTGGAAATTGATGATGAAGAACGTATATTACGTTGGTTCCCAACAAATTCAAGCCGATAAATTTCAATTAAACATTTTATATCAAAATGATTCAACAGGTGCTGCCGTCAACTATATTAATGAGGGTAATATCAAAAACATACGCCTGCTTCAAGTAATGAATTTAGATCGTCTTGATACAAAAAATGAGCCTCATCCGGATGGAATTTTTGACTATATAGAAGGTTATACTGTTGTGTCAAACGGTGGATATATTATTTTTCCGGAAAATGAGCCATTCGGGAAATTCTTGGCATCGAAAATTGGAAACCCGACAATTGCACAAAAGTATGTCTTTCAACAACTTTATGACTCAACTTTGACCGTAGCACAACAATACAGCCAAAAAAACAAGTTTTTATTATCCGGACAATACAAGGGTACCTCTGGTTCTCAAATACAACTCAATGCCATGAATATTCCTCGCGGCTCTGTCGTGGTGACCGCCGGAGGACAAACATTGGTGGAAAATCAAGATTATGTGGTTGATTACACGATGGGCACTGTGACCATTTTGAATCAAGGCCTTTTATCATCAGGTACCAATATCAGTGTGAAACTTGAAAATCAAACCATGTTTAATTTGCAGCGAAAAACACTGTTTGGTACCCACCTCGAATATGCTTTCAGTAAAGATTTCACCTTGGGAGGAACCATCATGAACCTTTCTGAAATGCCGCTTACTCAAAATGTAAACTATGGTAGCGATCCTATATCCAATACTATCTGGGGATTGAATACTTCATATAGAACAGAATCACAATGGCTTACAAACTTAGCTGACAAGATTCCGTTGTTAAATCTTACAAAACCTTCCACCATCAATTTCAATGCCGAATTTGCACAACTTATTCCCGGACATTCCAGCTCTGTTTCTAAACAAGGCATAGTTTATATTGACGATTTTGAATCGACACAAACCGATATCGATTTAAGTTATCCGTACAATTGGTCTTTAGCGAGTACCCCTTATGATGACACCAGCACACCGCTTTTTCGAGAAGCAGCACTGTCAAATAATGTAGATTATGGAAAAAATAGAGCTCTCTTCAACTGGTTCACTATTGATCAATCGGTTTTTAGCACTAATTCATCCTTAACTCCGGCATATATTCGTAACAACAAAAATCTGCAATCCAACAATTTAACACGTCCCGTACTTGAACAAGAAATTTTCCCCAATAAACAAAGTGTATTTGGAACCTCGTCGTACCTACCGGTGCTAAACCTTTCCTACTTTCCAACCGAACGTGGACCTTACAACGTCGATGCACTTCCCGGGACGTACAGCGCCGGAATTGATGCCAATGGAAATTTGCGTGATCCGCAATCACGCTGGGGTGGCATTATGAGAGCACTTCCAACTACCGATTTCGCGGCTGCAAATATCGAATACATCGATTTTTGGATGATGGATCCATTTGTCAACGACTCACTGAATGCAAACCCTGGCGGCGATCTTTATTTTGATTTGGGCGATATTTCAGAGGACGTACTAAAAGCAGGTTATAAATTTTTTGAGAACGGATTACCGGCAAATGGTGATACCACAGGCACCATTACAACAGTTTGGGGACGAGTGCCAACCATCCAATCCACTGTTTTGGCGTTCGATAATAGTCAAGACGCATTGAAAAATCAGGACGTTGGCTTATGTGGATTATCGAAAGCAGAAGAATACAATTTTTCAACTTACAAAACCTATTTAGAACAATTAAAAACCATTCTTTCTCCGGCAACGATACGCCAATGGGAAAATGATCCGTATTCTCCATTTAATGATCCGGCTGGCGATTCCTTCGTAAGCTATCGAAGTCCTCATTTTGACAACATTCAAGCTGACATCCTGCAACGTTACAAACAATTTAATGGAACAAAAGGAAATTCAACCAACGATCCTACCACCAACATTAGTACTGCTGCTACGTCATTGCCTGATACATACGATATAAACCACGACAATACCCTCAATCAGTATGAAAATTATTATCAATACAAAGTTTCGTTGCGGCGTCCGAATTTACAAGTGGGTCAGGACTTCTTAGTCGATAAAATTGTTTCGAAAGTTGATTTAAAAAATGGGAAACAAAGCAACGTGACATGGTACCATTTTCAGATTCCTATTCAAGATTACCAAAAACGAATTGGCAACATTACTGACTTCTCATCCATTCGTTTTATGCGTATGTTTATGACTGATTTTCAAGACTCCACGTTTTTGCGTTTTGGAACGCTGAATTTAGTCCGTGGTGAATGGAGAAACTACACACAACCGTTGAACAACCCATTACAACCACCATCAACAAACGGACAATTAACGGTTGGAGCTGTCAATATTGAATCAGACGGGAATCGGGTACCGGTAAATTATGTGTTGCCTCCCGGTGTAACTCGCCAAGTAGATCCAAGTCAACCGCAGATTGTTCAAGAAAACGAACAATCATTGGCTATGACAGCCACAAACCTTTCTCCGGGTGATGCTCGCGCCGTGTACAAAAACACAAGCTACGATATGCGCAAATACAAGCGTATACAAATGTTCACACATATCGAAGCGCTACCCGACAATACTACCAATTTGCAGGATTACGACATGACTGCTTTTGTGCGCATTGGCTCTGATATGACCAACAATTACTATGAATACGAAATTCCGCTCAAAGTAACGCCGCCAGGGCATTATCAACAAAATAATCCGACAGATGTAACAACTGTTTGGCCACAAGAAAACAACTTTGATATTGCTTTATCCGTATTAACCAATCTGAAATTACAACGAAATAGCGAACATGGCCGCAATGGATCAGTTTCATTCTCGCAACCTTACTCTTATTACGATCCGAACTTTCCAAAAAACAAAGTCACCGTGGTCGGAAATCCAAGTTTAAGCGATGTAGAGACTATTATGATTGGCGTTCGCAACAACGGACGCACCGTTAAATCGGGAAATATCTGGTTTGACGAATTTCGATTGACCGATTTCAATGAAAGCGGCGGCTGGGCTGGTGTCGCTAATCTTGCCATTGGACTTTCCGATTTTGGCACCATAAATTTGGCGGGGAAAGTAGTCACAGCAGGGTTTGGAGGCATTGAACAAAGTTTGATGGAACGCAGCATGAACAATGATTACCAATACAATGCAGCCGCCATGTTGCAATTGGGAAAATTTTTTCCTGAAAAAGCACATGTCAGTATTCCGCTATACATGTCTATGTCTCAAGAATTAACGCAACCAAAATATAATCCATTAGATCAGGATATTTTGTTATCGGATGCGCTAAACAATGCTACAACTGTTGCTCAACAGGATTCCATCAAGGCATTGTCGCAAACCTGGCAGACCACGAAAAGCTTCAACATCACCAATGCAAAAATAGATATTCGAAGCAAAGAACCTAAACTGTACGATCCTGCAAACTTTTCCTTCTCCTATTTGTATAACGAAACCTCAGAGAAAGATCCAACCACAATCTACAACTTTACAAAAAACTATCAAGGAACTTTCAATTATACATTTAGCACTGCCCCGAAACCGTGGGAACCATTTAAGAAAAACAAGAAGTTAAGTTCTCCATTTCTCAAGTGGCTGGCCGAATTCAATCTGAATTTCACCCCATCGTTAATCGCCTACAATGCAAATATTTCACGCTATTATACGCAGTCGCAACTTCGTGATTTTGATGCGATCAATTCCGGTATCACTCAAAGCAAATACGACTTACTTTCGTTTAGCGATGCCTTTTTATTAAACAAACGATTGGATTTCCGCTACGATATCACAAAAGGGCTGTCGCTCTCATTTTCTTCCACAACCAATTCAAGTATTAATGAACCGTATGTGCCTGTAGATAAGAACTTATTCCCCGACGAATTCAAAGTATGGAAAGATTCTATTCAAAAAAGTTTGATGAATTTAGGACGGCCTCTCTCCTATCAACAGCTATTTAATGTCTCGTACACATTGCCGTTCAATAAATTTCCTTACTTAGATTTTATCAACGGACAGCTTCAATACAATTCCAACTATAATTGGCAAACAGGTGTCACAACAAGCCAAAACCTGAATGTCGGCAATGTCATCAGCAGCACTACACAAACACAAGCGAACGGGCAATTTAATTTTGAAATGCTCTACAATAAAATAGCGTATTTACGAACCATCAATCAGAAATTTGCCACTAATGCTATGAAAATACCATTTGTACGCCGCACTTTCAAACAAAAAATGATATTAAAAGATAATCAGCCGATTAAAATCATTCACCATCTGAACAGCCAGAAAATCATGGTATCAGCAATCGATAGTATTGGAAAACATATTGCGATTACCTATAAACGATTAGATGCCAACACGCTTGAGATTGATCCGCTTGCCAAGTCCGAAACAGCTACAATCTCAGTTACTACGTTAGACCCAAACGACATGACATTGTTTCAACACATTGCCGAATACGCATCACGCATTTTGATGATGGCACGTCGTGGTAGTGTTACTTATCATTACAGCCAGAACATGACACTTCCGGGCTTTGTTGGTACCAGCAAATGGTTTGGGCAATCGAGTGTATTAGGATCGACAGCACCCGGTCTTGACTTTGCTTTTGGCTTTTTCGATAAGAATTTTCTCAACAAAGCGTATAACAAAGGATGGTTATTGTCGAATGATACAGTAGTTAACCCGTCATCGTTCTCCACGACCAAAGATTTTGATGCCCGACTGAACCTCGAACCACTTCCAGGTTTAAAAATCAATTTAGGTCAACAATGGTCATCAGCCGGACAAACACAAACGCAATACATGTTTAAAGGAATGCCTACTACCTTTAATGGAACATTACAAATGAGTTACATTGCCATTAAAACCGCATTTCAAAGCTCTGGTAACGTTGCAAATGGATATGCGTCGAAAGCTTACGAACAATTTAAGCAGAATCGGGCAACTGTCGCAGCAATGCTTGCAAACCGTTATGCCGGACAATCATATCCAACTACAGGATTTATGCAGGGATCTGCTTTAGCAGGCAAAACGTACGACTCGAACAATGGAGGAATAAATCCCAATTCACCCGACGTACTGATTCCTGCTTTTTTAGCAGCCTATAGCGGACATTCAGTAAATAGCAGTAAATTAGGACTATTTCCCAGTCTGCTTCAATCATTACCCAACTGGCAACTCTCGTATGATGGACTTTCCAATTTGCCTTTCATAGCAAAATACCTGCGGTCATTGACCATAAACCATACATACACGTGTCAATATACCATTGGTTCATATTCTTCTTATTCAAATTGGGCGCAAAATGCAAGTGGATTAGGATTTATCCAAGACGTTGTGAGTGGAAATCCGGTTCCTTCGTCGCCTTATAATATTTCTTCTGTGATGTTAACCGAAAATTTTTCCCCATTGATTGGTTTTGATGCCACATTGAAAAATAGCATGACTGCACACCTTGAATACAGAACACAACGAAATTTAGCTCTTAATATGACCAGCGACCAAATCATGGAAGCATCTACCAAAGCCTGGGTGATAGGTATGGGTTATATGCTTAAAAACTTTAATGTCATTCTAAACATAAAAAAGAAACAGTCAAAAGTCCAAAACGATTTGAATTTGCGATGTGATTTATCTATTCAAAACACAAAAAGCTTGCTCAGAACAATTGATACCGACAATTCACAACCTATTGACGGAGGCCTTCTCACCTCCATAAAAGTTTCTGCCGACTATGTGTTGAGTTCAAGTTTGAATGTTCGTGCATTTTATGATCGCACTATGAGTAATCCTTTGATTTCTAACTCATACTCAATGGCGAATTCGGATTTTGGCGTTTCGTTTCGATTCATGCTATCACGGTAAACTTTATTGTAGTTTTGACTCACGAGGTGACTTGCAGTCGTCCCGTGAGTAGAATATTATCTTTGCAGCTCCCTATTGCCTTGTCGTTCCCTATTCAGACTTACAATACCCTATTCTTGTATGGACACAGACAAAAGCATGTATCACTCATTTTGCAGACTCTCATTTTTCGGCTACTTTTGCAGTTACTATAAAATCCAAAACATGACTCATTTATACGAAACCATTCATACTCTCGAAGAATTTAAAGCATTGATTGAAAAGGAAGATGCCGTGTTGATCTACTTTTCGCATGAGCAATGCAATGTCTGCAAAGTATTAAAACCCAAAGTAGCTCATTTGTTGCATGATGAATTTCCAAAGATGAAGATGGTGTATGCCGATACCGAAAAGAGTCCCGAAATTGCCGGACAGAATCGTGTATTTGCGGTACCCACCATCGTTGTTTTTATAGGAGGAAGAGAATCAATCAGAAGAAGTCGGAATATTGGCGTGGTCGAACTATCCGAACTGATTGAACGTCCTTATAAAATGATGTTCGACGAATAACTATTTCTACAAGCATACTAAAGCAGCATGAGTTGGAAATCTCAAAATGCTGCTTTTTTATTTTAGGTTCACTCGTTAAAACTTGAATCTACCCCTTTTCATGTTCTTGAAAACTCATGTTTATCAGAGAGTTTTGTTGTATCTTTGTGTGTTTTTTGCAACATGATTTTTGATGGCGTGTTGCAACATAAAGTTGTTGATATTTAAGCATTTACCCATTGTATCATGCTTCTTTTTTTGTCGTTTAATGAATAAATTGCCTCCCTGTTAAGAAATATCCATGTGATTATTGACTGCATGCTGATGTAAATAATGAAACAATTGGATTAACCTGCCTTATTTTCTATATCTTGAAATGGAATTTTATAAATGAATCGGATCGCGCTGAATAAGAGGTGTACGTGAATTTTGATCACAATCAAAACAAACACTCAGCTTCCTTGTTAATACACGCACTTTCAATGTTAAATATAACTAAATTGCTACTTGTAAGATGTTTAGGCTAACTATAAAAAACTTGTAAGATGATTTTTGGATATCAAAAGACGGATTTAGTTTGCTAAGGCATAGTATAAGACTCATTTCATCCTTTATTTCAACAATATTCCACATGCCTCAATGCAACCTTTATCTTAAAATATAGTCAAAGAGTTGCTTTTACCTGTAGTCATTTGCCCAGTATGATGGGTATAGCTCTAATTCCTAACGAGAAAAACATTGATGGCACATGATTTGAAATAGATTAATCAGTCATAGCAGTGTTAAGTTAATTTTAAAATGAAATAAATCAATGATTTATGATTAACTCAATATGACACAATGAGCTTAACATAATAAATGAGAGCAATTTATATACATTTGAAAATAAGATAATCTGAACATAGAATTTATGAACGCATCCACGGGTAATAAACTTGAGAAAAAGCAGTTTTTAGATCAATTCTTTGAGGACTCTGTCCGATTATATCCTGATAGAGTCGCTATTGAAAGTGGCGAGAAGCATTACACGTATTCAGAAATTGATAAGATAACGAATAGGTTAGCTTATTTTCTTCAAGAACATGGAGTTGCACCCGAAGAAAAAGTAGCGATTCTTTTGCCACGCTCTCCCGAAGTTTATATTGCCATGTTGGGTGTGTTGAAAGCAGGAGGTGCGTATATTCCTCTTGATCCGGAGGTTCCGGGTGAACGGGTTAATTTCATCATGCACGATTCGGGAGCAAAAACGCTGATAACCGCCGATAGCATTCTCGAAAACGTTGCTTCCTATTTAGACAATTATCCGGTATTTAATGTTGACCAACAACTGCATGAGTTGGATCGTTATCCTGATACCAATCCCCTTGTTATCAACAGATCGTCCAACAATCTTTGCTATATTATTTATACTTCCGGTAGTAGTGGCGAGCCGAAAGGAGTTTTGCTCGAACACCGCAATGTAGTAAACTATATTATTGGTGCACAAGCGATTTATCCTGTCGATCATACGCATCGTGTGTTGCAGGGATTCTCTGTTTCTTTTGATGCTTCAGTTGAAGAAATATGGGTTACCTTATCGGTGGGCGCCACGTTAGTAGTGGGTACATTCGATATTATGCGTTCCGGCGATCAATTTGCTTCCATTCTCAACGAACTTCATATCACATTTCTATCATGCGCTCCTACGCTGTTATCGATGGTAAAGGAAGATATTCCTGATTTGAAAATACTTATTTTCGGAGGTGAGGTTTGTTCCTCGGATATTGCTCATCGTTGGTGTAAACCCAACAGAATGGTTTATAACACCTATGGCCCGACGGAAGCTGCCGTCATTGCCACGTATGCTGTTTTACAACCGGATGAAGCGGTAACCATCGGTCGTCCATTAACAGGATATGAGGTGGCGATTGTTAATGAACAGATGGAACTTGTTGCAGTAGATGAAGAGGGCGAGATACTGATTGGTGGTGAGAGTGTAGCACGTGGCTATCTTCATCGTGATGAACTGACTTCTCAGAAGTTCATTGAAACTGACCGATTGAATGGTTCTACGAAGCGCTATTATAAAACAGGGGATTTGGCCAAATATGCTTCAAATGGTGAAATTGTTTTTCTGGGAAGAGCCGATGCTCAGGTTAAAGTGAGAGGGTTTCGTGTTGAACTGTCAGAAATCGAAGGCTTATTGATTAAATGCCATGGAGTGCAGGCTGCGGCTGTTGCTTTGGATAGCGCTACACAACAATTGTCGGCTTATGTGGTGGTCGATCGTGATGTAGAAATTGATCGCGAAGTGATTGCCGATCTTTTGCGCCTCAAATTGCCTTATTACATGATTCCTTCAACGCTTGACGTGATTGATGAACTTCCTATGACGACCAGTCAGAAGATTGATCGCAAGCGGTTGCCTGCACCTCAGACGCCTCTTTCATTTTCTGCTAAAAAAGAGATCATCCCTCCGTCCACCGTATTGGAAAAAGCGATGGTGGCCATTATGGCAAAGAATTTCAATCGGGATAACATCTCTATGGACGATCACTTCTTCAACGATTTAGGCGGTCACTCCTTGTTGGCGGCATTGGTTGTTTCGGAGATGCGGATAAATCCTATCTTTTCTAACATGTCGGTTGTGGATGTGTATAAACACCCTATCTTATCCGATTTAGCCACTGAACTTACCAAGAAACAACCCAAATCTCAGCGTGAACCTAAAAAAGAACGCGACGTTTATCATACTTCAAAACTAAGTTACTATACATGTGGATTCTCTCAGGGTATCGCCATGATCTTTTTGTTGTTTTTGTTTGGCATCGAGTGGTTAGGGCCTTTCTTTGTTTATTCGTATTACTATCAGGCCGATAATGGCGTGTTTTTTTCAATGGGAACCATGCTGCTGATGTATTTTGCCCTGATGCCTATTCTTTCGTTATTTGCCATTGGCTTCAAATGGGCGGTGATTGGCCGTATTAAACCTGGAAGATACAAACTTTGGGGAAGCTATTATTTCCGTTTCTGGATTGTGGACAAGGTGATCAATATTTGTCCTATCAACTATTTCACCGGCACCTCCATCATGAATGTCTTTCT
>DAHXOX010000038.1 GCA_027364655.1 Paludibacter sp. | reverse complement strand
CCGGAGGTGACCGAAAAGTGTTTGAAAAGGTGAAACCTTTGTTCGATCAGTTGGGACGCCTTTCTGTCTATGTGGGTGAATGCGGTGCGGGAAATACAGCCAAATTAGCTACCAATGTGTTTCTGGGAATCATCACACAGGGATTGGCCGAAGTGACACTTTTTGCCGAACAGAAAGGAATCCGCAAGGAAGATTTATTCTCCATATTAGCCAACAGCGCGATGGCGAGTCCTTTCGTCAAGATGAAGAGCGATGCTATTTTGCAGGATAATTTCAATGCTGCCTTTGCTTTACGACATTTAGCCAAAGACTTACGTCTTGCCAAAGCAGAAGGGTTGGACGAACCGCTGGGGAATGCCGTTTATCAATCGTATCAGGAGGCAGAAAAGGCCAATCTTGCCGATGAGGATATTATCGCCATCATGAAATACCTGCAATAGAAAGAGGATGTGCAACAAACACAAAAACCCCCAACCATAAAACAAATAATCATGTTTGCTAAGATAAACCAATACTTCTCTTTTTTTATCAAGAAAAGGGTGATTCTTTATAGTCTTCTAAGTATAGGATTGGGGAATCTTGTTTTCTCACAAACAAATCAACCTACAGTTATACAGACTTCATCATCGGCTAAGAAAATAGTCTCCGACAGCTTGGCCCGTCTGAATAGAGCGAAAAACGCAAGGATAGAGCACGCTCTGCGTTTAAAAATGATGGAGGCTGTCGACACCCTTACCATGAGCGATTACATTATGAGTATCGATCGCGTGAATGACAAGTTGAATGACATTATGGACAGTTCAAGAATGGGTTTTGAAGTGGTGAGAATGGGACGCACCCTTGATCGTATTTCGAATGACATCAGCCTTATTCGTCAGAATATAGGACGGCGTCGTTCGGGGACGAATATTAAGAATCTCTATCTTTATCAAAGTTTCACATCGAACCTGGAAACTGAAAATGATTTGATTGAAGCGCGACTTAACAAAAGATACAATACGGTGTATCATGCCAAATTGCGTTTGAAAACAGCATTGTCAGATTCCATTTTTCGTGTAATGTATGCAGATAGCAGTCTTCGAAGAACGTTTGATAAAAAATTGATTCGCTTAGAGCGGAAATGGGTCAGAGAGGATAGCTTGACAAAAGACGGAATAAACACCCTTAACGCGTTAAAGGTTAAGGTGTCTGATAATGCTATCACGTTGTCGAACATGCTCAATATCATGGACAATCGATTGGACAGGGCCGGACAGAAATTGTTTGGTAAAGAGACAAACTTCTTGTGGCAGAAATCATTGCCCGATACGGTTTCAACAAAAAGCGCTAAGCCCATCGTCAATGTTTTAGAAAATGAGCAAAAAGCAGTAGGCTATTATATCAATCAGACTTCGAGGCAACGAAGCTTGATTATTGTGCTTGCCATTCTCTTGTTTGTGTGGTTATTTATGAAGCGTCGACAGTTGAAAGCATTCCGAAAACACGATGAGACTTTTGCTTTTTTACATTTACAGTATCTGAATACCCATCCTGTTATGTCGCTTTTTGTGGTGTTATTGAGTCTTATGCCTTTTTTCGACGCCTATGCTCCAACCACCTATGTTACCGTTGAATCGTTGCTGTTGTTATTGGTGGTCTCCGTCATTATGTATGAAAAATGGGAACGTTCTGTGTGGGGTGCATGGATGATGTTAGTGGCACTGTTTATTGCTGTTGCCGTCACCAGTCTGTTTCTCGAACCGACATTGTTCCAGCGCTTATGGCTTTTGTTGTTACATGCAAGCATCGCAGTGTTTGCGATTCGTTTCATCCAAAAGTTAGCAAAGGAAACTCCTTATTTCAAATGGATTAAACTTGCGACAATCGTAAGCATTGCGTTAGCTATTCTCGCCATCATGAGTAATCTATTCGGACGATTTTCCTTGTCGGGTATACTGGGTTTCGCTGCCATTTTTACCATTACACAGGCCGTGACATTACCCATTTTTGCAGAAACAGTGATTGATATGTTTTTGTTGCAACTGCAATCAAGTCGATTGAAAAAAGGCACCAACAAACCTTTTGAAAGTTCTATGGTAACGAGCAAAATCAGGCTGCCACTACTTCTTATCATGGCGCTGCTGTGGCTCATCATGCTGGCATCCAATCTTACAATTTATCATTACATAAGCAATGGCATCAGCGATTTTCTAACGGTGACCAGAACGATTGGAAGCATCTCCTTTCAAATGTCAAGCGTCCTCTTGTTTTTCGTGATCATCTGGATAGCGCATATTTTGCAACGGGTTATTACTTTCTTGTTTGGTGAAACAGGCAATGAATTAGAAGATGTTACAGCAAAGACAAAAGGCCAACATTCACGATTGCTCATTACTCGATTGTTGGTGTTGATTGGCGGATATTTGTTAGCCATTGCCGCGTCGGGATTGCCGATTGATAAACTCACCATCATCATTGGCGCCTTAGGTGTTGGTGTCGGTATGGGTCTGCAAGGCATCGTCAATAACTTTGTGTCGGGTATTATCTTAATTTTTGATGGCTCGTTGCAAATTGGTGATGATATTGAAGTTAACGGACAGGCAGGCAAAGTGAAAGAGATAGGATTGCGAACCAGTACGATTAGCACTGCCGACGGTGCCGAAGTGATGATTCCAAACGGGATAATGCTTTCGCAAAACGTCGTTAACTGGACCTTTAGCAATGATCAACGACGGATGATAATTGATTTTTCGTTGTCGGGAGATGAGTTGGATACCAACGTCATTAACGACACGATTAACGACGTTATCAGCCAGATACCCAATGTTATAACGAAGAATAAACCAGTAATTTTGTTTACTAAGGTTCATCAGGATACCTGTTGGTTAACCGTGCGTTTCTGGAGTAACATTGCTAATATGGAACAGGTGAAAAGTATGGCCATGCTACAACTTAGCGCAGCATTTAAAGCCAAAAACATGAAAATGGAATAAACGGAATGTGCTAAGCAACAAAAGTATCATCTCACGAAAAGGGCCTTTCATTCGTTGTCTTTTGTCTGTTATTTTCAATCTGTTTGGAAAACAGCACGAATATTTTGTACCTTGCGACCAAATCAATAGAAAAGGCGCAATGTTTTGATATAGAAGGCTATTGCACTGTTGATAAAGCGGATAATCAATAATTATATAAACCTATTAAATCGTAAAAATTATGCTACAAGTTGGAGATCGAATACCTGACATGATGGTTCAGGATCAAAACGGAAATCCGTTTGAGACAAAAAATCTTATTGGTAAAAAAACCATTCTCTATTTTTATCCCAAAGACAATACGTCCGGTTGCACCGCTGAGGCTTGCAATCTCAACGAGAATCTTTCGTCGTGGACGGCAAAAGGATACCAAATTGTGGGTGTCAGTCCCGACAGCCCCACTTCGCATCAAAAGTTCATGGCCAAATATCAGTTGAACTTCATCTTGTTGGCCGATACCGAAAAAATATTTGCCACTGCCTGCGGCGTTTGGGCGGAAAAAAGTTTGTACGGTAAAAAATACATGGGGATTTTGCGTACTACTTTCATTTTGAATGAACAGGGAATCATCACTCATGTGGTTGGAAAAGTGAATACGAAAGAACATTCACAGCAACTTGAAAGCCTGATGTTCTGAGGTCGCAAAAAAATCGCATTGAACTCATCCAAACGCTAAGTCCGTTACGTCTAACTTGTAACAAACCCATTCTAAATATTTACAGGTATGAAAAAAATTGGATTTATAGTGCTATTTGCGATGTTTTTAGCATTTAGCGTTATTGCTGTTCAAACAGCAAAAGTTGTTACTTCCCCGAAGACCTCGGACACCGTTACTCAGGTAGTGAGCCAAAATCAAAGTCAGTCTATGATGGAAAGCAAACTTTCTCCTGACCAATTGTTCGAATTGGAGAAATTGCGGGCAGGTCACCATGATTACGGTAATTCACTTGGATCGGTTGGCATTGTGATTATTTCTACGATGCCTTTTCTAACGGCTATTTTGATTGTCTTTTTCGTGATGTACAGCAAACGCAAAAAAGAACAACAATTTGTGTCTCTCTACGAAAAAGCGATTGAATCAGGCAGGGATTTGCCGGCAGACTTTTTCAGAAGGCCTCAGGAAGATCAAAAGAGTTACTTATTGAAAGGCATGATTTGGTTTGGCGTCGGTTTGGGAATGACGATTGGCGGCTTGATTCTGATGGGATATGATTCCCCCTGGGCGTTCGGACTGATTCCGGCCTTGGTTGGAATTGCTTACGGCATCAGCTACTTTGTCGAAAGGAAAAATAAATCGAACGCACCCAACAATGAGTAATGCCGATGACCTCAAGTGGGTCATGCAAGTCACGTTATTCGGGAATAAAAATGCATTCGATCCGCTTGTCCGAAAGTACCAATCACCTATCCGACGGTTTTTTCTGAACCTGACGATGGGTGATACATCGCTCAGCGACGATCTCTCACAAGAGACATTCATCAAGGCCTATCTGCAATTAAGCAGTTTTCAGGGGCTTTCGGGTTTTTCAACGTGGTTGTTTCGTATTGCTTACAACGTTTTCTACGATTCCATACGCGCACAAAAAGTGAGGGAAGAAGTGTCGCTTGATGAAGTAGATCGCCATTATCATACGGAGAACGATTATTCAGCCGAAAATGCCGACCTTTACAATGCGCTTGCTAAGTTGAGACACGAAGAACGAACGGCCATCTTACTTTGCTATATGGAAGGATTGAGTCATACTCAGGCATCGAAAGTGATGGAATGTCCTTTGGGAACTCTTAAATCGTATGTATCGGCAGGTAAAACGAAGTTAGCTAACCTATTGCAGTAGTTTATACCTTTTTAAAGTTATCATAAAATGAACGATCGACAACTGAAACAACGCTTGAAACAACACAAACAAGAGATTCCCGATAACGGATTTTCCAGTAAAGTGATGCGTCATCTTCCGGACAAACAGCCAGTCCCAGCATTAGTGTGGATTTTTGCCATCATCGGGACGTTACTCTTTATTGCCATAAGCGGAGTTCAACGCACAACGGATCAAGTTGTTATGATGATGGAAAAAGCACCGTGGTGGACGCTCCCGGTAGCAAGTACAGCCATAGTTTGCATCTTCTTGGTAGGATTTTGCTTCCACGAACACAAAACATCCACATCATTGATCCTAAGATAAAAAGGCAACTATTCCGAAAAACAGTTACCTTTTGATATAGTCAAAAATAAACGTCTTATTTGCAGACTACACAACCGGTACACTTTGACAGTTCGCCACGAAAACGTTTCTCCACCAAATTTCGTATGCGATCCTGTAACACGTCGATACGAATGTTTTCAATGACGTCAGCCATAAACGCGTACATCAACAACAACTTGGCATCGGCTTCCGAAAGTCCTCTGGTACGCATGTAAAATAGGGCGGTTTCGTCTAATTGGCCAATGGTGGCGCCATGCGAACATTTCACATCGTCAGCGTAAATTTCCAATTGGGGCTTTGTCTTCATTTTTGCAGTCGGTGTAACGCATAAATTCCGGTTTGTCAACATGGCTTCCGTCTTTTGCGCATCTTTAGCCACTAAAATTTTCCCCGTAAAAGCGCCTACGGACGAATCATCCAACACATACTTGTACAACTCGCGACTTTTGCAACGCGGTTTTGCATGAACGAGCAATGTGGCGTTATCAATATGCTCGGCTTTATCGCCAATAGCCATACCACAAAGCATAGTCTGGCAATACTCTCCTTGCAAATCGATCTTCACATCATTACGAGTCAATCCGTTATGCAAAACGATTTCATTAACCAACACATTGGAGGAAGCTGCCTGCCGCAGATACAAAGAAGCAATGTTTGTCGTTTTGTTGTGTGTATTTTCTAATGAGTAATAGTCGAACGTAGCATTCTCACCGACAAAAACTTCCGTCACGCGGTTACTTAAGAACTGGACACCATCGGCAGTATGCGCGCATTCCAGAAACTGAGCTTTAGCACCCTCATCGATAATGATTAAATTACGACTGTTTGCCATAAAATCCACATCAGAGCGCATAATATCCACTAACTGAATAGGTTTTGCAAGCGTAACGCCCTTAGGCACGTACATAAAGAATCCGTCTTGTGCAAAAGCCGTATTAAAAGCAACCGTAGCAACCTCATTATTAGGTGCCAATAGATTATAATATTGCTTTAACAAATTAGGATATTTTTCAGCCGCTTCATTGAGGCCACAGACGATCACACCATCGGGCAATGCCGGTTGATGAGGCGCTATGTAGAAGCTATCGTTCACCACAAAATAAACCCACGAAGTAATACCCGGCACATCGCACCGAAACACGTCATTGGGACTTGACGGAATAGATAACCGGTTAATATTTAGCCCGTAGTCCACAGCAAAAGCTGAAGATAAATCGGTGTACATATAATCCTCTAAACTTGAAGAAGGGAACCCCATGCGGATAAAGGCATCCATAGCGGCATCACGCGGGGCGTTCAACAAAGGGGCACACGGCTTTTGAATGGCATGGCTGAATTGTTGATATAGTTCTATATATGTTTTTTCTGTTGACATAATCTTATTATCGTAAATACGTTTGACTTTCGCCTTCCCAAGCTCTTATTGAAAAGCACTATTCAAAATGAACTCGTTTGTTGACAAGACTTCATACAATGGGAAAGCGAAACGTATAGTAATCATTCAGAGATTGATAAGTTTTAGGGACAAGCGGCATTACTCTTCATCCACTTGTTGCTTGATCCATTCATAACCGCGTTCTTCCAACTCAAGCGCTAATTCAGCTCCTGCGGTACGCACAATTTTGCCTTTATAAAGAACATGCACAATATCGGGCTTAATATAATCGAGTAAACGCTGATAATGAGTAATCACAACGCAAGCATTATCATCTCGTTTTAGCTTATTCACACCTTCGGCCACAATACGAAGCGCATCAATGTCGAGCCCGCTATCTGTTTCGTCGAGAATCGAGAGTTTAGGCTCAAGCATGGCCATCTGAAAAATCTCGTTGCGTTTTTTTTCTCCACCCGAAAACCCTTCGTTCACCGAACGGCTCGCTAATTTACTGTCCAGTTCCACCAATTCTTTCTTTTCACGCATCAATTTCAAAAAATCGGATGCCGAAATAGGCTCCAATCCTTTGTAACCACGATGAGCATTAATAGCAGTACGCATAAAATTGGCCATACTGACACCGGGTATTTCGACCGGATATTGAAAACTCAAAAAGATACCTTCGCGCGAACGATCTTCCGGCTTCATTTCCAACAGGTTTTTGCCATTAAAAAAGACTTCCCCTTGTGTTACCGTGAAAAGCGGATTGCCGGTCAGCACTGCCGACAAGGTACTTTTCCCCGATCCGTTGGGACCCATGATAGCATGAACTTCGCCTGCATTCACCGTGAGATCAATGCCACGCAAAATTTCCTTTCCATTTATTGATGCATGTAAATTCTTTATAGTCAACATAAAAGATTCATTTAAAATTTCATACTCTTCATTCCTTCATTGACATCAAAAGGCAACAAAGGAATAATATGCAAAGATAAACAATAAATAGAGGGTTGGTTGGTACATTCTCTTCAATCATGTGTTAATTTTGCAGCGTTAAACACTCAACTTATTGAAATGATTAAAATTGACATAGATGATCACTCCGGCTTCTGCTTCGGAGTAGTCAGAGCAATAGAAAAAGCAGAAAATGAATTGCAAACATCGACACCATTATATGGGTTAGGAGATATCGTACATAATGAACTTGAGGTAGAACGTCTTCACAACAAGGGGATGATCACGCTTTACGCAGACACCGTTGAAAAAGCCAAAGGGCATCGGGTTCTTATTCGTGCACATGGAGAGCCACCATCTACGTATGAGACGTTGCATAAACTTGGTGCTCAAATTATTGACGCAACATGTCCGGTAGTGCTACGTTTGCAGCAACGTGTAAAAACAGCTTACGAAACTCATCCGAAAGAGGAGTGGCAAATCGTGATTTACGGGAAAAAAGGCCATGCCGAAGTGATTGGATTGCTTGGTCAAGCGGAAAACAACGCCATTGTGGTGGAACATCCGGACGACTTGGATCGCATTGACTTTAACAAAAACATTTACCTCTTTTCTCAGACCACAAAATCGCTGAACGGATTCAATGATTTGATAGACAATATTCAAAACAGAATCAGTGCGAACGTTGTTTTTGAACATGTGGACACGATTTGCCGACAAGTAGCCAATCGCATCCCAAATATTCGTATCTTTGCACAAAATCACGATGTAGTGTTTTTTGTCAGTGGCGAAAAGAGCTCAAACGGGAAAGCGCTCTTTGACGAATGCCAAAAAGCCAATCCAAACTCTCATTTGATTTTCAAAATCGAAGACATTAACCCTAAGTCTTTAGCCAATATTACCTCAGTAGGTATTTGTGGCGCGACTTCCACTCCAACGTGGTTGATGGAAAAAGTTGCCGAAAAAGTTAAAGACATTGCCTCTCAACTAACTAATAATTAAAATAGCATGTATCAATTAAAGTGTATTGGAGTACTTACTTCAGGAGGAGATGCTCCGGGAATGAATGCCGCATTGCGTGCCGTAACGCGAAAAGCAATTTATCATGGTATTCGGGTAAAAGCGATTTGCCGTGGTTATAAAGGGTTGATTGCCGGCGAAATTAAAGAATTTCAAACGCAAGATGTCAGCAACATCATTCAGCAAGGCGGCACCAAACTTAAGACGGCACGAAGCATGGAATTCAAAACCGTTGAAGGCCGGAAAATGGCTTATGGAAATCTGGTACGTGAAGAAATTGATGCTTTAGTGGTGATTGGCGGTGATGGGACTTTTACCGGAGCGCGCGTTTTCTCACAAGAGTATTCGGATATTCCCATCATAGGCATACCCGGAACAATTGACAACGATTTATATGGCACCGATTATACGATAGGATACGACACAGCGCTCAACACGATTGTTCAAGCAGTGGATAAAATACGCGACACTGCCAGTTCACACGAACGCCTTTTCTTTATTGAAGTGATGGGGCGTGATGCCGGTTTTTTAGCACTTTATGGCGCTATTGCTTCAGGAGCCGAAGCAGCCATCATTCCTGAAATAGTAACAAATACCGATCAGTTGAATGAATTAATTGAGCAAGGCTTCCGAAAATCAAAAAACAGCAGTATTGTGCTGGTAGCCGAAAGCGACATTACCGGCGGCGCCATTGGAATCTCAAACCGATTGAAAGAAAAATATCCTGAATATGATTATCGTGTCACCATTTTAGGACATATTCAACGAGGCGGCTCACCAACTGCCAATGATCGGATTTTGGCAAGTCGTATGGGCGCTGCTTCAATTGACGCATTACTCGAAGATCAACGCAATGTGATGATTGGCATCGTAAATAATGAAATTGTATATGTGCCATTCAGCAAGGCGATTAAAGATGAAAAGCCGGTGGATAAACAGCTTATGGAGGTGCTTCGCATTTTGTCTATTTAACACATATTTGCGATTGGAGAGAACCATGCTCGAGTCGCTTTTATAGCATTACACGTGAGAAGAACCATTTCTTCTCACGTTCTTTATTACCCGATAGATGGCTTTATTTATCCAATATCAACCTATAAAATGAAACGGGCACTAAATAGCGCTTAAATCCTATTCCTTAATTTATTTGCAAGTTTCAAACGTCCTCTAATATCAAAATTATTTACAAATGAAAGTTCGAGTTCGGTTTGCCCCAAGTCCTACAGGGCCACTGCATATTGGCGGTGTGCGTACTGCTTTATATAATTATCTCTTTGCCAAACAACACGGAGGTGACTTTTTGTTGCGTATTGAAGATACCGATGCCGCCCGTTTGGTTCCCGGCGCCGAAGAATATATCAACGAGTCGCTTCAATGGCTTGGTATCAAGGTAGATGAAGGAGTAAAAGAAGGAGGTGCGTATGCTCCATACAAACAAAGCGAACGAAAAGAAATTTACAAACGCTTTGTTGATCAGCTTCTTCGCGAAGGCAAGGCGTACTACGCATTTGACACACCCGAAGAGTTAGAAGCCAAGCGATTGGAAATTAAAAATTTTCAATATGATGCATCTACACGCATTTTGATGTGCAATTCGTTGACACTCTCCGAATCGGAAGTGCAACTACGGATAAACAATGGAGAGCAATATGTGGTTCGCCTTCGCATTGAGCCGAACGAAGAAATTCATGTGTTTGATGTCATTCGTGGAGAAGTAGTCGTCAATTCGTCTATTTTAGATGACAAAGTCCTTTTCAAATCATCTGACGGTCTGCCTACTTATCATTTAGCAAATGTAGTGGATGATCATTTGATGGAAATTTCGCATGTTATCCGTGGTGAAGAATGGTTGCCATCGGCACCCTTGCATGTGTTGCTTTACCGAGCGTTCGGTTGGGAAGAGAACATGCCGCAATTTGCCCATCTTCCTCTTTTGCTAAAACCAGAAGGCAATGGAAAACTAAGCAAACGTGACGGCGATCGTCTTGGATTTCCAGTCTTTCCGCTTGAATGGAAAGATCCAAAAACAGGAGATATTTCAACCGGCTACCGTGAAACAGGCTACTATCCTGAAGCCGTAATCAATTTCTTAGCACTGCTGGGATGGCATCCAGAAACCGATCAGGAAATATTCTCCATGCAAGAGCTGATTGAACAATTTTCGTTTGAACGGTGCAGCAAAAGCGGAGCCAAGTTTGATTTTGAGAAAGCAAAATGGTTCAATCATCATTATCTGCAACAAAAAAGCGTGGACGAACTTGTTCGTGGTTTTCAATCAATTTTGGCTTCAAAAGAGGTGGTTGTCGAAAACAAAACGGTTGCTGATGTGATTGCCCTCATGAGAGAACGAATCAATTTTGCTCAGGAGCTTTGGGAAACGACCTCTTATTTTTTTGTAGCACCTACTCTTTACGACGAAAAATCGGTGCAGAAACACTGGAAACCTGAAACAAGACAACAACTTTCGGAATTAATGGCACAAATCGAAACAATGGATGACTTTGGATTAAAAAAAGAGGAGGACGAAATTCGGATAATGGAATGGATCAAAAATAAAGAGTACAAAGTGGGGAATATTATGAATCCCTTCCGTATCGCTTTGGTAGGCGCTTCTAAAGGACCTCACATCTTCGATCTCACAGCCATTATCGGTAAAGAAGAAACGCTTCGTCGCATCAAAAAAGCCATAGAGATAATTCAGTGACATATTTATAAACAGACGTGATGTATCAGATGTAACAATAACATTATCATACATTGATCATCAATAAGGATTTGGTAAATCAAAAAGTAAAATGGTGAGCTTGCACCCACCATTTATTATATTAACAGGTTTAGAACGCGGCAATGTCGAAATAGAGATTTCGGCGGTTTCATGCATTCAGGGTGTCGACAACTATGTCTGGTTGTTTGATGTAATAAAATAAAGCAAATAGTCAAAAAAACATTGGTGAAAATTTACAAGAAGGAATTGATCTTTTGAAACTAACCAGTGTCGATGGACAACATACTGGGAAGATAATAATGACAAGAATTACCTCTTTTCCCAGTCTATCTTCATAAAAAAGAGCAAAAATCAGATGAAATGGTTTGAAAGATTGTGATTTATTGAATATCTTTGGAGGGAAAAATAGAATTTGCGACATCCACAAATTAGCAGAGTTACATGATCCACAATTTATATTCTTTCGGTCACGCAATAACAGTTAACTCATTAAATTTCAGTGTATGAAAAAAATTATGCAATCCATGCTTCTGGCGTTGTTCTTACTCACGTCAGCGGCTTGTCACTCGACAAGCAATCCCCGATTGATCAACAATTTTGACGACAACTGGCGTTTCCACTTAGGAGATATAGCCAATGCACAGTCATCCACCTTTAATGATGCGTCATGGCGCAAACTTGATTTACCACATGACTGGAGTATTGAACTGCCTTTTGATGAAAAAAGCCCAGCAGGGTATGGAGGTGGTTACTTGGATGGCGGATTAGGTTGGTATCGCAAAACATTTACCTTAGACAAGAAATTAGAAGGCAAAAAAGTTTTCATCGATTTTGACGGCATTTACAGAGACAGCAAAGTATGGATCAATGATCACTTTTTGGGATTTCGACCCAATGGTTACATTTCATTTCGATATGACCTGACGCCTTACCTGCATTGGAATAAACCCAATGTAATAGCCGTAAGAGTTGATAATTCCAAACAACCTAACTCCCGATGGTATTCCGGCTCGGGAATCTATCGCAATGTCCGTTTAGTTTTCACCAATCCGGATCGTTTTACGCAGTGGGGCATATACGTGACAACGCCTGAGGTGAACGAAGAGAAAGCCACCTTGGATGTTCAGTTTCAAACGGCGGTTAAAGACACAAAAGAGCCAATAATCATTCATTCGCAACTGTATGATGCCAGCGGGAAATTAGTGGCAAAGTCATCACGTATCATCGTGAAAGACACCATGTCGTCAACAACAATGGAAGTGGTTGGCCCACATCTTTGGTCGACAACCGATCCATACCTATACACGTTGGTGTCGCAACTTTACGTTGGCAACCAGTTGGAAGATCAATTGAGCACAAA
>DAHXOX010000036.1 GCA_027364655.1 Paludibacter sp. | reverse complement strand
CCGCTATGAGAAACTTAGTTTCTCATATATTTGCCTTAGAGGTTTTTGATATAAATATTACTATTTTGATACTCAAGTTGATATTAATTTCTCCCTTAATTTGATAGTTTCCCCTATAGAAACCTTAAATTATTGGGTTTAGTAATGTTTTTCAGAAACATTGTAGTGCAAAATTAGTATAATTTTTTATTTTCAATGCATATTCTTCAATATCTAAATTATCCAATGGACTTTATATCTGGTCAAATCCTTTGGTGGTAATATGCGTGTAAATCTCCCGCTGTGTCAGTTTTGCAACCTATGCCAAGTATCTTATTGGCTTTATTCAATCGATATTTCTTCTTTTGTTATAGCATGGGTCACAGACATGCACTAGCAGGAAGTCACTCCGTGAGTGAAAGATTATCTGCCTCAAAGGTCACCATTATTTTTTTATCTTCCAAACATTTTCTGCACTTTTTTGCAAGAAATCGTTAGCAAACACAATGTATGAAAGAAAGGCATAACTTCTCTTTGCAGTTTCTAAAAAACAATATGAATGTTAGCCTTCTCACGAGGTGACTCCCAGTCACCCCGTGAGTGAAATAATATATTTTGTTTTTTCAAAAAAAATGACTATATTTGCAACATAAATAGACGGCAAAATTTCACGTTGTGGCATCCCCCTTTTGCCAATTCTCAGCGGCTGAAATCCGTTTATTTGTTCTTTTCATTCTTCAGTCAGCAAAATTGATCCTCCGACCATCGTCCGAGTATCCTCCGACTATCGTCCGACTATCCTCCCACTTTCAGGCGTGGCACCTTCGATGATCCTCCGTCGTTCCTTCAGTGTACCTTCAGTGATCTTCCAATGATCCTTCTGTCATACACTATCCTTACGCCGGTATTAAAACAACTATTTCCTTAACATTTATTCAGCCTACTCACGGGGTGATTGGGAGTCACCCCGTGAATGAAATATGCACGGCTTCCCTTTCCGGTTTCTACAAAAACCGGTTCACTCGTTAATCGTGTGGTACAGGAATAAATTAGCAGCTTTTATAGGTAAAAAAAATTCGTGCCACGAAAGAAAGCAGTTACAAACTCTTGTGTATGGATTCAGGTTTACATTTCTGTCCCTTTACAGAACTTCGTTGCAAATCGTCACGCGTTTTAGCTTTTTACGACAAATAATCGGCGATTGCTATAAGGCAAAATGGGAACCATTCTGCATCAACGCATTATACTTATCATAATCAAAACGGTAATAAAAAGCTCCCCGCTTGGAATTGCTCTTGTCTTTTTCGTCCGTTTTTTCAAAAACATCCATTGACAGCACCTTTTTCCGAAAATTTCGTTTGTCGAGCGTCTCACCGAAAATGGCTTCGTAGAGCGTCTGCAATTGTGGTAGCGTAAAATATTGCGGTAACAGGTTAAACCCGATCGGTTCTACGGATGCTTTCCGCTTTAATTGCTTCAGCGCTATCATTACCATGAGGTTATGGTCAAAAATCAATTCAGGGATGTCCTTCATCGGAACCCAAACCGCATGATGACTTTCGGCTAACACTTTATCGTAATCATCGCTGTTAATCAGCGCATAATATGCAGCAGAAAGCACCCGTTCACCAGGATCACGATTCACTTCCCCGAAGATTCCGATCTGTTCCATAAACACATTTTCCAAGCCTGTCAATTCTTGTAACACGCGTTCGGCTGCAGCCTCAATGCTTTCTCCTTTATTGAGGAAACCACCCATCAACGACAGTTCGCCTTTGCATGGATCAAACATCCGCCTGATTAACAACAATTTCAACTCATCTTCGTGAAATCCAAAAATGATACAGTCCACCGCCACATAAAAGCGATCTTTATTTTCGTAATAATTCCCTACTTCTTCATTTTCAACCATAGCATATATTTACTACCTAAACTTTATTTCAAAACAAAATTACACAATTTACTGGTACATGAAACATGAAATATGCTCATTGGTACAATAACGAACATTAAATCAAAATTAGACCTACCATTATGAGAACAGTTAATATGCGAATTTCAAACGACTTAATAAAAACAAATTATTCAGGTCTGAATAAATCGTTTATCTGGGCGCCAAAATCAATGGGTGTAAAAATAACACTTACGTCGCACCTGTGCCAATAAATTTATATGTTGTGTAACATAAAAAGAAATACTATATTTGACTATGAAGTCGCCTTTACTTTTTACAATGTGGCTCTTACGGAGCTTAATTTTGCAAATGCTATACGTTAATGCTACCATAATTTTATTTCTAACAGAACATTCATTGATTTCCACAGCTTCGGAGAAGCGAAATTATGACAGAATTCCTTCCATAACATGTCCGTGCCACGCCCATACCAAGTTCATGTTTCAAAGACAATGATTCGATGCACACCCCGTTGTTAATCTTCGGATACGGCTATGTCATTATCGATATGGAATATCGTGACATGACACGTAAAAGGTACTTGTTTTTTGATGCCGGTGCTACCGTTCAGCGAAAGAGACGGCAATATGCCACTTTATCGTTTGCAATGCTGCATTATTTGCAAATGTCAATGGAATTATTTTGTATCTTTGCCATCGTAAAAAATACATTCACACATTGATAAGCCTAAATTACCTTTTATGAAGCGTTTTAAACGTATAAATGTCCTTTTGGGATGGATGGTATTTGTCATTGCTGCGGTGGTCTATCTCCTTACGATGGAACCCACGGTTAGCTTTTGGGACTGTCCGGAGTTTATTACCACGGCGTTTAAGTTAGAAATCGGACACCCACCCGGATACCCGTTTTTCTCGTTGGTAGGCCATTTCTTCTCGCTTTTTGCTTCCGATCCGTCGCATGTAAGCGCTTGGGTGAATCGCATTTCCGTCCTCAATAGTGCAGGAGCTGTTCTCTTTTTGTTTTGGACAATTACAATTTTAGCACGCACCGTTTTAGTGAAATCGGAAGATGACTTGACCGTCGGCAAAATGTTGACAATCTGGGGTGCCGGTTTAGTAGGGGCATTGGCTTTTGCTTTCACCGATTCTTTCTGGTTTTCAGCCACCGAAACAGATGTATTCAGCTTTGCGGCACTATCGACAGCTTTTAGTTTCTGGGCCATGTTACGATGGTCGGAAGTGGCCGATGAACCGCATTCCGATCGTTGGCTGTTGCTCATTGCATACGCAATTGGCATTTCAATTGGAGTGCACTTGCTCAGCTTGTTGACGATCCCTGCGTTGGTCATGATCTTTTATTTTCGGAAACATCAACATTCCTCAAAAAGTGCCTTCGTAGCCTTTGTAGCAGCAATCGCCATTTTAGCGGCTATCTTTTATGGAATTATTCCCAGTCTTTTCTGGTTGTCAAGCTTTGTGGAGCTTTTCTTTGTCAACACATTAGGGATGCCTTTCAATAGCGGAGTGATTGCTTATGCCATTATTGTAGCTGTCGTATTCGCTTGGGCAATCTATGCAACACAGAAAGGGAAAAATGAAAAGATGGCGCGTTTTGCGTTTATTCTGGCTATCACACTTTCAGGCGCTCCGTTTCTGGGAAAAAGTGTTTGGGTAGCCGCAGTGATTCTTTTCGCTTTGGTCTATTTCTTGCTGATTAAGAAGGTGCATGTCACTCGTCGCCTGTTGAACCTCATCGTGTTAGGGGTAGCTATGATATTAATTGGCTATTCTCAATTTGCAGTTGTGCTCATTCGCTCTTCGGCACAACCGCCTATGGATGAGAATGGCCCCAGCGATGTTTTCTCTTTGATGGGTTATTTGAGCCGTGAGCAATATGGCGATATCCATCCGTTGTTGTACGGCCCTATGTACACGGCTGATTACAAATGGCAACCAAGTGGCAATGGCATGTGTTCGCCGGTTCAAAAAGAGGGTAGTGCAATATGGAGTAAAAAACCAAAAGCTCACCCGGGTGATAAAGATGCGTATATTATTACCGGATACAAAGAAACTCCGGTTTACGATCCGGTCTTTAACATGCTGTTTCCTCGCATGTACAGTGATCAACCTAATCATGTTCAGGCATACACCTCGTGGGTAGGACAGCCTGCCGAAACAGTCAATTATTCTCCCTGTGGCCAAAGTGCACAAGGCAAGATGCCTTCTTTTGCACAAAACTTAGAGTTTTTCTTTGGTTATCAGCTTAACTTTATGTATTTCCGCTATTTTATGTGGAATTTCAGTGGAAGGCAAAACGATAAGCAGTCGTACGGTGAAGTAGATCGGGGTAATTGGATTACAGGATTTAATTTTATCGATAACCTATTGGTAGGAAATCAAAGCACGTTGCCTCCGGATATGAAGGACAACAAGGGACGACATACCTATTTCATGCTGCCACTCATCATGGGTATCATTGGACTTCTTTTCTTATTGATGTATGCCGGAACGAAAGGAAAGCAAACGTTTTGGATCGTCTTTACACTCTTCTTTTTGACAGGAATCGCCATCATTGTTTACCTGAATCAAACACCTTTGCAGCCACGTGAACGCGACTATTCCTACACCGGCTCTTTCTATGCTTTTTCTATCTTTATCGGGTTTGGCGTTTTGGCCATCGCGCAGTATCTTCGAAAAACATTCTCGCATCCGGTTAGTGCAATCATTGCTACTGTGATCGGATTAACGGTGCCTGCCATTTTGATATCACAAAACTGGGCAAGCAATAACCGTTCTGATCGTTACACTGCTCGCGATTTTGGCGCTAATTATCTTAACTCGCTGGCTCCGAATGCAATTATCTTCACCAACGGCGATAATGATACATTCCCGTTGTGGTATAGTATTGAAGTGGAAGGCCTTCGACCGGATGTGCGCGTTTGCAATCTTAGCTATTTACAGACCGACTGGTACATTGCTCAAATGAAACGTCCCGCCTACACATCGGCACCACTGCCAATTTCGTGGACTCCCGCGCAATATGCCGAAGGAAACCATGATGTGGCGTATGTAGCCGATCCCAAAGACAGTACAAAAGTCGATCTCTCATTAGCCTTGCAGTTTGTACTTAGCACGAATCCTCAGACAAAAGATCCGATGGGACATGATATATTCCCAACATCGAATCTGATTATGAAGGTAAATAAGGATCAGGTGCTTAAAACAGGTACCGTCAATCCTAAGTTAGCCGATCAAATTGTTCCTGTCATGAACATCAAATTGCGACGTCAGGTTACAAAAGCCGATATGATGATTCTCGATATGTTGGAAACAAATCAATGGAAGCGTCCTATGTATTTTGCCAACACGGTGGGAAATAATATGTACCTGGGCATGAGCAACTATTTTCAGCAAGAAGGGATTGCCCAACGCATTGTTCCTATTTATAAAGAAGGCGGAACCGTGAACACAAAAGCAATGTATGACAACATGATGCATAAGTTCCGCTGGGGCAACATCCAGGATCCTCACGTGTATTTAGACGAAAACATCTTGCGCATGTGCACCACGTTCCGTATGCAATTTGTGACATTGGCCGAAGGCCTGATCGCTGAAAACAAGCGCGATTCAGCTTTGCAGGTGTTGAATTATGCCATGGAGGTAATTCCATCAAAAACAGTACCTAATGACTATTTCTCGACATTCCTTGCCGGCGCATATTATGAACTGGGTAAAATGGATCAAGGAGATGCTATCATGAATGATGTTGCTAAGAACAGTTCATTGAATTTAGATTGGTATGCCGGCTTAAATCAAAAACAGATGAACAGCGTGACAGATCAAATTTCAACTAACTTAGCCTCTCTGCGTAACGTCTTGTACTACGCTCACCAGTACAACCGGAAAGCATTGATGGATAAGTATTATCCTAAATTTGAGCAGTTTGCTAACTTGTTTCATGTACAATCTTAAAGAGAAAGGTTGTCGGCAGTGATGCCGACAACTTCTTTTGATTTTTATGTTCATTGAACGTCCGTTGTTTTTCTTGCCGTGGTTATTTCCTTCTGCTTGGTGGCGAAAGAAGGAAAGGCAAAAGGTGGTTTATTTGACCTTTGACGATGGGCCTGTGCCGGAAGTGACACCTGAAGTGTTAGCTGTTTTAGATCAGTTTGGTGTAAAAGCCACCTTTTTCTGTGTCGGAGATAACGTAAGAAAGTACCCTGAATTATTTCAAGAAGTAATTGAAAAGGGACATCATGTTGGCAATCATACATTCAATCACATCAAAGGTTTTTCTTGGAATGTAAAAGATTATTTAGCGAACGTTGATGCAGCGTCTTATCTCATTGATTCTAAGTTGATGCGACCGCCTCATGGTCAATTGACTCCGGCGCTTTATAGAGCATTGAGCAAGCAGTATCAAGTGGTAATGTGGGATTTGATCACACGTGATTATAACAGGGCTTTCACGCCCGAACGTATTTTGAGAAATGTGCAAAAGTATGTGCGTAATGGATCGATTATCGTTTTCCATGATTCATTGAAAGCAAAAGAGAATGTGTTAACAGCTTTACCCAAAACAATTCGGTTTCTTCAACAACAAGGATATCAATTTCAAACACTGTAGACTATGAAGCGACTTGCTTCCTTTCTTTCGATTCTTTTCAGTCCATTGTTTGTCCCAACATATGGTCTCTTGCTGTTCTTTAGCACAGCACGTTTTCAGGTAGTGCCTTTCTTGCCCAAACTCATTGTGGGAATCATTGTGTTTGTCTGCACTGCTTTGATGCCTGCTTTGATTCTTTTCTTTTTCATGAAAGCAGGAAAAGTTAGTTCAATCAATTTAGAGAAACGACAAGAGCGAACACTTCCATACCTTTTTTCGTTTGTCTTGTATCTTTTCTGCGCTTTTTACCTCTGGAAGGTCAACATGCCTTTGTGGTTTGTGATGATGATTGTAGGTAGCGCTGTGGGTGTTGTTACGCTGATGTTGATTAATCTGGCATGGAAAATGAGTGCACACCTTTCGGCAATGGGTGGTTTATTCGGAGGCATTTTTGTAGTGTCGATTCACTATATCTTAAATCCTGTAGCGCTTATAGTTGCTACTCTTTTCATTGCTGCCGCCGTGGCTGCATCTCGTCTTATTCTCGGAGTTCACACACCTTTGCAGACACTTGCCGGTTTTGTTAATGGTTTTGTTCTGGTGCTGCTGTTCGGTTTACTGTTTGGCTAAACTACTTCCTCCACAAGGCTGCAAACATAATTATCAATTTCGCCGTAGTTGCATGGTGTGACAAGCTACTATACCGGCTGTTTCGGTTCGTAATCGATTATTCCCCAAAGAAACAGGTAAAAATCCATGTTGAAGCGCTTCGGCAATCTCTTCGTGTGTGAAATCTCCTTCTGGCCCTATAAGAACAATGGCACTACTGTCTGGTTTGTACACATTTTGGAGCAGTGTGCGTTCTTCTTCATAGCAATGGGCTATAAAACGTTGTTTTTCTGTTGTTTGTTTTAATAATTCGTGCAATGACAAAGATGCATTGATTATGGGTAAATAGGCACGTTGCGATTGTTTCATGGCAGCAATGGCAACTTTTTCAAGTCGCTCTGCGGAGATACTTTTCCGTTCGGAGAAATGACAAAAAACAGGTGTGATGATATCAATGCCTATTTCGGTGGCTTTTTCGACAAACCATTCCATGCGGTCTTTGCTTTTGGTCGGTGCAATGGCAATGTGCGTCAACCTTGTTTCATTGCGTGGCTCGTGCACATGCTTAACGATCTTAACAAGCGTCTGTTTGGGATGAGCGTGAACAATATTGGCAACAAAACGGGTTCCTTTACCATCGGAGATGGAAATAGCCGTTCCGTCGGTCAATCGTAATACTTTGGTGCAGTGTAGCGATTCTTCCTCCGGTAGAAATGAAGTTTGTTCGATGTCTGGTGCGTAAAACTGATGCATATAGAATTCGTGAATTTCTTTTTAGTGAGTAATGAGTCGAATGGTTATTGGGTGAACAATTATCTATCGCCTAACCTCAATGCCTTTTTCGTGCAAGAATTGCTTCAAAGCAGGAAGTTCTATTTCTCCATAATGGAAAATGCCGGCTGCTAAAGCGGCATCTGCTTTTCCTTCATTAAACACATCCACAAAATGTTCCATACTTCCGGCACCGCCACTGGCAATCACAGGGACATTCACACTTTCTGAAACCTGTCTCGTGAGTTCTATTGCAAAGCCATTTTTGGTACCGTCATGATCCATCGAGGTTAGTAGAATTTCGCCTGCGCCTAACTCAACGGCCTGTTTTACCCAGTCAAAAGTGCGAATAGTGGTTGGAATTCTACCTCCATTGAGAAATACAATCCATTCACCTTCGACGAACTTTGTGTCAATAGCTAACACGACGCATTGGGAACCAAATTGATGCGCCAGCTCGTTAATCAATTGTGGATTGCGAACAGCCGCCGAATTGACCGAAATTTTGTCAGCGCCAGCTTGAAGCAAAGTTGAAACATCTTCCACACTCGAAATCCCGCCTCCTACCGTAAACGGGATATTGATGTGGTGGGCAATGCGTGTGACGAGTTCGGAAAGGGTTTTCCGCTTTTCGTGCGTAGCGGTGATATCTAAAAAAACCAATTCATCAGCACCCATCTGTGCGTAACGGCTTCCCAACTCAACCGGATCGCCCACGGCACGAATATTTAAAAAGTTGATTCCTTTCACAGTTTGTCCATCTTTGATGTCTAAACAAGGAATAATGCGTTTAGTTAGCGGCATAAGCTTTGTGTTCTGATTTCTTGTTAAGTTGCCATTGCAGCAATGTTCATTACGTCTGATTTTTCTATTTTTTGTAACAAAAAACGGCAACCGGAGTTGTCGTTTCCGCCTGCCGTGCCCTTATGTTACTGTGAAATGTTATTTGCCGCTCGATTTGGCTTCAATACTCAGTGTAGCATGCGGTACAGCACGCAATCGTTCTTTAGGAATGAGTTTGCCGGTTTCGCGACAAATGCCGTATGTCTTGTTTTCAATACGAACTAAAGCTGCTTGTAAATGTTGAATGAATTTCATTTGGCGCTGTGCTAAGCGGCCTGCTTCTTCTTTCGACAACGTAGAAGCGCCTTCTTCTAACACCTTGAATGTGGGAGAAGTGTCCGTAGTATCGTTGCCGTCCATGTTGGTCAGACTCAATTTAAGCAGTTCAAAATCATGTTCTGCTTTTGCAAGTTTATCTAAAATAATGGCACGGAACTCCTCTAATTCCGGATCTGAATATCTTGTTTTTTCTGACATGGTCAACACATTTTAAGACGTTATTTCGGACTGCTAAATTAGCCAATCATACAGACATAACCATACGGTTTTTTATTTTTAACATCATTATGATTTTACGCTTTTTCAATCTGAACAGAAACCGTAAACGCTTCAAAATCAAGTTCTGTTGCATTCTCTATTTGTGAAACAAACGTGATGCTGTTTGCCAAAGTTTGACTGGCTATGTAATTAGTGTATGTTTGCACGGCTGCTTCGATTTGTTCTGATCGTAAAATGCGTATCGAGATGCGATCAGTAATTTCATAACCATTCGTTTTTCGAAGGTTTTGAATGCGATTGACCAACTCACGTGCAATTCCTTCCTGCAAAAGCGATTCAGTGAGCGTGATGTCGAGAGCTACTGTCAGATTGCCTTCATTGGCAACAAGCCAGCCGGGAATGTCTTCCGAAATAATTTCTACATCTGTGGCTGCAATAGAAACCTGTTGCCCTTCAATGGCAAAAGGGAAAGACCCGTTTTGTTCAAGCTGAGCGATCGATTCCTGACTCATTGATGCAATGGCATTGGAAACCTGTTTCATGATTTTCCCAAATTGAGGCCCTAATTTCTTGAAGTCAGGTTTCACGCGTTTAATTAATATTCCGGCTGTATTATCCACAAAACGAAGCTCCTTGACGTTTGTTTCGTTCAAAATCAGCGATTGTATGGACTCGACATGGTTGCGTATGGTTGCGTCTTTCACAGGTAACAGCATGCTCGAAAGGGGTTGCCGCACCTTGATATTCACTTTTTTACGTAACGCAAGTACCATCGAAGAGATGGATTGTGCCAACTCCATTCGTTCTTCCAATTTCTTGTCTATATATTGCGGGTTGGCTTCGGGGAATAAAGCAATGTGGACTGAAACTGCATTGTCTTTTTCGGTTACCGATGTCAAATCGAGGTAAAGGCGATCGGCGTAGAAAGGTGCAATGGGAGCCATAAGCCGTGCTACCGTTTCCAAACATGTATATAATGTTTGATAAGCTGAAATCTTGTCTCTGTCATAATCTCCTCCCCAGAATCGTTTGCGATTGAGGCGTACATACCAGTTGCTTAAATGATCGTTGACAAATTCCGCAATGGCTCGTCCTACGCGTGTAGGCTCATACGTGTTGTAATAAGTGTTGGTTTCGTCAATCAGCGTGTTAAGCAATGACAGTATCCAGCGATCAATTTCAGGCCGTTCAGCTAATGGTACTTCTGGTTCAGCATACCGAAAGCCATCTACATTGGCATAAAGTGCAAAAAAAGAATAAGTGTTATAGAGTGTGCCGAAAAATTTTCTTCTGGCTTCTTCAATGCCATCAACGTCAAATTTCAGGTTGTCCCATGGCGACGCATTGGTGATCATATACCAGCGAAGCGGATCGGAACCGTATTTTTCAATTGTAGAAAAAGGATCGACGGCATTGCCCAGTCGTTTTGACATTTTATTGCCATTTTTATCAAGAACTAATCCGTTAGAAACTACAGCTTTGAAAGAAACGCTGTCAAATGCCATCGTTGCAATGGCATGTAATGTGAAGAACCAACCGCGCGTTTGATCTACTCCTTCGGCAATAAAGTCTGCGGGGAAAGCTGTCCCATTGTCAATAACTTCTTTATTTTCAAACGGATAATGAACCTGAGCGTAAGGCATGGATCCCGAATCGAACCAAACGTCAATCAGATCTGTTTCGCGCTTCATTGGTTTTCCGCTGTTGGAAACCAAAAAAATATCGTCAACATAAGGTCGGTGAATATCTATTTTATCGTAATTGGATTTTGAGAAATCGTTTGGAACAAAATCTTTATTTTTCAAAGGATTATGTTGCATCACGCCGGCTTCGACTGCTTTTTCAGCTTCAGTGTAAAGTTCTTCAAGCGAACCAATACATTTTTCTTCAGTTCCATCTTCGGTTCGCCAAATAGGCAATGGAGTTCCCCAATAACGGCTACGCGATAAGTTCCAATCCTGAAGGTTTTCGAGCCATTTTCCAAAACGGCCTGTTCCGGTCGATTGCGGCTTCCAATTTATCGTCTCGTTGAGCTCCATCATGCGTTCGCGACAAGCTGTAGTGCGAATAAACCAACTATCGAGCGGATAATACAAAACAGGCTTGTCGGTTCGCCAGCAATGAGGGTAACTATGAATATGCTTTTCTATTTTGAATGCCAGGCCTTGTTGTTTGAGCATCACAGCCAAGTCAATATCTAACGTGGAATCAGTTTCAGTCAAGGTATCATCGTAACTGTTTTTCACATAGCGTCCGGCGTATTCCTTATATAAATCAACATTTACATGCTTAGCAACAAAATCGGGATCTAAGGCTTCGATAGTAAAGAATTTCCCTGTCAAATCGACCATCGGACGTGGATTGGCATCTTTGTCGATCAACAATAACGGGGGTATTCCATTAGCTTTGGCAACACGATCGTCGTCAGCGCCGAAAGTGGGAGCAATATGCACAATGCCGGTTCCATCTTCCGTAGTTACAAAATCGCCTATAATAACACGAAAAGCATTGTCATCGATTTTTACAAAAGGAATAAGTTGTTCGTAACGAAACCCTTCCAACTGCTTCCCGTTATATTCTCCAATCACTTTAAATGGGATAAGCTTGTCGGTAGGCTGATATGCTTCTAACGGAATTTCTGCTGCTTTTGCATTGAAATGATGCGAAAGTAAGTCTTTTGCTAAAATATATGTTGCGGGGGTTCCGGTATAGGGATTGTACGATTGCACCGCCACGTAAGTGATGTTTGGACCTACGCACAAAGCTGTGTTTGAGGGCAATGTCCAAGGCGTTGTAGTCCATGCTAAAATATAAGCTTCACCCCATTGCTTCCACTCCGGTTTTGGATCGATGACTTTAAACTGAGCGACACACGTTGTGTCTTTCACATCACGATAACAACCCGGCTGATTCAGCTCATGAGTGCTTAAACCCGTACCGGCGGCGGGGGAATAGGGCTGAATGGTGTATCCTTTGTAGAGGTATCCTTTGTCATAAAGTTTTTTGAGCAGATACCATAGCGTTTCGATGTAATGATTATCGTACGTGATATACGGATGGTGCATATCGACCCAATAGCCCATTTTGCGGGTTAAATCTTCCCATTCTTTGGTGTATTGCATCACATCTTTGCGGCAAGCAGCATTATATTCTTCCACCGAAATGGTTTTACCAATGTTTTCTTTGGTGATGCCTAACCGTTTTTCAACACCCAGCTCCACCGGAAGGCCATGCGTATCCCAACCGGCTTTGCGCTCCACATAAAAACCCTTCATCGTCTTGTACCGGCAAAAAATATCTTTGATGGTACGTGCCATGACATGATGTATGCCCGGCATTCCATTGGCTGAAGGAGGTCCTTCGTAAAAAACGAAAGACGGGTTACCTTTGCGCGTTTCAAGACTTTGGCGGAAAATATGATGTTTATCCCAATGTTTCAGAATTTCTTTGTTTGTTTCGGAAAGATCAAAAGCAGTATGTTCAATAAATTTTTTACTCATAATCAGCTAATTGTATGGAAACCAAATTGGTAGGATTCTCTTAAAAAAAGAGTCACAAAGTTAGACATTTTCTACGAGAATCAGTACTAATCTTTAACCGGTTTGGGGCGAGATCATAACAAAGAAGCTACGGAAGATAGGAAGTTATGAAAGTTAAATTTGCTTTATGCTTTAGCCGGAGTGCGACTTTAAATCACGTCCCAAATTATGTCTCGTTCGCCATTTGTGGCGATGGATTGTATAATTATGGCAATATTCAACTGATTGTTGATCATACATAGGAAGTCGCCAATCTGCGGCAGCCCGGAAACAGATGATAATTGCTTCCCCCTGTCGGCGGATACTTGAGTTACGTGCATTCACAGGACTATACAACGGGGTTGAGTTTGCACTTTTTCCTCTTTGTGGAAAAACCATTACCTTTGTAACAATATTCATTTCTTTGATGCTGATTGGTTCATGATTGAAATTATTCCTGCCATTGATGTTATTGACGGTAAGTGCGTGCGGCTTTCTCAAGGCGATTACGCACAAAAGAAAGTCTATAACGAAAGCCCGTTAGAAGTTGCCAAACAATTTGCCGATGCGGGTATTCGTCGGTTGCACTTGGTAGATTTGGATGGAGCAAAAGCACAACATATTGTCAATAAAGCTGTTTTAGAGGACATCGCCACTCATACCAATCTTGTGATTGATTTTGGCGGTGGACTGAAAAGTAATGAAGACGTACGCATTGCATTCGAGAGCGGCGCTTCGATGGTAACCGGAGGCAGCATTGCCGTGAAACAACCGGACGTGTTTTCTGCTTGGATTGAACAATATGGCGCCGAACGAATTATCTTAGGCGCTGATGTGCACAACGAACAAATTGCAATCGCAGGCTGGCTGGAAAACACAAATATTGACCTGATCCCGTTTATTGAGCAATATGTAAAGAAAGGCATTCGTCACGTTTTATGTACCGATATTGCCAAAGATGGCATGTTGGGTGGAGCTTCGGTAACTTTGTATCAAAAGGTATTGGCACATTTTCCCGATTTATATCTCATTGCCAGTGGCGGCGTGAGCAGTGTGGCCGACATTGATGCGTTGAATGACGCGCAATTACCTGCTGTCGTTTTTGGAAAAGCCATTTATGAAGGACGAATTCAACTATCTGATTTGAAAAAATATTTATAAATACTTCGGAATGCGATGTTTCCAATTCGCTCCGAAATAAATTCTTAGACTATGGAATTAGATTTCAAAAAAGGCAACGGGTTAATCCCTGCTATCATTCAAGATGCGGTGACACATGCCGTCCTGATGATGGGCTATATGAACGAAGAAGCCTACAAAAAAACGGTAGAAACCAAGTTGGTGACTTTCTACAGCCGGAGTCGTGAGAAACTTTGGACAAAAGGAGAAGAGAGTGGTAATTTTTTACACCTTGTCTCCGTTGTTTCCGATTGTGATGACGACACCTTGCTCATTAAAGTACATCCAGCAGGCCCTGTTTGTCATCTGGGAACAGATACTTGCTGGGGCGAAACCAACCAGGAAGATATTTTATTTCTCCGCTATTTACAAGACTTTATCGAACGTCGTAAAGAAGAGATGCCTGAAGGTTCGTACACCACTTCATTATTCAAAAGCGGCATCAACCGCATGGCACAAAAAGTGGGCGAAGAAGCAGTCGAAACCGTGATTGAAGCCACCAATGGTACCGGCGAAGGCTTGATTTACGAAGCTTCCGATATGATTTATCACCTTATTGTTTTACTTACTTCCAAAGGCTATCGGATAGAAGACCTCGCACGCGAACTAAAGAAAAGACATAAAGAATAACTCAATATCGCTGCAAGGCTACAGGCAATTGGAGTTTGAAAGTGTAAAGCGTAAGTAATCAGCTAATTTACAAATTCATTGTCAACTATCAATTTATGAAGTCCTTCAATCTTTCAACCCCTCAATCCCTCAATCTCCATGTTATATTACAGCACGAATCATCAATCGCCGCTCGCTTCCCTGCAAGATGCCGTTGTGAAAGGACTTGCTCCTGACAGAGGTCTCTACATGCCGGATCATATCAATCGGCTTCCGAATGATTTTTTTCAAACGATTGATAACCTCTCGTTTCAAGAAATTGCTTTTCACGTTGCCAATGCCTTTTTTGGAGACGACATGGAAGCTGACACATTACGAAATATCGTTTACGATACGCTTAATTTTGAAACACCTGTTGTGAAAGTTGAACCCAACATCTTCACGTTGGAGCTTTTTCATGGTCCGACAATGGCTTTCAAAGATGTGGGCGCTCGTTTTATGGCTCGTTTGTTGGGCTATTTTATTAAAAAACAAAACCAAACTGATGTCAATGTCTTAGTTGCAACGTCAGGCGACACGGGAAGCGCCGTTGCCAACGGATTTCTTGGTGTGGATGGCATTCACGTATATGTTCTTTATCCCAAAGGATTGGTGAGCGAAATTCAGGAAAAACAGTTTACTACGTTAAGCCAAAATATAACAGCGCTCGAAATTGACGGCACTTTTGACGATTGCCAACGGTTGGTCAAAACGGCTTTTATGGATGATGATCTTAACCAAAAACTCAGCCTTACTTCGGCTAATTCCATCAATATAGCTCGTTTCTTGCCACAAGCCTTTTACTATTTCAATGCTTTTGCACAACTAAAGAAAATCGGGAAAGCTGATCAAGTGGTGGTGAGCGTGCCCAGCGGTAACTTTGGTAATCTTACGGCAGGTTTGTTTGCCAAACGCATGGGACTTCCCATCAAACGATTTATAGCAGCTAACAATTGCAACGACATCTTTTTACACTACCTTCAAACCGGCAATTATGAGCCGCGCTCTTCGGTGGCTACCATTGCCAATGCGATGGATGTAGGCGACCCAAGCAATTTTGCCCGTATTATTGATCTCTATGAAGCATCGCACGAAGCAATTTGTCATGATATTTCAGGTTATCGTTACACTGATGAACAAATCAAAGACGGCGTGAGAACGTGTTACAAAAAGAACCATTATCTGATTGATCCACATGGTGCTTGTGGTTATTTAGCCTTAAAAGATGGATTGATACCTCAAGAAACGGGGTTGTTTTTAGAAACGGCGCATCCGGCAAAATTCAAAGAAACAATGGAATCAATCATTCAACAGCCGATTGACGTCCCTGAACGACTGCAACACTTTATGGAAAAAGAGAAACAAAACATAGCGCTTTCCAATCAATATGACGACTTGAAATCTTGCTTGCTAAGGCGCTAACAAATAGGCTGTGTAAAACGATTCTAAACGAAAACCAATATGTGGAAACAATTCATTTTTGCCTGTTTCCTTATATCTTTTGCCACCGCTACGTCGGCAGGCATCAAGTTAGACTCGTTGTTGAAAATAGCCACCAAGTTGAATTTTTACGTGCTGCCTACGTTGTCGTATCAGCCAGAGACACGCCATGTCTGGGGAGTTGCCGGTGGTTACTATTTTCATTTCATCGATCCGGTTCGTATTAGCAGTGTTACGTTTGATGCAGTTTTTACTCAGCGAAGGCAATTCTCTTTCAGCATAAATCCGCATCTCTTTTGGGGGAGCAACGGTTCATGGTTTCTTTTCTCTAATGCCAATGTTCAATCTTACCCCAACTATTTTGTTGGAATTGGGAATAATCCGCGCACTTTATTAAAAGACCCGATTCCATACACTTCCCGAAGTATTACCGTCAACGCTCAACTTCAGCGCTATTTAACAAAACGCTTGTTATTTGGGTTGCAGTTGGCCTTCAGAAAAGAGCGAACCGTCTTAGCTGATAGTTTGAAACCAAGAGCATACAGTATTCAAAATACTGGTTGGAAACCATATACCATGATTGGATTTGGAGGTGTCATCACCTACGATTCAAGAAGCAGTCAGTATTATCCGTTAAGCGGACTGTTCTCAAAAGGCTCTTTGCTCTATTGCGATCCTCTTTGGGGAAGTACCTATCACATTGTTCAATTCAGCTACGATTTTCGTCAATATATCGATCTTTACAAAGAACATGTATTGGCTTGGCAGTTTTATACAGACTGGCGATTAGGTGATGCC
>DAHXOX010000255.1 GCA_027364655.1 Paludibacter sp. | reverse complement strand
GTATTGTGTATAAGAGACGCAACAAATCCAATTATTCCATTACTTTTCGTTTATTTTACGCCACAAAGTTGAGAAAAAAAATTTTAATTATCAAGTCTTTTTGCGAAATCATATAAACATAACTGCATTTTTTTTTAACGCACTTCCTGCAACCTTAAATTTGATCTGCTATATTGTATTTTGCCTCTTAGTTTTGTGTAACAAATAGTGTTATAAATGAATGTTTTGAAAGATGCGATGCCTTGTTTTTCTTGTTTTTAATAGTGTGAAGGGTGTTTGCTTAATAATTCATATCTTTGTCATTTAGCAGAGCTAAATTTTATCCTTCTTATTAAGGCGAAGATAGATTCTGATCAGAGCTGGGTATGGGAACAGAATATATCTGATCCTACGCTTGACTATTATCCTGCACCGGCTGACAAAGCTAACGGTACGGCGGTTATTATTTGTCCAGGAGGAGGATACAGCGTATTGGCCATCAAGCATGAAGGATCGCAGGTTGCAGAATGGCTGAATACTCTTGGAGTGGCGGCATTTGTTTTGAAATATCGCCTGCCCGACTCGGCGATTATGGTTAATAAAACTATTGGCCCATTACAGGACGCTCAAAGGGCAATGTGTATCGTACGGCAGTATGCCAAGCAATGGGGTATTAATCCAAATCGGATTGGTATTATGGGGTTTTCTGCTGGATGGCATGTGGCATCCACTCTTTCAACACACTATAATAAATATTTTTATGAAACAAACGATTCGACAAGCTTACGTCCCGATTTTTCAATCCTGATCTATCCCGTAATTTCAATGAAAGCAAAGATCACGCACATGGGTTCGCGCATTAATTTGCTGGGAAAGCATCCATATCCGGCATTGGTAAAGTTGTACTCAAATGAATTGCAGGTAAATAGGAATACTCCTCCGGCCTTTTTGGTTCAGTCGATGGATGATAATGTGGTTCCGGTGCAGAACAGTATCGATTATGCACTGGCTCTCAGAAAGTATAAAATTCCGTGCGAACTGCATTTATATGAAAGAGGAGGACATGGTTACGGACTGGGAAGAAATAACGATACAGAATCATCATGGCCAGAAGCCTGTGCAAGATGGCTTAAAATGCACGGCTTCATAAAAAACAGACAATGAGGCAATGTCTCTAAATGGGTAAGTATCAGAGTTATATCATTGACGTAAAGTCATATGCAATTAGGCGTTCTTCGCGACAATCCCAATGCAGGTGGAGCCTGTTATTTTATACAACTACGTTTCTCAGGCTTATTACAACGCTCATTAAATAATTGCTTGCTTTTAGGTATGGGTTGATGAGGCTGATTGTGCCGCTAAGGCGGTTACGATCAGCCTCATTTGCGTTTTATCAAGAACGGAGAGCAAAGCAAAGTTCAATTAGCAAATGCGCATATTGAAATTTATTGCGTATGTTTGTCTTTCTATAAGCTTGCATTGCACATTGAAAAATCTCATTGAATTGGAGAAGAGACACTTCATTCATAGTAATGATAAAAACGAAACAGCATTTCTCAAAATAGTTAATGTAGCCAATTAGCAATGAGTGTTTTGAGAGCTTGATTAATACATTCTGCTTGTTATTTAAAACCAGTTATTGATTATGATTTCAGTGGCCACGCTCAAATGGATTCATGCCTTGTCGCAAAAAAAACAGCGCGATGAACAAGCGCTATTTGTGGCGGAAGGACATAAAACAATCGGTGAATTGTTGCCATATTTTTCGTGTAAAATGGTGTTGACCACCGAAGAACAATGGCAACTGCATTCGTTGAAACTCGACAATCAAACGCAGCTTGTCAAAGCTCCGTTGAAGGCGCTGGAAAGAGCTTCCACTCAAAAAACGCCTCAAGGGATGGTGGCCGTTTTTGAAAAGCCACATGAAGAGATTATTGTTGAAAAACTGACTCCCGGATTGTATTTGGCACTTGATGGCGTGCAGAACCCTGGAAATCTCGGGACAATTATTCGATTAGCTGACTGGTTCGGCATCCGTCAACTTTTTTGTTCATTTGACAGCGCTGACGTGTTTAACCCTAAAACGGTACAAGCCACCATGGGATCGTTAGGAAGGGTACATGTTTCATACGTCGATTTAGTGGCATTAATTTCAAAGAACAAAGATCATTTGCCTGTGTTTGGAACATTTCTCGAGGGCGATTCTCTTTTTTCAATGTCGCTCCCTTCCAATGCGTTAATAGTGCTGGGGAGTGAAGGAAATGGTATCTCGTCTCAAGTAGCATCTTGCATCCCCCACGCGCTAAAAATTCCGTCTTTTCCGGTTGAAACAATAACCGCTGAATCGTTGAACGTAGCCACAGCTGCCGCTATTATATGTGCTGAATTTCGCAGACCTTTATTTTAAAAAATCAGTTGTATTCAAAATAAATGACAATCAACAAAATACTTTCTAATCAATAAAAAGAGCGTATGACTAATAAAGATAAAATTTTATGGGTAGATGACGAGATCGACTTGCTTCGTCCCTACGTCATTTTTTTAGAGGAGAAGGGTTATGAAATAACCACTGCCACGAATGGATCGGATGCCATAGAATGTTGTCGCCAGGAACATTTTGATATTATCTTTTTGGATGAAAACATGCCAGGAAAGAATGGGTTGGAAACCTTGGTCGAAATAAAAGAGATTGATCCTTCCGTGCCTGTGGTGATGATTACTAAAAATGAGGCGGAAAATTTAATGGAGATGGCTATTGGAAACAAAATTGCCGATTATCTAATTAAACCGGTTAATCCCAGTCAAATTTTACTCGCACTGAAGAAAAATCTTCATAAACGTGAAATTATCAGCGAATTGACTACATCTGGATATCGTTCTGATTTTAACAAAATTGGCATGCAAATCAATGATTCGTTTTCGCATGCAGATTGGGTTGATGTGTATCGACGTCTTGTTTATTGGGAATTAGAACTCTCGGAAGCTGAAAATAAAATGGACGAGTTGCTCTTGATGCAAAAATCAGAGGCTAACTCAGCTTTTGCCAAATTCATCAAACGTAATTATCAGAAATGGTTTGACGATCCTGAATCACGTCCGTTGATGAGTCCTGATCTTTTCAAAAAAAGGGTATTCCCATTGCTCGATCAAGGAGAGAAAGTCTTTTTTATTCTCATTGATAACTTCCGTTTCGATCAATGGCGGTTGATTAAAGAACTTTTGAGCGAGTTTTATAGTTTCGACTCGGAAGAAATTTATTACAGCATTTTACCTACAGCCACGCAATACGCCAGAAATGCAATATTTGCAGGGTTAATGCCATTACAAATAGAAGAGATGTTTCCTGAGTTGTGGATCAGCGAGGAGGAAGAAGAAAGTAAAAATATGAACGAAGAAGCACTTATTAAAACACAGCTTCATAGGTTTCGGAAAAACTATTCTTTTTCGTTTCATAAAATATTTGACACCGACGCAGGTCAGAAATTAGTGGATAAATTACCTCAGTTAACTTCCAATCAACTGAATGTGGCTGTATTGAATTTTGTCGATATGCTATCTCATGCCCGCACTGAGTCGAAAATGATTCGAGAATTGGCACATAGCGAAGATGCTTATCGATCGCTTACGTTGTCGTGGTTTCGTCATTCTTCTACGTATGGTCTTTTTAAAGCGTTGGCAAACAGTAATTACAAAGTCATTGTTACCACCGATCATGGTACCATTCAGGTTAATAATCCAATTAAAGTGGTAGGCGATCGCAATACCAGCGTAAACTTGCGCTACAAAATGGG
>DAHXOX010000245.1 GCA_027364655.1 Paludibacter sp. | reverse complement strand
AATCCACCGGCATGTTGGATGTAGTACGTTAACGATTTCCCTTGTTCATAGCGAATCATAGACGGCATTAACACTTCTCCGGTTACGCTGACTGTTTCAGGTCTTTTCGGGATGGAAAGCACATCCCCTTCCTCCAATATCAGGTCGTCAGACGATCTTGGGTGAGCCAATATTTTGTTCAAATTGATGGCTACCATGTCAGGCTCATGTAGCAATTCCTGCGGTGCAGATGGATTCAGTGAGTCGCGGAGTTCTTGTTGTTGATTCTGAATTGTCCTCTTGGTAACTCCTTCCAATAACTTATTCGGCTCGTTCACTTTTGGTTTTCTGATCAACATTGCCCCCGAAGGATAAGCGTAAGCAGTAAGTCCTCCTGCATCTTGCAGTAAATCAGATACGTGTTGATCTTTAGACGTCAATATGTAATTTCCCGGAGAAACAACTTCCCCCACAATACTCACTTGTTTCAAATCTTCGGCACCAAAGATGGAACGCACCACCACATGATCTTCTCTTTTCAATTTGAAAGTTGCCACGTCACCATAATTCAATTCCTTATCCATCTTTATTTTAAACGTCTTGGCCTTAATAACATTTGCGTTCAGTGTTTTAATATCTGTAATTTGTCGGTAAACCTCTATTTCGGCAATATTCGCTTTGTGATTAAATCCATTTGCAAGCAAGATTAAATCTTTCAACGTCATACCTTCAGCAAAAGGATAACTGTTTGGAGAAATAACCTGACCTGAAATATAAACAGAATCCTTTTCTTTCATTGCTAAAACAGAGGCAATATAAACACTATCGTCTCTTTGCAATAAAATATTGTCCGTATCGTTCAACGCTTCTCTTGGACTAAATGAGGTCATCTCTGGCAGTCGCATATCATTTTTCCTGAATATGACAGCACGGTTAACAAAAGCATCTTCCCGCAGACCGTCTGCTTTTACTATCAAATCTTTTATTTTCATACCCGGAGTGAAGGCGTATACACCTGGCCTATAAACTGCACCTTCAATTTGTACCCTGTTTTCAAACCGATTCAGTAATTTCCCGACATGGTATTGATCTCCCGATTCAGTCAGAAAAGTTGAAAAATCCGTATTGTCAATATCAATCACCTTTTTTTCTTTCAAGGTGTTTCTATAAGCTGTGATGCTTTCACGATAGGCATTTTCGGTGAATCCACCTGCAAAATCAATCAGATTTTGAAGCGTCTCTCCTTTTTTCATCTCAAATATAGCAGGATGTTTCACTTCGCCAGTCAGCGTCACGCGATTATTATAGGGTAATACTTTTATCACATCCTGATCCTGAAGGCGGATATTGCTTTGTTTTCCATATACAAGAAAATCGTATAAATCAACTGTGGCAATAACTTTATTGTCACGTATTACTTGAATATTGCGAAACGAGCCGCTCTCTTTCGGACCACCCGATTGATACAACGCATTGTAAACGGTAGCTAACGAAGGAATGGTATAAGAACCTGGCGATTGGATTTCACCGATTACAAACACGGTAATGCTGCGAATATTTCCCAATGAAATATTGACAAAGGTATTCCCGGCCGGAATGCCACGATAGATGGTAGATAGTTTGGCTATAATTAATTTCTTTGCTTGGGTGATTGTCAGTCCGTTTACATTGATGATCCCGACATTTGGAATCATAATGGTACCTTCAGGGCTTACATAAGGATTAAAACTCACTTCGGATACGCCATAAATTTCAATCAGAAGTTGATCGTCAGGGCCTAAAATGTAATCTTGCGGCGTAGCCAATCGCAAATTCGGTTCAAAATTCAGGTTGGTATTTTTGAAAACGGATGATCCAAATAGTTGAAGAGAATCTGCCACAGTAGTTTGGGATTTCCTATTGGAAATGGTGGTTGTGTTTGTCACATTGGGCGTTCGAGATTGAACGGCAGTTGGCACTTGATTGAACGTGACAATGCGTGCCTTAAACTGATTGACTTTCTCTTGTGAAATGCCCTGTGCGGCAGCATATTGATCGATTTGATTCATGGAAATACCTTCCGATTGCATTTTCTGCTGAATAGCGCTGATTTGCGCATCACTAAGACTGCTCACATCTACATTTTTCAGCATACTGAGTGATTGCGATTGCAATGTACAAGTCACTAAAAGACCCAAAAACAATAGAATCAGTTTTGTTGCCAAATGCTTTTTCATAGAGGTCATACAACGAATATTTTAAATATATAGCGTAATGAAATATGCAAACGATCTGTACAATTTGTCTATCTGAAACCCAATATGTTCATTATATAAGATACATCAATCATCCATTACAACACCATTCATTTACCTTAGCTAACGTCCCTTTTACTTTTTTATTGTGTCCTTGGATTTCAGCCACAAAATTACCCATAAAAACGCGGCTAAACAACTATTTTCAAAAACAGTTAATAGAAAATCTCAATGACAAAAGGTTGAAGTGGTTAGACGAAAGAGGTCGCGTGCCGGAGTAAGGGTACAGGGAAAATAAAGAGAAAAAAACAGGATACTGAAGGCACAAATAATCAAGTTTGCCATCAAATTGAAAGGGTAACTAACCTGAGTCCGAAATTAGCGGAAGCAAGGAAAGTCCTTTGTATTCTCACAAAAGAGTTATATGAGAAGTTATTTGCTGACAAAGGATATATCTCTAAAATCTTGTTTGTAGCACTTTTCAATGGCGGGATACATACGATTACGAGAATCCATTTATTTCATGGAACTTGTCTTGACTTTTTTGTCACATATAGTATGTTGAAATTTACATGAATGCTACCATAATTTCGCTTCTCCGAAGCTTTGGAAATCCATGCATGTTCCGTCAGGAACAACATTATGGTAGCAATTGAATACGAAAAAGTCAGAAGTGTGTACATAAAAAAACGCCTCTACGTACGTAGAGGCGTTTTTTTATGTACACACTTCTGACTTTTTCGTATTCAATTGCTACCATAATGTTGTTCCTGACGGAACATGCATGGATTTCCAAAGCTTCGGAGAAGCGAAATTATGGTAGCATTCATGTAAATTTCAACATACTATATGTGACAAAAAAGTCAAGACAAGTTCCATGAAATAAATGGATTCTCGTAATCGTATGTATCCCGCCATTGAAAAGTGCTACAAACAAGATTTTAGAGATATATCCTTTGTCAGCAAATAACTTCTCATATAACTCTTTTGTGAGAATACAAAGGACTTTCCTTGCTTCCGCTAATTTCGGACTCAGGTTAGTTACCCTTTCAATTTGATGGCAAACTTGATTATTTGTGCCTTCAGTATCCTGTTTTTTTCTCTTTATTTTCCCTGTACCCTTACTCCGGCACGCGACCTCTTTCGTCTAACCACTTCAACCTTTTGTCATTGAGATTTTCTATTAACTGTTTTTGAAAATAGTTGTTTAGCCGCGTTTTTATGGGTAATTTTGTGGCTGAAATCCAAGGACACAATAAAAAAGTAAAAGGGACGTTAGCTAAGGTAAATGAATGGTGTTGTAATGGATGATTGATGTATCTTATATAATGAACATATTGGGTTTCAGATAGACAAATTGTACAGATCGTTTGCATATTTCATTACGCTATATATTTAAAATATTCGTTGTATGACCTCTATGAAAAAGCATTTGGCAACAAAACTGATTCTATTGTTTTTGGGTCTTTTAGTGACTTGTACATTGCAATCGCAATCACTCAGTATGCTGAAAAATGTAGATGTGAGCAGTCTTAGTGATGCGCAAATCAGCGCTATTCAGCAGAAAATGCAATCGGAAGGTATTTCCATGAATCAAATCGATCAATATGCTGCCGCACAGGGCATTTCACAAGAGAAAGTCAATCAGTTTAAGGCACGCATTGTCACGTTCAATCAAGTGCCAACTGCCGTTCAATCTCGAACGCCCAATGTGACAAACACAACCACCATTTCCAATAGGAAATCCCAAACTACTGTGGCAGATTCTCTTCAACTATTTGGATCATCCGTTTTCAAAAATACCAACCTGAATTTTGAACCGAATTTGCGATTGGCTACGCCGCAAGATTACATTTTAGGCCCTGACGATCAACTTCTGATTGAAATTTATGGCGTATCCGAAGTGAGTTTTAATCCTTATGTAAGCCCTGAAGGTACCATTATGATTCCAAATGTCGGGATCATCAATGTAAACGGACTGACAATCACCCAAGCAAAGAAATTAATTATAGCCAAACTATCTACCATCTATCGTGGCATTCCGGCCGGGAATACCTTTGTCAATATTTCATTGGGAAATATTCGCAGCATTACCGTGTTTGTAATCGGTGAAATCCAATCGCCAGGTTCTTATACCATTCCTTCGTTAGCTACCGTTTACAATGCGTTGTATCAATCGGGTGGTCCGAAAGAGAGCGGCTCGTTTCGCAATATTCAAGTAATACGTGACAATAAAGTTATTGCCACAGTTGATTTATACGATTTTCTTGTATATGGAAAACAAAGCAATATCCGCCTTCAGGATCAGGATGTGATAAAAGTATTACCCTATAATAATCGCGTGACGCTGACTGGCGAAGTGAAACATCCTGCTATATTTGAGATGAAAAAAGGAGAGACGCTTCAAAATCTGATTGATTTTGCAGGTGGATTCACCGAAAATGCCTATCGTGAAAGCATCACAGCTTATAGAAACACCTTGAAAGAAAAAAAGGTGATTGATATTGACAATACGGATTTTTCAACTTTTCTGACTGAATCGGGAGATCAATACCATGTCGGGAAATTACTGAATCGGTTTGAAAACAGGGTACAAATTGAAGGTGCAGTTTATAGGCCAGGTGTATACGCCTTCACTCCGGGTATGAAAATAAAAGATTTGATAGTAAAAGCAGACGGTCTGCGGGAAGATGCTTTTGTTAACCGTGCTGTCATATTCAGGAAAAATGATATGCGACTGCCAGAGATGACCTCATTTAGTCCAAGAGAAGCGTTGAACGATACGGACAATATTTTATTGCAAAGAGACGATAGTGTTTATATTGCCTCTGTTTTAGCAATGAAAGAAAAGGATTCTGTTTATATTTCAGGTCAGGTTATTTCTCCAAACAGTTATCCTTTTGCTGAAGGTATGACGTTGAAAGATTTAATCTTGCTTGCAAATGGATTTAATCACAAAGCGAATATTGCCGAAATAGAGGTTTACCGACAAATTACAGATATTAAAACACTGAACGCAAATGTTATTAAGGCCAAGACGTTTAAAATAAAGATGGATAAGGAATTGAATTATGGTGACGTGGCAACTTTCAAATTGAAAAGAGAAGATCATGTGGTGGTGCGTTCCATCTTTGGTGCCGAAGATTTGAAACAAGTGAGTATTGTGGGGGAAGTTGTTTCTCCGGGAAATTACATATTGACGTCTAAAGATCAACACGTATCTGATTTACTGCAAGATGCAGGAGGACTTACTGCTTACGCTTATCCTTCGGGGGCAATGTTGATCAGAAAACCAAAAGTGAACGAGCCGAATAAGTTATTGGAAGGAGTTACCAAGAGGACAATTCAGAATCAACAACAAGAACTCCGCGACTCACTGAATCCATCTGCACCGCAGGAATTGCTACATGAGCCTGACATGGTAGCCATCAATTTGAACAAAATATTGGCTCACCCAAGATCGTCTGACGACCTGATATTGGAGGAAGGGGATGTGCTTTCCATCCCGAAAAGACCTGAAACAGTCAGCGTAACCGGAGAAGTGTTAATGCCGTCTATGATTCGCTATGAACAAGGGAAATCGTTAACGTACTACATCCAACATGCCGGTGGATT
>DAHXOX010000226.1 GCA_027364655.1 Paludibacter sp. | reverse complement strand
TTAATTTTGAAATTAATTTCGTAGTGCAAACATAATAATGCCCATTCCGATTAAAGAAATTACTCCTCCAATTATGTCAAACTTATCAGGCACAAAGCCATCTACTTTCCAACCCCAAAGAATAGCAACCTATAAATCAACGATTACTTTTTTTAGCTTATCAGTTACTTGTTGCGCTATATCTCCCAATACTGGATTTACGATTGCTTGCATCGAGGCTATGGGATTAACGGCAGCAACTTCAATTTTGTATTCGGCTTGTTCAATAACCAATACATTGCAAGGCAACATAGTTCCGATTTTATCTTCAGCTTGCAATGCTTTGTACGCAAAAGAGGGATTACACGCACCGAGTATGGTGTATCTTTTAAAATCAATGTCCAGTTTTTCTTTCAGTTTTTCGTGCATACGAATTTCCGAAACTACTCCGAAGCCTTCTGACTTCAGGGCTTCAGTAGTAATCTTAATGGCTTCATCAAATGAAACATTAAGTGTTTTGCTAAAATAGCATTCCATAATGATTGTAGTTAAATGGTTATTTTAAACATATAAGAATTAATGCCTGTTCAGTGTTTCACTCGAATTTAAGGAATTATAAACACAACAATGAAGTATAATGCAAGGAAAGCGACCGTATAAATTGAAATAACCATAATTGCACAGTTTAAGTTTACTTTTTCGTTTATGTGTGTGGAGAAAAGTATATTATACAGACACCTAACAAAGCAATTGTAGCACCTATTAAATCATATTTGTCGGGTGAGAAATTGTCGAATTTCATAGCCCATAGTAAAGACATTACAATGAAAAAGCCTCCGTATGTGGCATACACTCTGGCAAAATTAGCTGTTTGCCAAGTTGCAACAACTCCATAAGATATGAGAATGATACCGCCTAATACTCCGTACCATACTGGTTTTTCGTTTTTCAGCCAAAGCCAAATCAAATATCCTCCACCTATTTCGCAAAATCCTGCAAGTATAAATATCCCTATTGTTTTTATTACTGACATAGTCTAAATGTATTATGCTAATTGTAGCTATATGATATTTTTATTTTTTTAGTATTCTCAGTGCATTGAAAACCGCAATCAGGGCAACACCCATATCGCCAAAAACCGCTTCCCACATGGTTGCAATGCCAAAAACGCCCAGAACAATGAAAATAAGTTTTACGCCCATGGCAAAATAGATATTCTGCCATACAATATTGCGTGTTGTTTTTGCAATATCGATAGCTGTAGCCACTTTAGAGGGTGAATCAGTCATTAGTACCACATCGGCAGTTTCGATAGCAGCATCAGATCCAAGTGCTCCCATAGCTATTCCCACATCCGCACGGGCAATTACAGGGGCATCATTTATTCCATCTCCCACAAAAGCTACTTTTCCCCCTTTGCTTTCTATCATTAAGTTTTCAATGTGTTTTACTTTATCATGAGGTAACAATTCAAAGAAGTAATTGTCAATATTTAATTTTGTAGCGAATGCAGCTGCTGCAAATTGGTTATCGCCGGTAAGCATTACCGTTTGAATATTCTTTGCTCTCAGTTCCTCAATTGCTTTAATTGCATCATCCTTCAGCGTATCCGAAATGATAATATATCCGGCATAAACCGTATCAATAGCGACATGCACAACAGTACCTTCCACATTACAAACAGGGTGATCAATATTTTCTTTATGAAGTAATTTGTCATTACCAGCAAGCACCTTTTTTTCGTCAACTATAGCTTTAATTCCATGCCCAGATATTTCTTCAACTTGTTTTATTCTCTGTTTCTCGATATTCTTTGCAAAAGCTTCGGAAATAGATTTAGCAACCGGGTGGTTTGAATTGGTTTCGGCGTAAGCTGCATATTCCAATATTTCGTCTTCCGAGAAACCATTAGACGTAACCACTTCCGAAACTTTGAACTCGCCTTTCGTGAGTGTTCCTGTTTTATCAAATACTACGGTAGTTACCTGTGTGAGTGCATCCAGAAAGTTGGAGCCTTTTACGAGTATTCCTTTACGTGAAGCACTGCCTATGCCGCCGAAATATCCTAGCGGAATACTTATAACTAAAGCACATGGGCAGGAAATAACCAATACTACCAAAGCACGGTAAATCCATTCTGTGAATGTTTGCCCACTGAACAACAATGGTGGCAAAATGGCCAACAAAAGAGCACTGATAACCACTACAGGCGTATAGTATTTGGCAAAAGTGGTAATGAATTTCTCGGTTTCCGCTTTTTTGGAAGACGCATTTTCGACCAATTCCAAAATTTTTGAAACAGACGACTCACTGAATAATTTCGTGACTTTAATTGTTAGTAATCCTGTTTGATTGATTGTTCCGGATAAAACCAAATCATTCTTTTTCATTTTTCGAGGCACACTTTCTCCGGTAAGAGCAGAAGTATCTACAAAAGAATCTCCATCGATAACTTCACCATCAAGCGGGATTTTCTCACCTGCTTTCACGATAATCGTATCACCAACCTGAATGCTTTCGGGTGAGACCTTGTTTGATTCTCCATTAATTACTAAGTTTGCGAATTCCGGTTTTATTTCGAGCAATGCTTTGATTGACTTACGAGAACGATTTACGGCAATATCTTGGAACAATTCACCCACAACATAAAATAACATTACGGCTACCGCTTCGGGCATTTGGTCAATGGCAAAAGCTCCAAGCGTGGCAATAGCCATTAAAAACTTTTCGTCAAAAAACTGACCTCTGACAATATTCTTAAATGCCGACGAAATTACTTCCCAGCCAACTATTAAATAACCAATTCCGAATACAAGGTATTCACCGATATGAAAAGGAGTGTTGTGTATTTGATTTTCAAATACCATTCCTATAATTAAGAAACAAATACCCAAAACAGTTTTGATAATTGTTTCTTTGTTTTCGACAAGTTCGCTTTTAGAAATCGTTGCTTTCTCGGCATCCAAATCTTCTACTTCAACTTCCGGTTCGAGTTTTTTTATGTGGATTTTGACCTTTTCGAGATTGTCGGTGTCGATAGTCATGGTGGCGTTTGCAAAATTTACATTTACAAATTTCACTTCCTCCAGTTTCGCTAGGCTATTTTCAATCTTAGAAGCGCAGGAAGCGCAATCTAAGTTATTCAATTTATATTTTTTCATTTTAGGTATGTCTTTTTGATTTGCAGAAAAAATAATTAGTAGTTGGGGGTTTATTAAAGACTGCCCGGTTTAACCAGGCAATCTTTAAATGGTAATTAATCTTCTGCGTTTTCTACGCCTGTTTTTACTTTGTACACTTTTTCAACTTCGGAAACATAAATAATACCGTCGCCCGGATTTCCTGTTCTTCCTTTAGTGGAAATTATGCTAACAATATTTTCGACCTCACTATCATTGCAAACAATTTCTATTTTGGCCACTTTACTGTCTGTTATTGAAAAGTGAGCTGAAAGGTTTGATTCTTCGTTTTTTAAACTCCCTGTTCCTTCGGCCATTGAGGCTGTTATGTTTGGGTAACCTGCCTGAAGTAATTGATTCAAAATGTCATTTACTTTAAAAGGCTTTACAAATGCTTTTATTTCTTTCATGATTGTTTCTTTTGTGTGTTTGATTAGCACGCCATTTCACCTGCATTTTTCTTAGCTGAAAGCAAGTTATATGCTCCTTTTACAATCACTTTTGCTGCTTTGAAGTTGTAGTTGTCGGGCAACGTAATTTCGGTATATCCTTCGTCGGTCACCCCTTTTTTAACCTGTATCATTCGGTATTCTGTAAAAGGTTTGCCGCTTTCATTTTTGTTACGTTCAAAAACAAAAATATAGTCTTTGTCTTCGAAACTAACAATTGCTTCGGAAGGCACGGCTGTTACTTTGTTACTTGTAGCTTCAATAACAGCATTGACATACATGCCGGGAAATACATTTTTACATGTTCCCTGAACATTCGCATACACCTTGTAGGTTTTATCGGCATCAACAGATTTGGCGGTTTGGTAAATCAGTGCCATGTGCTGCTCGGTTTCATTATTGATAAAAAAGCGTATTTTTTGTCCGGGAGAAACCTTGTCAGCGTCTTTTTCAAAAAGAGTAAGTTGAAGGAAAAGTTTGCTGGTATTCACAATTTCGAATAACACATCGGAAGCCGAAACCGATTTACCAATACTTACATTGACCGTTTTTACATAGCCTGAAATGGGTGAAACCAATGCAATGGATTTACTGATATTGTTTTCGTTCAATTTGTAGGGATTGATACCTAAGATAGACAACTTTTGTTCCAACGACTTCACCTGCACTTTGAGACTTTTATACTCGGACTCAACTAATTGCATATTCTTCTTTGATGAAACATCACTCTTGTACAGTTCGTTTTGCCGGTTATAATCTGCCTCGGTATATTCAAGTTTGCTTTTTGCTTCAAGGTAATTTTGTTGAATATCAATAAATTCGGAGTTCTCAATTATAGCCAGCGTTTGACCTTTTGCAACTGAATTGCCGGGCATTAGGGACGTGCTTTTCACAAAGCCACCCATGGGCATACTTACCATAGCCATGTTTTGAGGCGCAGCGGCAACTACACCGCTAACTTTGAGGGTTCCGCTCAGCGAACGCAATTCAATTTTACCTGTTTCTATGTTGGCAAGTTTAACCTGATCGCCACTCAGTTCCACAATATTTTCGGGAATAACTTCCGTTTCCTTGGTTTCAACCTTCTCTTTTTTACCTCCGTTGCATGACGAAAAAGCCAAGAGAGCTGCTAAAATAACGATTGGTGATATAAATTTATATTTTGTCATAATGTTTTTGTTTTTAGACCCCTGCACCCCAAGGGGGCTTTAAGAGGTGATTTTTTGATATTTTTTTTAGCTCCTTTATGAGTTGATTAAATTAATAGATTTTCCCAGTGATAAAGTCTATTGAAATAATGGTTTGATTATAGTTGTTCAGCGCGTCGAGGTAGTTTTGCTTGATACTCAACGCCCTGTTCAAACTCAGAATATAATCGAGATAATCCATTGCTCCGCCTTTGTAACTGCGTGTAGCCTGTTCAATGATTAAATCAGCTTCGGGAATAGCCTGTTTTTCGTAATAATCCACACTATTGCTGTTTTTGCTGAATTCAAGCATTAATGAACGATAGCTGCCCGAAAGGGATTTTGAATAACTTTCGGCATCGGTTTGAGCTATTTTCTCTTTCAATTTAGCTGCTTTAGCTCTGGCTGAATAAGGAACAAACCAGATTGGAACTGCAATACCCACCTGAATGCCTGTAAAGTGGTTGCCCGTACCAAATACACGTGGCACTCCGTTTATTTCCTGAGTTCCCTGCATGGTTTGGCTGAAATATCCGACACTCAAATCGGGTAAAGCACGGCTATTTTCCACTTTTTTCTCTAGTCGAGATACTTCAATCTGTTGATTAACATAACCAACCGAAGGATTAGCAGCTAAACCGGATTTGTCGTCAGCAGGCAAATAGTCGATACGGTATAACACTGTATCGGCAGGGTACAGGGTTGTTTCAACATTTAAAATCGTTTGCAGTTTTTGATTATAAATCACCAAATCAGCATTAATCTGTTGCAACTGATTCTTGATTTCGAGGCTTTCCGAACGAGCTGAGATCATTTCGAGTCGATTTGTTTCACCTGTTTTTGCCCTGAGTTCAGCCGCCTTTTGGAAGCCAGTGTATAAACTATCCTGATATGCGAATAATTTTTGCTTCGAATACAGATAAGCCAATCGCCAATAGATTTGCTTTACTTGCGTGGCAATTTCAAGCTGCGAAGTTTTCAACTGCCATTCACTGCTTTTTACATTGGCTTTTGCCAGTTTGTTTTGGTTTATATAAACAGTAGGAAAAGCAAAGGATTGTGATACGGTAAAACTATTGTCTTTGCTATAGGAGTTAAATTGACCGTATTGTCCATCAATGCTAGTTTTTGGAATATCCCACGAAGCACCCTTTAAGGCTTTTTGAGCATCAACAGAATATCTTGACGAACGCACGGATAAGTTACTGTCCAAGGCCATTTGTACTGCTTGTTTCAGATTAATGCTTCTGGTTTGCTGCGCCTTTATTGAATTAAAACCCGCAGAACCAGCTATAAGCAACAAAATGATCGATAGAGTTTTCACCGATTTCCTTTTAAAAAGTGATCTGAATGAAAAAGTTGAAAAGAATATGTAAAAGATAGGCAAAACAATTAGCGTCAGTAAAGTGGCTGTTATTAATCCACCAATAACTACTGTTGCCAGCGGTTTTTGAACTTCAGCTCCTGCCGAAGTGGACAAAGCCATTGGTAAAAAGCCGAGCGAAGCAACGGCAGCCGTCATGATTACAGGGCGTAAACGTGTGTGTAATCCTTTCAGTACCCTTTCGGTAATATCTATAATTCCTTCTTCCTTTTCCAGTCGGTTAAACTCGGCAATAAGTACAATGCCATTCAATACCGCAATACCGAACAAAGCAATAAAACCAACTCCGGCAGAAATGGAGAAATTCATGCCCCGAATCCACAACGCCAGAATACCACCAATGAGCGACATGGGCACAGCTGTATAGATCAATAAAGTTTGTTTGACCGAATGGAACGTGAAAAACAAGAGTACAAATATCAACAACAAAGCCACCGGAACGGCAATCGCCAATCGTGCTTTTGCTGCCTGCAAGTTTTGAAACTGACCTCCATACGACACATAATATCCGGTAGGTAGTTTTACCTGTTTATCAATTTGTTTAGTAACTTCGTTAATCACTGTTTGAACATCCCTGTTGCGGACATTAAAACCAACGATAATTCTACGTTTGGTATTCTCACGTGAAACCTGAGCGGGTCCCGATTTAATTTCAATGTTAGCCAATTGGTCAAACGGAACTTGCCCACCTGAAGGCAACGCAACTGAAAGACTCTTTACATCGTCCAGACTTTGGCGGTAATCTTTATCTAACCGAACCACCAATCCGAAACGCTTCTCTTCGTCGAAAACCACACCCGCCTGACTACCTGCAAAGGCAGCCCGAAGGACTTTGTTTACATCCTGAATAGAAAGACCGTACTGAGCTAACCGATCACGATTGTATTCAATCTGTACCTGTGCCAGACCGGTTACTTTTTCTACATTAATATCTACAACACCCTGAATGCCTTGAATCACTTTCTGTACATCGTCTGCTTTTTCTGCTAAGGTGTTGAGGTTATCGCCATATATCTTGACGGCAATGTCCTGTTTAGAGCCGGACATCAGTTCGTTGAAACGCATTTGAATGGGTTGTTGAAACTCGAATTTCACTCCTGCCAACGGAATCAGGGCTTCTTCCATTTTTTCAATTAATTCTTCCCTGGTATGTGCTGAAGTCCACTCGCTTTTAGGCTTGAGTGTAATAATATAATCGCCTGTTTCCATCGGTGTAGGGTCGGTTGGAATCTCACCAGCACCAATTTTGCAAACAGCATGTTTTATTTCGGGAAACTTAGCAAGCAGAATTTTGTTGGCTTTTTCAACCTGTTCAATGGTATTACTGAGCGAACCACCCTGCAAGGTCACCACTCCGGCAGCTAAATCGCCTTCTTCCAGTTGAGGAATAAATTCGCCACCTAAACTATTAAAGACAAACAGACTTGCAATGAAAATGGTAATAACCGAAGCAGAAACAAGCATCTTGTGATTTAATGCATATCGGATAACCGGATTAAATATTTTGTGAAACCAATTCATCATTCTGTCAGAGAAATTGGGCTTGTGTTCGGTGTTTTTACTCAAAAACAGGGTTGAAATCATCGGTACATAGGTCAGCGAAAGAATGGCAGCACCAATCAGGGCAAAAGATACTACCTGTGCCATTGGACGGAACATTTTACCTTCAATACCTACCAATGCCATAATTGGCACATACACTATCAGAATAATGATTTGTCCGAAAGTGGCAGAACTCATCATACGTTTTGCCGATTCAAAAACGGTTTCGTCCATCTGTTGTTGAGATAGTCGTTTAATGCCAACATGGCGTTTCTTACTCAATGAAATACGGTGTACAACACTTTCAACTATTATTACCGCACCATCCACAATCAATCCAAAGTCAATAGCTCCCAGACTCATTAAGTTGCCCGAAACGCCAAAAAGTTGCATCATGGAAACGGCAAACAACATGGAAAGCGGGATAACCGAGGCTACTACCAGTCCTGCCCTTATATTGCCCAGAAACAATACCAGAATAAAGATCACAATAAGAGCACCCTCAATAAGGTTACGCGAAACTGTACCAATAGCGCGTCCCACCAAATCGGAACGATTGAGAAACGGTTCTATCTTTACCCCTTTAGGTAATGATTTTTGTATGGATTCAATACGTGTTTCCACATTGCTTATCACTTCATGCGCATTGGCACCTTTAAGCATCATCACCACGCCGCCCACTGCCTCGGTGGTATCAATCACCAAAGCACCGTATCGGGTAGCACTTCCATATTGTACCGTTGCCACATCGCGTATTAGCACCGGCATACCCGAAGCATTGGATTTGACTACAATTTTTTCAATGTCTTCCAACGTTTTCACCAAACCGATTCCACGGATAAAATAAGCGGTTGGTTTTTTGTCGATATACGCACTACCGGTGTTTTCATTGTTCTTTTCCAACGCCTCAAAAATATCGGTAAGTGTCAGGTTCATGCTTTTGAGTCTTTCCGGGTTTAATGCTATTTCATATTGTTTCACGAACCCGCCATAACTATTAATCTCAGCAACACCTGCCGTACCAAGCATCTCTCGCCGAACCGTCCAATCCTGCAAAGTCCGCAGTTCCATGGGTGTATAGGTGTGTTCGTAACCTTTCTCCACCGCTAAGCGATATTGGAATATTTCGCCCAACCCAGAAGAAATGGGGGCTAGTTCAATTTTTGCCAACCCTGCCGGAATAATATCCTCAGCTTCTTTTAACCGTTCGGAGAGTTGCTGACGAGCCCAGTACACATCCACACCGTCTTTAAACACAACGGTTATTACTGATAATCCCAAGCGGGATATGGAGCGAAGTTCAGTAATATCAGGGATATTAGCGACTGCCACTTCTATAGGGGCGGTAATGGAACTTTCTACTTCCTGCACAGCTAATGACGGTGCAAGCGAAATAATTTGCACCTGATTATTTGTAATGTCGGGAATGGCATCAATGGGTAAGTTGGAAAGCGAATAAGCGCCCCAACCAATTAAAGCCAATACAAAAAGCCCGACAATAAATTTGTTTTTTATTGAAAAATGAATGATACGTTCTATCATGATCTGAATGAATTAGGTAAAAATAAAGGTAGAGCGACACAAGTCGTTACAAGTAAATAGTTACGAGTTACCAGTATGTTTATCTGAATATTACATTTAGACAAACATATCAATAAATAATAATGATTACTTACGATCTGTAACTGTATGACCGCAATGAGAGACTTAAAACCGATTGTATTAAACTAACTTTGGCGGCTGCCAGATAGAAGCAAAATTGAAAGAAGAAAATACAGAGGTGTATTTCGAATATTGAACCGGTGAAAATGAATCGCAGGTAAAATCAATGTGAAATACCTCTTGTAAAGAAATAGAAGAAACACAGCAACTACAAACACAGAAAGGGGAGCAATAATCAATATCGGGGAGACCTTGAGCAGTATCTGTTGTATTTTGAGTTATCTGCACATTTCCACTACCTAAAAATTCCGGTGCATCAAGGCAAGGGACTGCCGTGAGTACCAAAATGTAAAGGGATAATATGTAGGCTAAAAATCTCATTGTGCTTATTTAACCGCAAAGATAAGCAAAAAGTTTATGCAACCGAGTTGCAAAGTTATTCCTTACAGTTTGCACAAGTTCCTTTTACAACCATATTAATGGTTTTGATTTCAAAATTAAGTGGTAATGTGACAGACGGAATCGGAGTATCATTTAAACAATAGGTGCGTTTACATTTGGTGCAAAAGAAATGCACATGCAGATCGTGCGGGTTACATTGGCAATTTTCGGCACACAAAGCATACTTTACCGAGCCTGTGCCGTCGTCAATGCTGTGAATAAGTTTGTTTTCTTCAAATGTTTTCAGTGTTCGATATAAAGTAACTTTGTCAGCTCTATCAAATTTCTTTTCCAAATCGGATAAGCTAACCGCAACGTTCTGTTCGAGCAATGCGTCTAAAACTAATTCACGCATGGCGGTAGGTTTCATGTTTCTACTTATCAGTTTGTCATCTGTATCTTTCATGGGTTTGGGTGGTTTTAGTTTAGATTCCAATAAACACAATAGCAAATCAGTTTTATATTGCGTACAAAACTAATCAAAATTTCTTGATTCTATTAATGTCATATTTTGATAAAATTTTACCAACTGATTAATGTGTTATATTTTATCACT
>DAHXOX010000213.1 GCA_027364655.1 Paludibacter sp. | reverse complement strand
CGAAACATCGATTGGTGCTTACAGCGTGAAGCAAGCCAGGCTGAAAGTAAAGCTGATTTTATTCATAAACAGGCTATTGCACAGAAGGAATGTAACGAAACAATATATTGGTTAGAGCTTTTGGTAGAAACTGAGTTTATTGCCAAACAACAATATGAAAGTCTATTAGTTGATTCTGAAGAATTAATGAAGATGATTACAGCAAGCATTGTCACTGCCAAAAAATCATTATCTGATAACCGCTAACCGCTAAAAAATGATCTATATCCTGCTTTTTATTCTTTTGTTTGCAGCAGAATTGGCTTACTTCCGGATTGCCAATCATTTTAACATCATCGACAAACCCAATGAGCGGAGTTCGCATACTTCCATTACCCTGCGGGGTGGTGGAATTATTTTTTATATGGGGGTGTTGCTTTATTTTGTGTTCGAAGGGTTTCGGTATCCCTGGTTTTTTGCTGGCTTGACATTGATAGCCTTGGTTAGTTTTGCCGACGATATTCACCCTCAATCTACGAAGATTCGGCTGTTAGTGCATTTTGTGGCTATGATTTTGCTATTTTATCAATGGGGTTTGTTTACTTTGCCTTGGTATTTCATGCTCATCGCTTTGGTATTTTGTACCGGCGTTTTAAATGCCTATAATTTTATGGATGGTATCAATGGCATTACCGGTGCTTATAGTTTGGTGGTTACGGGTGCATTGTGGTACATCAACCGCTATCAGGTGGTTTTTGTTGATCCTAAATTTTTGTATGTCTTGATGCTGGCGATTATTGTCTTTCTGTTCTTTAATTTCAGAACGAAAGCCAAGTGTTTTGCAGGCGATGTGGGCGCTCTGTCAGTAGCATTTATTCTGGTGTTTCTGCTGGGCAGGTTAATCATTAAAACTGACAATTACAGCTACCTTGTTTTGTTGGCGGTGTATGGGGTGGATACCATCTTAACCATTGTGCATCGGATGGTGTTGAAAGAACATATCTTTGAAGCCCATCGCAAGCATGTGTTTCAGATCATGGCCAATGAGTTAAAAATGCCGCATGTGGTGGTGTCGTCTATTTACATGGGGTTGCAAGCATTGATAGCTATAGGATTATTTGCCTTTTCGTCGCATGGCTATCTGTACCTTTCGGTGGTGTGTGTGGCACTATCCGTTGTCTACGTGCTTTTCAAAAAGAAATATTTTAGGCTTCATTACAAAGAAGAGAGTTAGCGGTTGAATGTTTGACAGAATAAAAAAGGTACACAGTGTAACTACGAATACTGACTTCTATGAAATGCGATATCAATCAGATGATACGGATTTTAATAGTCAGAGGTAGCATGGCTTAAAGTTATCCTATTGCAATTCGCAAATCCATAAATCGATACTACATTAGTGTTTTTGGTATTTTCGATAACTATAAAATCCCAAAACTTTGTATTCGTATGCGTTTTCAGGAATTTCGAACTATATTTGTGGGATGAAAAATATTGTCAGGAAAAAATATATAGAAAAATTATCAGCGCTCAAAGATCAACATCTGATAAAGGTGATTACCGGAGTACGTCGTGCCGGAAAATCGACTTTGTTGGTGCAGTTTCAGGAGTTGCTGAAGGCTACAGATGCTACTGTTAGCATAGTGTCGGTTAATTTAGACAATCCTGACATGCGTGGTATTGCCGACATGGGTTGGAAAGGACTTTACGATTTTATTTTACCACAAATAAAGGGAAACAATCGGAATTATGTTTTTTTAGATGAAATTCAAAATGTGCCTGATTTTGAACGTTTGCTCGAAGGTCTTTTCATTTTACCGAATATCGATTTATATGTTACCGGCTCTAATGCTTATCTGCTATCGAGTGAGTTAGCCACTTTGCTTACAGGACGTGCTTTCGAGATTAACCTTCTGCCTTTTTCCTTTGCTGAATATTTAGAATTTGGCGATAATAAAACAAATGTCGGACAGCAATTTGGCAGGTATCTCCAACTGGGAGGTTTCCCCGAAGCTGCCAACTTAGCTGCTGTAAATGAAATATATTCCATGCAGTATTTGCAACAGGTATATCGCAGTGTTTTTGAGAATGATATTTCTAAACGGCATAAAATTTATTCAGATGAGTCGTATCAGAATGTAGTTCGTTTTTTGGCTGATAGTGTAGGTTCTTGCGTGTCGGCAAATAATATTGCTAACAGTTTGAGTTCAGGTGGAAAAAAGATTGACAACAAGTCGGTTTCACGCTATATTTCAACATTGGTTGAGTCCTATCTTTTTTATGAGGCAAAACGCTACGATATAAAAGGAAAGACGATATTGCAGACACAGGAAAAGTATTATTTGGTCGATACCGGACTTCGCTATGCGTTGCTTGGACGTGAATTGGCTGGAGATGCAGGGCATTTGCTTGAGAATGTGGTCTATCTTGAACTTTTGCGCCGCGATTATTCTGTGTGGATAGGCAAAGTGGATAACAAGGAAGTGGATTTTGTTGTTCGTGGAAGGGACGGATATACCAAATACATACAGGTTGCTCAAACGGTAATGAATCCCGAAACCCTGACCCGTGAACTGGCACCATTTGACAAGGTGGGAGATCACAACGAAAAGATATTGCTTACCATGGACTGGGAGAATGGTTCACGCAATGGTGTAAAACAAAAGAATGTAATAGAATGGCTATTGGAAAATAATTGAAACCAATGAGACATTAAAACGCCCTTACAACGCAAGAATTTCCTGCAAGTAATAAGAACTGTATAGCCTTGAAATAGGGTTACAGTTAACAATGAAATTGAAGGATTAAGGGCAAAAATACCATACAATTGGGCGGTGATTTTCGTCCCGTTAGGGACATGAAACGGTAGAAAGATGCAGGTACGCACGCGGAGATAAGCCATGCAAAAAACAGGACTGTTTTTCTTTTTGCGTCTTTAGTAAATTATTGAAAAACACACACTTACTGCTATTTGACTTTGTGTCTTTGAGTTTTATTTTTTAAATAAAAGAAATATGCGACCAAACCATTGATAATTAGTATATTGATGGATATTATAACAACTCATTGAGAGTGGCACAGAGGAAACTATAAAAAACTCTGTGATACACTTTGAAATACAAATAAGTTACACGGAGGCACACAGAGTAAAATAATTGGTTCACCCGATTAACGAATGAACCACTTTTATTCCTAAGAAAAAGGTTGATTGTGTTTGATTTTTTTGTTTCTCACTACAAATCCACTGCTTTTGGACTTTTCCTTTTGCTTATTTCAAAAAAATGTTAGGACAGTTATGTTAAGAAAAATATCAGATAACAATAATCGCTTTCATCGAACTCCCTTAGATTGTAAGATTTTGATTAGTGCGTCTTCCGGGAAATAACCTTGATGACGATAAAACTCCTTTCCATTGGCATCTAAAAATACTTGTGTGGGGATAACGTCAATGTTGTATTGTTGAGCAAAAGGATGCCCCTCTTTTGTCCACACATCGTAGAAAATCACGTTCACTTGTGTAGGAAATTTTTCCCTGATCGATTTCATGATAGGTTGCATCTTTTGACAAGGAATGCAACGCACGGAACCCAATTCAATGAA
>DAHXOX010000197.1 GCA_027364655.1 Paludibacter sp. | reverse complement strand
TTACAAAGCAGTTAAAGGTTCCTGATAAAATGCTTCCCATAAAAATCACGGCACAAGGCGGAGTAGGGACGGCAGAAGAGCATCAGTATTTGTTGGAAAATTACGAGTTGGACAGTATCGGTTGGGGTTCTCCTTTTTTGTTGGTACCCGAGGCAACAAATGTGGATGAAAAAACGCTTAACATGCTGTGCGAAGCCACCGAAAAAGACCTTTATTTAAGTACTATTTCGCCATTTGGAGTTCCTTTCAATAGTCTTCGATCCAACACAAAAGACATAGAAAAAGAGCACAACATTCGAATGGGAACTCCCGGTGCAACATGTACCAAAAAGTTTGCCCAGCTAAATAAAGAGTTTACGGAGCGAGCCATTTGTACTGCTTCGAGACAATATCAAAAACTTAAATTGGCGGAACTTGCTACCAAGAATCTTTCTGACGAAGAGCGTCGCAAAGCGTATAGACGCATAGTTGAAAAATCATGTATTTGTGTGGGATTAGGAACTTCCGCTTTGATTAACCATGACTTGGATACTACATCCGAAGGTGAAGGTGTGTCTGTTTGTCCTGGGCCAAATCTGGCTTATTTTTCAAAACGTCTTTCTTTGAAAACGATGATTGATCACATTTACGGTCGAACGAACGTAATCACTCGCACTGATAGAAAGAATATGTTTATCAACGAGTTGAAAATAAATGTTGATTATTTGCATCAACAAATGGATGATGCACCACAACCTTGGAGTGCCAAACAATCAGAATATTTTACAGTCTATGCTAACCAATTATTAGAAGGCATTGCCTATTATCAACGATTATTTCAACAATCGAAAAACAGGTTGCAGGTTTTTAGGGCTACCTTTTTAGAAGAATTGGAAATACTCGAAAAAGAGTTGGCTCCCTTATCGGTTATACTCGTATAACAACTGATTTTGCTAGAACAAAAAGACATTGCATTGATTCGTTGGTTTCAATGCAATGTCTTTAGTTTAATATAAGAGGCACTGTACTTTAATTCTTCAAACTTGCTTCAGTGAAGGATAATGGAAGCAATGTTGTGACACTGTCAAACACGTAGATTTGCTCTTTCCCATGTAACAACAAGGTGATGGGTTGAGTAAATCGTGTTTCCGTTTCAAGCATAACCTGACGGCATGCTCCACATGGTGAAACGGGAGTTTCGGCAAAATTACCATCGACCGAAGCAGCTACAGCAAGTGCTTTTACAGGAACTGTGGGAAATTGTGCATTGGCATAAAAAAGGGCAACTCGTTCGGCACATAACCCTGATGGATACGCTGCATTTTCCTGATTACTTCCGGCAAAAATCTCTCCGTTCTCAAGTAATAATGCTGCTCCAACGGCATAATGAGAGTAGGGAGCGTATGCTTTTTGAGTTTGTTCTTGAGCTTTCAAAATAAGCTGCTGATAGATTTCAGATAATTCGGCGAAATCATATATGGTAAATTCAGTGTCAATGTGTTGTTTTTTCATAAAGTGGAATTTCAGCAAATCGTTATTGTTGGTTTTGGATGGCGTCTATGATGTCTTTTGCAACTTCGCGTTTATCTTTTACGGGGAATTCAGTGGTTGCACCTTGTTTGTCAATGATGGTAATTTGATTCGTGTCATATTCAAATCCGGCTTGGGGATTGCGTAACGAATTAAGTACAATCAAATCAAGTTGTTTTCGTTCTAATTTTAATTGTGCATTCTCGGTTTCATGTTCTGTTTCTAAAGCAAATCCTACTAAAATCTGCTTTTCCCGTTTCATTTTTCCTAATGTTGCAGCAATGTCTTGCGTCGATTTCAGATGCAGCGTCAACCCGTTGCCTTCTCTTTTTAGCTTTTGAGAGGCTTTTAGTTCAGGCGTAAAGTCTGCAACGGCTGCTGATAAAATGGCAATATCTTGATCAGGAAAAAGTTTCGTCGTGACATCAAACATTTCTGATGCGCTTTCCACATCAATGCGATGAATATTCGGATGCATTGTTTTTAGTTGAACGGGTCCGGCAATGAGGGTTACAGAAGCTCCTCGTTCAGCACACTCTTCCGCTAATGCAAACCCCATTTTTCCTGAAGAATAGTTACCAATAAAACGAACGGGATCAATCTTTTCATAGGTTGGTCCTGCCGTAATGATGACTCGTTTACCTTGTAACGTTTGTTTTGCAGCAAAAAAATGGAGTAGTGCGTCCGTAATCGTTTCGGGATCGGCCATGCGTCCTTTTCCTTCTAATCCGCTGGCTAATTCACCGACTGTTGGATCAATAACTTGTACTCCAATAGATTGAAGCTGTTGCAAATTGCGTTGTGTTGAAGGATGCAGCCACATATCCAGATCCATCGCAGGAGCGATGAATACAGGACATTTAGCAGAAAGATAACTGGTTAAAAGTAAATTGTCGGCAATTCCGTTTGCCATTTTGGCAAGTGTATTGGCCGTTGCGGGTGCGATGACAAATGCATCTGCCCAAAGACCTAAATTGACATGGCTGTTCCAATTTCCATTAGTAGGATCGAAGAAATCTACTAAAACAGGGTGTTTTGAAAGCGTTGCCAACGTGAGTGGTGTAATGAATTCCTTAGCTAAGGAGGTCATTACAACTTGTACCTCAGCGCCTTCTTTGATCCATTGACGAATAAGGTAGGCCGATTTGTAAGCAGCAATGCTACCTGTGACTCCCAATAAAATATTTTTTCCTTGTAACATGTTGTGATGGTTAAGGATAAAATGTGATTCAAGGGCGTTTAAACGCTGTTTAAGTGTTGTTTAAAGACACTTTTTGCCGATCAGGTTGTAACTGACCGGCAAAAATAAGGCGTATTTTAAGCCGTAATAATTACTTCGCTAATTTCTCTTTAGCAGGAAGTTTGAAAAAGAGCTTGTTGTCTAAAAATTCTTGTGTTGCAATCAACGTAGGCTTCGGCAATTTTTCGTAGAATCGTGATACTTCTATTTGTTCGCGATTTTCAAATACTTCTTCCAAGTTATCGGCTACCGTTGTGAATTCTTCCATTTTCTGGTCGATTTCTTCCCTAATCATTACATTGATCTGATTAGCACGTTTCCCGATTATTTTAACGGTTTCATATACATTTCCGGTTGACTCGCACATGCTGTTCATGTCGCGTGTGACAGTAGACAATGGTGCTTTTGTTTTTCTGAAATCCATATTATTTTTCTTTTACAAATTTTTTAGCTGCTGTTACCATCGAAAGAGCTTCTTTTGCATATTTGCCTTTCGGAAATTCGTTGATGTAATTATAATATTCATCAATGACATCGCGATATCGATCTGCTTTCAGTTCATCTACGCTGTTGATAGCTTCCATGTATTTTGATTGCAATACAATGAACATCAAATCTTCACGATATTTTGTTTCAGGATATTTTTTGAGAGCGTTGTTTGCAACAATCACTGCAGAGAGATAATTGTTACCCATATAAGTGCCTAAATTATAATATAACTTTGCATTGAGCAACTCCTTGTAAGCCAATTTATCTTTTAGTTGTGCAATATAATCGTAGGCTTGTTTTGCTTTTGCACTTTGCGGATAACTTTCCACAAAATTTGAAAACGACTGAATGGCATCGTATGTAGATGATTGATCTAATCGAGGATCGGGAGAATTGAGATAAGCGCAATAGCCAATCATGTAATAACTTTCTTCAGCATATTTTCCTCTTGGATAGCTCTTTACGTAAGCTTTGAAATCATCGCTGGCTGTGTAATAATCTTTTTGTCCCATGTAGCTCTGAGCTAACATGTACATCACTTCTTCTGCACGATCGCTGCTTTTATAATAAGTTGAAATGTCTTCAAGTAGTTGTGATGCACGCACATAATCCTTTTTCTGAAAATAAGCTTTTGCTTCCTTGTATTTCAACTCATTATCCGTACTCTTTAACAACTTCTGATATTGACTGCACGACGTTAGTAAGAGTGTGCTGAAGAGTAAATAGATGGATAGTTTTTTCATTCGTAGCTAATTTGTTGTTCGGAGAGCGTATTCTCAACGTTTCATATCATCACACAATTCTTTCCTGTGCTCGAAAAGAGTTGCAAAGGTAGTGAATTTGTGATAAAGGGAGAAATCGCCGAACGCAATTATGCTTTTTTTTCGCGATCGGGTACCTTTGTGACATATACATTTTTGTGTCAAGTAGGAATATTTTTCTATGTGTTTGATTTATAGATATGAGGATTGTGTGTAGCCGCTGTTTCCATGTTTATTGGGTTTGGCGCAACCCGTATAGATTCTACAAAAATAAGGTTGTATTTTTGCAGAAGAAAAATCATTACGTCTGAATTTCGTTATTATACAATGAGCATGTATAAACAATTTGCCAATGACGATGAACGAATAAACGAGTTTCATGTGTCCATAGTGTAAAAAATAAAACAAATTCGTATGAAATGTGTGTGGGTTTTGGTTGGTAAAACTTCTGAACATTATCTGATTGATAGCGTGTCGCTTTACGTCGAACGCATCAGTCATTATCTTACGTTTGAAACCATTGTGATTCCTGAGTTGAAAAACACAAAAAACATTTCCCGTGAGTTGCAAAAAGAACGCGAGGGTGTTGCCATTCTGCAATTATTGATGCCAACGGATGAATTGGTGCTTCTCGATGAGAAAGGAAAGACTTATACATCGGAAGGTTTTGCTGAATGGATTGAAAGAAAAATGAATCATTCAGTTAAGAGACTTGTTTTCGTTGTGGGAGGCCCTTATGGATTCTCCGATACGGTTTATGCACGCGCCAACCATAAACTCGCTCTTTCGCACATGACTTTTTCGCATCAATTGATACGCCTTCTTTTTGTCGAACAGTTTTATCGCGCCATGACTATTTTGAAAGGAGAACCCTACCATCATGGATAACTATGGTAAACTGAGACTGACAAAAATGCAGAACAACGAAGGATGAGCTGACAAGATGGAAGTAATAGTTTCTTTGGTAAGCTTTTTGCAAGGTGAATGTGATTTGGCAAAATCCATTGAGCACAGAAAGATTTTTTAATATTTCTATTTTGTTGTTCAATGTTTCTGCCAAAAGATGTATAATGATAACTGTGGTTTTAGACTTATCCCGATTGACACATTCAACAAAAAATAGTTTGTTTATTCTCTTTAAATATAGCTGGTTGCAATCTGCTTCTATTAAAATCTTTTTTGCTATCATCTAAAAAACAAATAAATATGGAACAAAAGAAAGGAAAACCCATCACAAAGGAAACTACAAATGCTCAACAATCTTCAGAAGTAAACCCCGAAGCAACATCGTCTTTGGTCGAAGCAGTTGATGAATTATTGTTACCTGAAGAGATATCAATTGCAGAGACGAAGTTGAAAGAAGAAATCGAAACGTTGCAAAAGAAGTATGATGAGCTGAATGATACGCATTTGCGTTTGATGGCTGAATTTGATAATTATCGGAAACGAACATTACGCGAGAAGGCTGAGATGATAAAGTCAGCTGGAGAATCATTAATAATCAATTTATTGCCTTTGATTGACGATTTGGAAAGAGGTTTGAAAACAGCTGAAAGTGCCACGGATGTGGAAGCGATGAAACAAGGCTTGGATTTGATCTATGCTAAGTTTGTCGCTTTTTTAAAGCAGAATGAAGTGAGTCCGATAGAAACGCTTGATAGTGATTTTGATACGGCATATCATGAAGCAATCACAACGATACCTGCTCCAACACAAGCGCAAAAAGGGAAAGTGATAGATTCAGTTCAAAAAGGATATATGATGCGCGACAAAGTAATTCGATATGCAAAAGTCGTTGTAGGCGAATAAATCGAGCCGGCTCATTCAAAAGTACAAACAAACTATGACAAAAAGAGATTTTTACGAAATACTGGGAGTTGCAAAAACTGCAACGGATGAAGAGATCAAAAAAGCGTACCGGAAACAAGCGTTAAAATTCCATCCGGATAAAAATCCCGGTGATAAATCGGCTGAGGAGAAATTTAAAGAGGCTGCGGAAGCCTATGAAATTTTGAGTGATCCTCAAAAACGGCAACGTTACGATCAATATGGTCACGCAGGCGTAAGTGGTGCAGCCGGAAACGGAGGAGGTTTTCAAGGTGCCGGCATGGAGTTTTCCATGGATGATATTTTCAGTCGCTTTGGTGATATATTTGGTGGCCATTTTGGTGGATTCGGAGGATTTGGTGGTTCGGGTAGTGGCGGCCAACGTTATAATCGAGGTACCGATTTGCGTGTCAAAGTTCGGCTCACGTTACAAGAAATTGCCAACGGCGTTGAGAAAAAAATTAAAGTGAACAAATATGTTTCCTGTTCGCATTGTGGTGGAACGGGTGCTGCCGATCCAAGTGATGTTGCAACTTGTCCAACTTGCCATGGATCAGGTCATATTACACGTTTGCAGCAAACCATCTTAGGAACGATGCAAACACAATCTGTTTGCCCGACATGTAATGGAGAAGGTAAAACGATAACGAAAAAATGTACTTTCTGCAACGGAGAGGGCGTTGTAAGGCAAGACGAAGTGATTAGTATTAATATTCCGGCAGGTGTTTCCGAAGGCATGCAGTTGTCACTGCGAGGAAAGGGAAATGCTGCACGACGTGGCGGATCTAATGGCGATTTGTTGGTGGTGGTGGAAGAAGAACCGCATCCTCAGTTGATTCGTGATGAAAATGATTTGGTTTTCAATATTTTACTTCCATTTACTACGGCAGTGCTAGGCGGTACCGTTGAAGTCCCTACCATTGATGGGAAAGTAAAAGTCAAGATTGATCAGGGCACACAACCAGGGAAAGTGTTACGATTGCGCGGCAAAGGATTGCCTGACGTGAATCGATATGGACATGGCGATTTATTGGTGCATTTGGGTGTTTATGTCCCTGAGAAACTGACAAAAGAAGAACAAAAAATGATTGAAAAATTGCATGATTCGCCTAATATACAACCTACTGATACGGCTTCAAGATCGTTTTTTCAACACTTCAAACGAATGTTTGAATAACTCTATGTAAAAGGGCGTGGATTTCTCTTTTTTGGGATTTACTGAAAATAGGTTATCTTTGCTCCCCGTGAATTATCAATCGTGTGTAGCAGTTAACGCGCCGCAATGAAAGATTTTTCTTGTTTGTGGTATCTATCATTAACGCTATGCTATAAATAACAATCACTATGAATGATTTTCGAAAATATGCGACTAAGCACTTAGGAATGAATGGACTTTCTTTTGATCAATATGCTTCATTTTCAGATAGTTATATTTCACCTTCTATTTTGGAAGAACGTCAACTGAATGTAACTCAAATGGATGTATTTTCTCGATTGATGATGGACCGTATCATCTTTCTGGGGTTGCCAATTGACGATTATGTTGCCAATGTAATTCAGGCTCAGTTACTTTATCTTGACTCTGCTGATCCGGGCAAAGATATTTCCATTTATCTCAACACACCCGGTGGCTCTGTGTATGCCGGCTTGGGGATTTATGATACCATGCAGTTTATCAGTAGTAAAGTGGCAACAATATGTACCGGTATGGCGGCATCTATGGGTGCTGTGTTGTTGGTAGCCGGCAGCAAAGGCAAACGATCGGCGTTGAAACATTCACGCATCATGATTCATCAACCGATGGGTGGCGCGCAAGGTCAAGCTTCTGACATTGAAATTACAGCGCGTGAAATACAAAAATTAAAAACAGAATTATACACCATTATTGCAGATCATAGCGGGAATCCGTACGAGCGCATCGAAAAAGATTCCGATCGTGATTATTGGATGACAGCTACCGAAGCGAAGGAATATGGTATGATTGATGAAGTTTTGATCCGTGAGCAAAAGCTCTAATTTTAAAAGAGATATGGCAAAAAAAGTTGGTCACGATAGGCTTTGTTCAATGTGCGGAAGACCTGAATCGGAAGTAGGTGCCTTGATAACGGGTGTAGATGGTGCTATTTGTACACAATGTGTTGAAATGGCGCATGATATTGTACTCGAATTTGCCCAAAAACCTACCGGCGATTTGAAGTTTAAAAATAATTTACCACCTAAACCGAAAGAAATCAAATCATTTCTGGATCAATATGTGATCGGGCAAGATGAAGCGAAAAAATTTCTTTCAGTTGCTGTGTACAATCATTACAAAAGGCTCATGCAGCAAGATCATGGAGATGATGTAGAAATTGAAAAATCGAACATCATTATGGTTGGCCCGACTGGTACCGGGAAAACGTTATTGGCGCGCACCATTGCCCGTCAGCTTCATGTCCCTTTTACTATTGTTGATGCAACCGTATTTACCGAAGCGGGTTACGTGGGCGAAGATATTGAAAGCATTCTCACGCGTTTGTTGCAGGTGGCTGATTATGATGTGAAATCTGCTGAACGTGGTATTGTTTTTATTGACGAAATTGATAAAATAGCCCGTAAAAGTGATAACCCATCCATCACACGCGATGTGAGTGGTGAAGGTGTTCAACAAGGATTGTTGAAGTTGTTGGAAGGATCTGTGGTTAACGTTCCACCTCAAGGCGGACGAAAACACCCTGAACAACGCATGATTTCCGTTAATACACAACATATTTTGTTTATGTGCGGTGGCGCTTTCGACGGGATAGAAAAGAAAATCGCTCAACGGCTCAACACGCATGTTGTTGGTTATGGTTCAACCCGTGATATGCATTCCATCGATCGCTCTAATTTTCTACAGTATATTACACCGCAGGATTTGAAGTCGTTTGGATTGATCCCTGAAATTATCGGGCGGTTACCTGTACTGACCTATTTAGAACCGTTGGATCGTACCTCGTTGCGTCAAATTTTGACAGAACCCAAAAATTCGATTATTAAGCAGTATAAGAAACTCTTTAGTATGGATCATGTTGATCTTCAATTTGATGATGAAGCATTGGATTATATTGTTGATAAGGCCATTGAATTTAAACTTGGGGCAAGAGGTCTTCGTTCTATTGTTGAAACGGCAATGATGGATGCTATGTTTGAGATTCCATCAACGAAGAAAAAAGAGTTGCATATCAATTTGTCCTATGCACAAGAAAAAATGGAGAAATTGAAAATTCTATCCGCATAGTTGTTTTTATGAAACAGATTTGTTTGATATACACAACCAAGATTGAAAATGCACAAGGATTTAATCATCCGATTTTAAGCAACAAATGACGTCGGATGAATATAGTTTGCCTTCTTCTCCTAATTTGCGAGGGGATTCATGAATGAATTAACGCGAAATAGCCTGTTTTTCAACGCTATTTCGCGTTTTCTTGTGTTTTTCCGGCTTTTTAGAATTGAGTTAACAAGATGGAATGTAGCTTTTTATGTTTTTTTGTGTGGCTAATTTCATTTATTTGTGCGATTTGCCATTTTTTTGCTCTAAAAAATTAGGATGTTTGCAAAACTTGTTTATAAATTTGTTTTGCCAAATTTACAGATGTTGAATGCTCTTTTGAGGCCGACGTATAAGCGTGCATCTGAAAGCAAAAAGAGAGATAAGATACACACGAATGCGTTTGAAAATAGTTGAAGGGAAAGAGACTTTAATGTGCATTGAAACTTCATCCTGCATTCTGATTGCATGAAAACAAATTATTTGACTGTTCATTTATGGTAAAAAAGCATTCCGAATTGACGGAGCAACTCAAAAAGTACTTTGGATTTGATACGTTCAAGGGGAACCAAGAAGCGATTATGCAGAATCTGTTGGATGGGAAAGACACTTTCGTGTTGATGCCAACAGGAGGTGGCAAGTCACTTTGCTATCAGTTGCCCGCTTTGATCATGCCTGGTACGGCGATTATTATTTCACCTTTGATTGCTTTGATGAAGAATCAGGTCGATGCTATTCGGAGTGTGAGTGCTGAAGACGGCATTGCTCATTTTTTAAACTCTTCATTAACGCGTGCATCTATAGACGTTGTGAAAGAGGATATTTTGTCAGGAAAAACGAAGATGCTCTATGTAGCTCCCGAATCGCTAACAAAAGATGAAAATATTGAATTTCTCGCGCAGCTCACTATTTCTTTTTATGCGGTAGATGAGGCACATTGTATTTCGGAATGGGGACATGATTTTCGTCCTGAATATCGACGCATTCGTTCCATTGTCAACGAAATTGGGATTGCACCTATCATTGCATTGACTGCCAGTGCTACTCCCAAGGTGGAGCACGATATTCTAAAGAATTTAGGCATGCTTGATGCTAATCTGTTCAAGTCGTCTTTCAATCGCCCGAATCTTTATTATGAAGTGCGTCCTAAAACTATTGACATCGATCGGGAGATTATCAAATTTATTCGGACTCAACCAAAAAAAGCCGGTATTATTTATTGTTTGAGTCGCAAAAAGGTGGAAGAACTGGCCGAAACATTGCAAGTAAATGGCATTGCTGCTCTTCCTTATCATGCCGGATTAGATGGCGTGACACGAGCAGAAAATCAGGATAAATTTTTAATGGATAAGGCACAGGTTATTGTTGCTACCATTGCTTTTGGCATGGGTATTGATAAGTCGGATGTGCGTTTTGTTATTCACTATGAAGTGCCTAAAAGTTTGGAAGGATACTATCAAGAGACAGGCCGAGCCGGTCGGGATGGAGGAGAAGGAATTTGCATCGCATTTTATTCGTCGAAAGACTTGCAGAAGTTAGAAAAATTTATGCAGGGTAAGCCTATTGCCGAACAAGAAATTGGTCGTCAATTGTTGCTTGAAACTCAGGCTTATGCCGAAACATCAGTATGTAGAAGAAAAGTATTATTACATTATTTTGGAGAAGAATATATGGAGGAAAATTGCGCGAGTTGTGACAACTGTTTACATCCTAAAAAACAAATCGAAGTACAAGAACTGCTTCTTTTGATTTTAGAAACCATTAATTTGCTGAAAGAAAAATTCAAGTCGGATTACATTGTCAATGTACTCCGTGGTGTTGAAACCGAAGACATTAAATCGTATCATCATAATGAAATCGAGCAGTTTGGCACCACACAAGATGAAGATTCCACTTTTCTGGAAGCCATTATTCGTCAGGCAATGTTAGCCGGTTTCTTAGAAAAGGATATCGAGAATTATGGTTTGCTGAAAATTACTTCCAAAGGGAAAAAATATATGACAAGCCCAACTTCGTTTCTTGTGGTAAAAAACAATGATTTCGAAGAAGACGAGGAAGAAGTACCTTTAAGAGGCGCCGGCACAAGTGCTGTCGATCCCATACTTTATTCCATGTTAATCGATTTGCGAAAAAAGCTCTCGAATCAGCTTGGATTGCCTCCTTATGTTATTTTTCAGGATCCTTCGTTGGAGGCTATGGCCACTACGTATCCGGTGACGATGGATGAATTGCAAAATGTGCCCGGAGTGGGCGCAGGTAAGGCTAAGCGATATGGCGAGTCTTTTCTTGCCTTAATTAAACGTCATGTAAATGAAAACGAAATTGAACGACCTGAAGATTTGCGCGTTCGCACTGTTGCCAACAAATCGAAGCTTAAAGTGGCCATTATTCAGGCAATCGATCGCAAAGTCGCATTAGACGATTTAGCTGAATCGAAAGGACTTGATTTCGAAGAACTATTGGATGAAGTGGAAGCGATCGTTTATTCAGGCACCAAAATCAACATCGACTACTTTTTGCATGACATTATGGATGATGATCACATTAGTTCTATTGTCGAATATTTTCGTGAAGCCGAGACGGATGATCTGACAGATGCCATGAGCGAATTGGGAGAAGAAGATTTTACCGAAGAAGAAGTACGCTTGGTACGTATTAAATTTCTTTCTGAAATGGGCAATTGATGTGATTAAATCACATCAATGCCTTGTTCTTTCAGTAAATTCAGTCCGATTTCCTTCAATTTATATTTCTGAATTTTGCCGCTTCCCGTCATGGGAAATTGCTCAATAAAAAAGTAATATTTCGGGATTTTTTGTCGTGAGATTTTCCCACGGCAAAAATCGCGAATCTCTTCTTCGCTCAGCGAATATCCTTCTTTGAGAATGAAAAATGCGCCTACTTCTTCACCGTACTTCTCAGATGGAATTCCTGCCACTTGCACATCTTTGATATCTGGTAGCAGGTAAAGGAATTCTTCTACTTCACGTGGATAAATATTCTCGCCGCCACGGATAATCATGTCTTTTATGCGACCTGTAACGCGGTAATTACCATTTGCATCTTTTACTCCCAAATCGCCTGAGTGCAGAAATCCGTCTTTGTCAATTGCCTCTTCGGTGGCTTCAGAATTTTTGTAATACCCTTTCATCACGTTGAAACCTCGGCAGCAGAGTTCTCCTTGAACATCGACTGGGCATTCTTTGCCGGTTTCTGGATCAATGATACGCACTTCAACAAACGGATAATCGCTGCCTACCGTCGTAGTTCTAACCTCAAATGAGTCGGTAATGCGGGTCTGAGTCATTCCGGGTGAGGTTTCAGTGAGTCCATAAACGCTGGTGATGGTCATGTGCATTTTGTCGGAGACGCGCTTCATCAGTTCGATAGGACAGAGTGAACCGGCCATGATGCCGGTGCGAAGTGAGGTCAGATCGAAAAGATCGAACATCGGATGATTTAATTCGGCAATAAACATGGTTGGCACGCCGTAAACAGCAGTACATCTTTCTTTGTGTATGGAGGCTAACACAACTAATGGGTCGAATCGTTCCACCATCACTTGTGTGCATCCGTGAGTGAGGCAGTTCATGGCAGCCAATACAACACCGAAGCAATGGAATAGAGGTACGCAAATGCAGAGCTTGTCTTCTTGCGTAAATGCCATGTTCTCACCTGTCAGCAATCCATTATTGACAATGTTGTGATGAGTAAGCATAACTCCTTTGGGAAATCCTGTTGTTCCCGAAGTGTATTGCATATTGGTTACATCGTGACAGTTGACCGTTCGTTTAACGGTTAGTAACGGTTGTTCTTCGAGGTTTTTCCCTAACAACAGAAGTTCGGCAGTAGAATACATGCCTCTAAACTTTTCTTGCCCAATATACACGACATTCTTCAGTTTGGGGAATTTTTCGCTGGTTAAATGTCCCCGTTGATTGGTCCGCAATTCCGGAACTATGTTGTATATCATGTCAATGTAATCGCTGTCAAATGTGCCATTGGTCAGGAAAAGTGTGTGCATGTCGGAATTTTTGATCACATATTCCAATTCATGTTGCTTGTAGTTCGTATTTACCGTAACAACAACGGCGCCAATTTTTGCAGAGGCATAAAGTATCGTCATCCAATCGGGAACGTTTTGCGCCCAAACTCCCACATGATCGCCTGCCTGTACTCCCAGAGAAAGCATACTTTTGGCTAAAATATCCACGCGTTCGTTAAACTGTTTCCATGTAAAGCGTAAATTACGATCGGAATAGACTATAAACTCGTTGTCGGGTGTTTTCTCCGCCCAATATTCTAACCATTCACCAATGGTTTTTTCAGAAAGTTGATTCATATAAAAACAAGATACTTTTAGTGGATGATTATTCAGTTTGATTGGAATACAAATTGTTGGCGGACATTTGTTCCAATAAGGCTGCAATTTTGTCGGTCACTGCGTCAACGTATCGTTTCCCTTTTTCCGCGGTTGCGGCTTTGGGATTGCCAATGCCGGTATCGGTGGTGGCGCGATCCCAATGACGCGGCGTCCAGCCTGTTTTTTCGTTTAGTGCCGGAATATTAAAAGGGGTTAGATTTCCTTCGCCGGCTTGCGACAATGGCAGCACCCATTCTGGATGAAAATGGAGCATGACCGAAGTCTCCATTTCTCCGGCATGGTCATCGTGATTTTCAAAATAAGGTGATTGTGGTTCAATCGCAAACCAATCGACCACTACAATGGTGATAGCCGGAAAGTCAACGGCTAAATCGCGCACCATGTTCTTGAAACTGTTTCCTCCATGTCCGTTGATGAGGATAAGTTTGCGGAAATGTTGTCGGTTCAAAGCGGCTACGATGTCGGTGAGGATGGCTTTCTGTGTTTCGTAACGTGCGTGTATGCAAAACGGTTGATCAATTTGTCCCGGATTTTGTGATCCCAAAGGTATCGCCGGTAAAATGATGGTTTGCACCCCTTTTTCAGCCACTTTACGTGCTGCTTCTATTGCAATGTCATTACTTAAAATGGTGTCAGTGCCGTAGGGTAGGTGCAGGTTGTGTGGTTCTGTTGCTCCCCAAGGCAAGAGGACAATGTCAATGGTTTTGCTTCGTATTGCCGTGAGTGAGGTAGTTGTCAATTCAGCTTCAGATGCCATGTTGTGTGTGTTTGAGAATTGTTTCAGCTGGGAGTATATACTACGGCCAGTACTTTGGCAGGCTCGCCGATGGCAGAAAAAATCAGGTGCGAAACAATGGAATCGTAATAGATGCTATCGCCCGCTTGCAGCGAATAAGTAGTTTGGGCGTAACGCACTTTGATTTCACCCGAAAGCACATAGATAAATTCTTCGCCTTCGTGCGACGATGGTATAAGAATTCGTTCTTCAGCCGGCAGAACATCGATGAGGAAAGGCTCAAGATGACGGTCGGGTTTCCCTTCGGCCAACGAGTAGAATTGTAAATGAGGATGATTGGATGCTTGTTGGGTAGAGAAACTGATGGTAGGCGATGCTTCTTGTTTTCTGACAATGGTAGGCGCTTCCGTAACGCTATCGTCTAAAAAGGTTCCCAAGCGAACGCCTAATGCTCGTGCTATTTTCAGCAAAACATACAACGAGCCGATCAAATTGGATTCTTCTATGGCTTTGATTTGTTCCACTGATAATCCTGAACGTTCTGCTAATACTTCTTGTGTAATCTGTTTGCTTTCGCGAATGGCGCTGATTTTTGATCCGATGGTTGTTTCGTTTATCATGCAAAATGGAATTAAAAGAAAAAACGATGTTTGACGACTGATTCATACATTGAAAAATCGTTCTTTTTCAGTCGAAAAGAATCTTTTTGTAAGGGAAACAAAGGTACAAAATGATTTTTATAACCAAAACAGTGGCTTTTACGGGTTGGCTTTGTAAACGTTGCCGGGTAGTGAGCGAATCAATCCTTTGAATTCCATTTCAAGCAGTAGGGAAAAGAGTTTCTCGACCGGCCAGTTGAGTTGCAAGGTAAGTTGGTTGATTTGAATGCTATCGCTTTTGCGCAAGGCGGTCAACAGCGTTTGCTCTTCTTCGTTTAAATCACTGAATAGTGTGGGTTGGGTAAGGATGTTGTCTGTTTTCGATTCCCAATTCATTGCGTTGATAAGATCGGTTGCCGATTCGATTAGCGAAGCTTTGTTTTGTTTAATGAGGGTGTTGCATCCTTCGGAACGAATATCGCCAACGCGACCCGGCAAGGAAAATACTTCTCGATTGTAAAGGTTGGCGGCTTCGGCGGTAAGTAGCGCACCACCACGAGCAGCCGATTCAACAATGATCACGGCATCGGACAATCCGGCGATGATGCGGTTGCGTTGAACAAAATTGGGTTTGTCAGGTTTGGTGCCTGACGGATACTCGGTGATGATACCGCCATTTTTAGCCATCTTGTTGCCAATAGGCGTATGAGTTGACGGGTAGATGCGATCGATACCATGGGCTACCACACCAATTGTCGGGAGTTGATACTTTAGCGCTGCTTTGTGTGCCGTTATGTCGATGCCATAAGCCAATCCACTCACGATGACGGCGTTTGGAATTTTCTGAGCAAGCTCCTCTATCATGGATTGACACCAATTTCGCCCATAATCAGTCGGATTTCGTGTCCCGACAAAAGCAATGAAATGTCCGTCGTTCAGGTTGATGCTACCATCGTAATAGAGCAAGATGGGCGAATCTTCGCATTCCTTCAAACGAAACGGATACTCTTTTTCGGAGTAAAGCAATGCCTGTATATGATGTGATTGTATGTATTCAAGTTCTCTATCGGCCAATTTCAAGGTCTCAGGTGCTTGTTCAAATATCATTTTTGCCAACGTAGAACCTATGCCCGGTATCTTCTCTAATGTGGAGCTGTTTTCTTTGAACACTGCCTCTGCACTACCCAAATAAGCAATCAAGTTTTTGGCTAATATTGGCCCTATCCCTTTGATCAGCGTAATGGCAATATGGTTGCGTAAGGACGATTCGTTCATCTTTCTTTCTGGTTAAAATAGCGTATCAACAGCCATTTGCCAAAAAAATAACCGGCTGTGGCTCCTATGGTATCTACAACTTCATCTACCCAGTTGCCTGATCGTGAAGTGGTCAGTAGCCATTGCCAAATTTCCATCGCTCCGCCAAAGAACGCAGGGATGCCAATGATCCATATCCAAACATGATTGTTGACAATGTTCTCATGAGGATTGCGCCTTGTCGTATCCCATAAAAGCATGAATGCCAACGTAAAATACATCAGAAAATGAATCAGTTTATCCTCATTGGGAAAAGCCGGGATGGATTGAAAATCGGAAGCGGGAGCAGTTGACAAGAAAAAAATAATAGCCAGGACTATGGCTGATTTCCAATATTGAAGGATTCGTTTGCCCATAATAAGCTGTTTTTGAGATTATAGTTTTTCACCAAAAGCCAAATCGCCGGCATCGCCCAGCCCGGGTAAAATATAGGAGTGGTCGTTCAGTTCGGGATCGATGGCTGCCGTCCAAAGGGTGATGTTGTCGCTGCTCATGTGTTGTTGTAAATAGTCGATGGCCGGCTGACTCGCAATGATGGTAGCTATGTGAATTTGTGCGGGGGTTCCTTTTGTCAACAATGCTCCGACGGCTAATTCCATCGAACTACCGGTGGCCAGCATCGGATCGGTGATGATAAGCGTTTTGTCGGCAATGGAAGGAGAGGCAATGTATTCGATGAAGATGTCGAACTTCAACGCGTCTTTGTATTTTCGGTAGGCAGACACAAACGCATTTTCGGCATGATCGAAATAGTGTAGAAAACCATTATGAAAAGGCAATCCGGCACGCAAAATGGTACCCAGCACGATGGGTTCATCGGGAATGGACATCTCAATTTTTCCGAGCGGTGTTGTTATTTCTTCGTTGCGATAGAACAATGCTTTGCTGATTTCATACGCCATGACTTCGCCAATACGTTCGATGTTGCGACGAAATCGCATTCTATCGGTTTGTATATCAACGTTTCGAATCTCTTTTAAAAACTGATTAAGCAGTGAATTTTGATCGGATAGATTATGTATTGTCATAACAGATATATTTTTACAAAACAACGAAAAAAAATGACACCAACCAAATGGCATTTCCACAAACAACGCAAAGACCCTAACAAGAGGAATCTTTACTGATTTTGTATTTGCTTATATCAAAAAATGTTTCTACTTTTGCTTCTTGAGTGAAAATTAAGGCAAGTAGAATGGAAACTATCACCAATAAAGCGTTTGACAACCAAGAATAAAAGCCTTCAAAAGGCTCCTATATCTCAATGTTTAATATTAATTACAATTTTAATGGCTCAAAATCTAATTTCAGCAACCTTATCGGCAGACGATGCTGCCGCAGTGAATCAAAATTTGGCAGATGCCAAGAGTAGACTCAATTTTTTGTTAAGCTTGCAAACCGCCGATGTGGTTTCCATGTTCAAAGTGGGAAATGCCTATCTTCCTTTCATTGACAAGGCGTATCAGACTGTGAATGCCCATCCCGAGATTCTTTCCGGCGTGTTCGACAAGGAAGAATTTCTGAAAGATTACGCCTTGTTAAGTGCTCTTCGCCCCATCTTCAACCAGATTAATGAACTGGCCGAAGGCATTCAAAAAACGTTTATGGCCGTTGGCAGCGACACCATGATCGCAGCGCTTGATGTCTATTCCAGTGTGAAACAAAACAAAGACAAAGTGCCCGGTTTGAAAGTAACGGCAGACGAAATGGGCGAATTCTTCAAAAAATCAAAGACGAAAAGTGATATTGCTGCTAAGTAAAAATGATCTATTGAAGCCTTCATGTTAAGTGAAGGCTTCAATAATGCTTTTGAGATACTTCCGAGTGTGCTGCAGACACAAATTAGTGGGAGGAAGACATTCCGAAGAGGTATTGAGACACTCCGAAGTGCGAAAAAGAGACAAATTAGTGTTGATTTGCCACTCCCGACTGGCTAACTCACACTCCCGACCGTGCCGACAACACTCTTGAGTGTCTCAGGAACCCAAAAAAGAGTGTAATCAAACACTCCGGAGTGGTCGAATGACACTCCGAAGTCTCTTCTTGCCAGTCAGGAGTGCGATTTTGCCATAAATTAGTGTTCCCATTGCACAAAAGAGTGCGAAAAGGAGACTCTCGACCGTGAACGAGTCACTCCGGAGTGTGTCAATGACACTCCGAAATGGGGGAAAGACGGTATGGAGGCTTTTGATCAATATTTTGGATTGTGAGAGGTACCCCAAGATGAGGGAAGTTGATCACATTTAATGTTTCTATTAATCGAGAAAGAAGGATTATGACTAAATTTGCAGGAATAAAAAGATGAACAATGGAAGCAAAAGAACTCCTTTTCGAATATTTAAGTTCCTCCGTAAATTATCAGATTAAGAATGGAGATAGTCTGAAAGTTCTAAAAGAATTTGAGGACGGTAAGTTTGATCTTATTATAACTTCTCCACCCTACAATGTTGGGAAATCGTACGAAACAAAGACAAGTATAGAAAAATACTTAGAGACACAAGAAGAAATAATAAACGAACTTGTTAGAACTCTTTCTGACAGAGGTAATTTGTGTTGGCAAGTAGGCAATTATGTTGATAAAGGAGAAATTTTTCCATTAGACATTTACTATTATCCTATATTCAAAAAGTTAGGGCTAAAGCTTCGAAATCGTATTATATGGCATTTTGGACATGGATTACATGCTTCAAATCGTTTTAGTGGAAGATATGAAACAATATTATGGTTCAGCAAAACGAATGATTACATATTTAATCTTGACAATGTGAGAGTCCCTTCTAAATATCCTGGAAAGTTACACTTTAAAGGAGAAAAAAAAGGGTTACCATCAGGGAATCCACTTGGAAAGAATCCAAGCGATATTTGGGACATCGTTGTCAATGATTGGGAAACTGCCATGTGGAACATTCCCAATGTAAAATCGAATCATCCAGAAAAAACAGAGCACCCCTGTCAATTCCCCATAGAATTGGTAGAACGTTGCGTCCTTGCTTTAACGAATGAAAATAGCTGGGTACTTGATCCCTTTGCCGGTGTGGGTTCTACTGTGATTGCTTCAATAAAAAATAATCGGAATGCCATAGGCATAGAAAAAGAACTTGAGTATTGCAAAATTGCTAATCAAAGGATTAATGACCTTAAAGATGGAAATCTTAAGATGAGGCCTATAAACAAGCCTATTCATGAACCATCAGGTAAAGATAAAGTTTCTCAAATTCCTCTTGAATGGGCACAAATGCAATTAGATAGTGTCAATGAGAAGTATAATAAAAACATCTTTCCAAAATGAGAATTACTCAAAAATACTCACACTTGAACGGAGAAGAATACCTTCTTGTACATCACAATGAATTATACCAAGAAATTGTTGATACTATCCAACGCATAGATGCAGAAACGTTTATGACTAAAGAGAGCAAAGAAAAAACAATGTTAGGAAGAATGCTTTACAGTCCAATAGATTTGAATAAGGCATTTAATATTGAATTCAATCAAATTGGCTGGCATGAATCTCGTTATCGATATTATATCACAACTGAACAACGTTTTTTACCCGAACTCATTACACTACCTTATGCTGAGCAAAAGCAATTTTTGATTGATCATGGAATACAAGAGCCAATTTCTTCATTTAAACAAACTGATTTTGTCAAAGAGCAGATAGCCTTAGAGGTTCAATTTGGCAAATATGCTTTTGTCGCTTTTGATTTATTTGTTAAGCACCTGCTTTTTTATTCAGGTGGAATGATAAATCTTGGGATTGAGGTTTTACCAACAAAAAAAATGCAATCACAAATGAGCAGTGGAGTAGCTTACTACGAAGGAGAAGTCTATAACGTATTAAGGCATGGAAGGAACAATCCCCCTGTTCCTTTACTCATACTTGGCATTGAACCATAATTATTATATTCATAACCTTATTATCAAGTGAAGTAGTGAATTCCTGAAGTATTCAGTCGCAGTATTATTTTCGGAGTTGTCTTCCGAACTAATGAATAACCACAGTCCAAAGCGTTCTGAAAACAGTGCGTTGCTTTCTGATTACCCTTTTCCTTTTGCATGGTTTCTACTTTCCGATTGAAGAGAGTTTGGCTCTTATCGAGCAAAGATGAATGCCATTGCCTCTGTAACTTCGAGAAATCTTCTAAATCAGCTGGATGATTAACCCGGGAATAAAGCTCAGAATAATTAACAGAATAGCCATAACGAGGATCTGTTTTTTATACAGCTTTGCTGCTTCGAAAGGGGTACTCTCCATGGAACGGGTGAAATACATGGCCACCACAGGTCGCAAATAGTAGTAAACACTCACCATGGAGCCAATGATGGCGATGATAACCAAGGGTAGTTGCCCTTGTTCGATGGCGGAAACAAACAGTTGGTATTTTGCCGAAAACCCAATCATTGGCGGAATGCCTGCCAACGAGAGCATGGCAATGGTCATGGCAAACGCCACCGTGGGGTTGTGTTTGGCAAGCCCGTTGAAAGACTTGATGGAGAAGGAACCGGTCTCTTTCCGAACCATCATAAGCACGGCAAACGCTGTGATGGTGGCAATGGAATAGGAAACGGAATAGAGCAAAAGCACGCCCGCTGCATTCCCTTTCAGGGCGATAATGGCAATAAGCATGTATCCTGCATGAGCAACTCCCGAATAAGCCAACATGCGTTTAACGCTATCTTGATAGAGTGCAGAGAAATTTCCAATGAGAATGGTTGCTGCGGCAAAAACAATCAGGGATGTTTTCCAGAGAAAGTCAACTTCGCCGAAACTTGAGTTGATTAATCGAAAGAATGCAGCAAAAGCGGCAACTTTTCCCACCGTAGCCATGTAGGTGGTGATAAGGGTAGGTGAGCCTTCGTACACGTCGGGAATCCAAAAATGAAACGGTGCAGCGCCAACTTTAAAGGCCAGCCCAACAGCTATCAGGAATAACCCGATAGTAAACATGGCAGGAATATTCGCCTGGTTTTGCATGACATACAGCTTTATATCCTCCAGATTGAAACTTCCGCAGGCACCATAAAGCAACGCGATACCAAACAAGAGAAACCCGGATGCAAACGAGCCTGTGAGAAAATATTTCATGGCGGCTTCGTTGGAGTGAGGATCGGATTTTTTGCTGCCGGCTAATAGATAGAGCGACAAGGAAAGCGTTTCGATGCCCAGAAACAACATCACCAGGTTGCCGAAAGCCGTCATCATCAAGCCGCCGACTAACGAAAAAAGGATCAACGCATAAATATCTTCGAGCGGACGTTTCACCGATTTGTAATAAACCGGAGCAAAGACGAAGATCAACAATGTGATGAATATCAGTATGCCGTTAAAGGCGATCGTGAAGTTGTCGTCAATATACATCTCGTTGAAGTAATGGATGGATTGGTTCCAGCCCATCAAATTGACGATGAAAGCCAATGGAAGCCCCACATAGATGATGGGCAGAATCATCTTTTTCTTACCGAAGGCTCCAAAAAAGAGAACGATGATAGCAACAATCGAGATAGTTATTATGGCGTACATATATGAAATATCTTAGTATAGCGTTATAATTTATTTGACCACACCCTGAAGCAATTGCAAAACAAATGAAGGATAAATACCCACGGCAAATATGGCAATGATGATCGGCACAAAAAGCATTGTTTCGTTGAACGTCAAATCGGTGAAATTTTCAGTGGAAGCTTTCTTCTCTCCATACATGATTTTCTGATACATTTTCAGCATATACACGGCTACCAGAATTATGGTCAGTCCGGCAATAATTGCCAGAATCTTATTGTATGTAAACAAGCCCAACAAAATAAGGAATTCTCCTACAAAACTATTAGTAAGCGGCAATGCTACATTAGCCAATACAATTATCATAAAAATAGTAGCAAAGCGGGGAGCCATGCTGGCTATGCCGCCCAACTCGCTTATCTTGTCTGTCTTCGTTCTTTTCACAATCATGTAGTAGCAAAGGAAAAATCCAACCACGTTGACTCCGTGTGAGAACATCTGTAAAATGCCACCTTCAATCCCGTAGCGACTGTTTGATAACAGGCCAAGAGCAATGATACCCACGTGCGAAAGCGAAGCAAAAGCGATGAGTTTTTTCAAATGCGGTTGCGAAATGGCAATCACCGCACCATAAATCACGCCAAACAGAATAAGTGGAAGGAAAATGAGCGAACCATTGGCCACCACATCGGTACATAGCGGAAGCAGAAAACGCACGATACCATAGAGTCCCATCTTGAGCATAATACCCGCCAGCAACATGGTACCTTGCACCGGAGAAGCATTGTAGGTTTCAACCTGCCACGAATGAAACGGGAAAAGCGGTATTTTGATGGCAAAAGCCAGAAAGAAAGCCAGAAACAACGGTATTTGTTGCGAGTAGGAAAGTTTCAGTTGATAAAAGGAGTCAAAACTGAATGAATGGGGCGTGGGCGTCAATGTGTAAAGATAAAGAATGGCAATTAGCATGAAGAAGCTACCCACAACCGTGTAAATAAGAAATTTAATGCTGATTTTTCTGGCATTCTCGCCACCCCAACGAGCCGTGATAAAGAAAATGGGTATCAAAGACAGCTCCCAAAAGATATAAAAAAGAATCATATCAGAGGCAGCAAAGACGCCAATCAACGCCGTTTGCATCAACATGATGAGGGCATAAAAATGAGGCGTTCGATGTTCTTTTTTATCTGTCGAGGCAATGATGATAGGCACCAACAACGTGGTAAGGATTACGAAGATGATGGAAATGGCATCAATTTTGAACATCAGATTTACGCCAAAAATCGACTCTAAATCTACATTGGAAAACAATGCCTTTCCGGGAGTGACGATTAGTTCATAGCCGCCTATCAACGAAATGGCGAACAAGACCAAAGAAGCAAGAAGGGCAAAATTCTTACTTTGTTGCCCCGTTTTGCCTGTGAAAAGAAAGAGGGAGGCGAATAATGGCAGGATAAGTAACAGTGCGATGATCATCTATTTATCGTATAAGATTAAAAAACAAGATAGCTATAATACTAAATACCATGATGATGAGATAGAAGCCTACGTTGCCTGTTTGCAGCAGGCGGATTCTGCCACCAATATATAAAGTACTGTTTCCGATGGTATTTATCAGGCGATTGATGATGCTCTGATCAACCGTTTCTCTCAAGAAGAGCGATAACTTTTCCGTCGGCTTTACAAAGAAAAAATCATAAATTTCATCAACATAAAATTTGTTGGCCATTACTTTCTGAATACCAGAAAGTTCGGCAGGTACCCGATCTTTAGCAAAACGAATATAACTGAAATAGACAAGTGCAGCAATAATGGTTAGAGGAATCAGCAATGTCAGCCATTCGGTAAGCACGGTTAGATTTTGTCCCGAAGCCGGAACCAATTGGTGTGCAGCAAAAAATATGGGCGATAAGTAGGTTGAAAACACGGTTATATTGGTTGAAAACAAAGCCGGAATCTGTACAAAACCAGCCACCATCGCCAACAGAGCCAGCACCGCCATAGGAATCAACATCACCTTAGGCGATTCGTGTATATGATGATTTGCCTTTACCGCATCGCTTTCGGGTTTGTAAAACGCTACGAACAACAGCCGGAACATGTACACGGTAGTTAACAAGGATATAAATGTAGCTATGATACCCATTCCCATGCCATGTTCGTAGGCAACAGAGAGAATCATCTCCTTGGAAAAGAAACCCGCAAAGGGAGGAATCCCCGAAATAGCAATGGCTCCAATGGCAAAGAGCGCAAAGGTAAATGGAATTTTCTTGCGCAAACCACCCATTTTGCGAATATCCTGTTCTTGATTCAATGCGTGAATTACACTGCCTGCTGCCAGAAAGAGCAAGGCTTTGAAGAAGGCATGTGTTGTCAGGTGGAACATGGCACCTGAAAATGAACCTAATCCCAACGCCATAAACATAAATCCCAGTTGGCTCACGGTGGAGTAGGCTAAAATCTTCTTGATATCGTTTTGGTAGATAGCTATCAAACCGCTAATTAATGCCGTGAAAATACCTATCACAAGGATGAGATTCATGGTAACAGGAGATAACATAAACAACACACTCGACCGTGCTACCAAATAAACCCCTGCCGTAACCATCGTAGCTGCATGGATAAGAGCCGAAACCGGTGTCGGGCCTGCCATAGCATCGGGCAACCACGTAAACAGCGGTATTTGAGCGCTCTTCCCGATAGCTCCGGCAAAGAGTCCGAGAGTGATAACAAGGAGCGCTGTGCTACCCGATGGCATAACAGAGGCTTTGGTTGCCACTTCGCTTATGTTTAGGGTTCCGAATGTATGAAACATCATAAAGATACCGATCAGAAATCCTAAATCGCCGATACGGTTCATGATAAATGCTTTTTTTGCCGCATTGTTGTTAGCATGATCTTTGTACCAAAACCCGATTAATAGGTAAGAACACAAACCGACACCTTCCCAGCCGATAAAGAGCATCAGGTAATTGGAACTCAATACCAGTATCAACATAAAGAAGATAAACAGATTCATGTACGAAAAGAAGCGGTTCACCCCTTCATCGTTCTTCATATAACCAATGGAATAAACATGAATAAGAAATCCAACGCCATTGACCACAAGTAACATCAACGCCGACAGTCGATCAACCGTTATGGCAAAAGGAATGGAGATATTGGCGAATTTTATCCAATCGAATAAATTCGTTTCAACGGTTTGATTGGTTGAACTGACATACCAAAACAGGATGAATGTCAGAATCAGATTTAGAAATACGAAAGACGAGGCAATAATACCCGACAACTTCTTGTTTAGCTCTTTCTGGAACAGACCAATTGCAAGAAATCCCAATAGCGGAAAAAGAAGTAAGAGGAACGATATTGATTGCATAAAAGGGGAACTTTCCATTACCATTTGAGACGGTTTAAAATGTTGATGTCAATCGTGCGCGAGGAGCGGTAAACAACCACTAATAGCGCTAATCCGATGGCAATTTCTGCAGCTGCCACTACCATGATAAAAAAAACGAACACCTGGCCGGAAGGATCGTTGCGATAGGCAGAAAAAGCTGCCAGCAACAGATTTGCCGAATTCAGCATCAATTCCACCGACATGAAAATGGCTAACGCGTTGCGTTTTACCAAGACTCCCACTACACCGATTGTAAACAAAGCCGTACAAAAGATGATGTAGTAGACTAACGGAATCATTTGTAGTTGTGTAACTGTAGTTTCCATTGTTTTTATTCTTTATCTTTTTTCCCCAGCATCACGGCTCCTACCATGGCCGACAAGAAGAGGATGGAGGAGAGTTCAAAGGGTAATAAATATTGACTGAACAGGGTTTTACCAAGGTTTTTCACTAATCCGATCTGGCTGACAGCGGGATTGGACACTGTGGCCAAGTCAAAGGACTTGAGTGATCCGATAAGCACCACAAAGAGCAGTCCGCCGGCAATGGCAGCAATGATCTTCACAAGCTTGGTTTTCGGAAATTGTCCTTCTTTATTGAGATTCAGCAGCATCACGGTGAAGAGGAAGAGCACCATGATGGCGCCGGCATAGACAATCACATGCACCACTGCCAAAAACTGGGCGTTCAGCAAGATGTAGTGACCGGCCAAAGCGAAAAATGTCAGGGTTAAATAGAGTACGCTATGTATCGGTTTCTTCGACAGCAACACCATCATTGCCGAAAAAAGAGCTACACAGCTTAGAAAAAGAAAAAGATATACCTGAAACATAGTCTTTTATTTGTTATGTAATTGAGTCTTGTCTTTTTTGAATGCCAGCACTTCGGGCGTTTGACGTTTCGATACGTCAATGGGAGCATCCTTCGGTTCGAGCAATACATCTTTTCCATAAATAAAATTGCCACGCGCTACTTCGCTCGGCACGAACCTATCCGTGAGGAATATGGCTTCTTTCGGACAGGCTGATTCACAGTCGCCACAATAGATGCAGCGTAACATGTTAATCTCGTAAACAGCCGCGTACTTCTCTTCGCGATAAAGATGTTTTTCGCTTTCGAGTCGCTCTTTGGCTATCATGGTAATAGCCTCTGCAGGGCACGAAAGAGCGCATAAACCACAGGCAGTACACCGTTCACGACCTTCTTCGTCACGTTTCAATACATGCATTCCCCTGTAAATATCAGAAACAGGACGTTTTACTTCGGGATATTGAACGGTGGCTTTCTTGGTGAAAAAGTGACTCATGGTGACGAACATCCCTTTGAAAATAGCCGGCAAATAGAGACTCTCCAAAAAGGACATCTTTTTATTAGAGACGACTTTCGAACGGTTGGTAAGTGATATTTTAGTTGAGTCTTGATTCATTTTGTTCAATGCTTTACATATTCTTTAGTTGTTCAACCTACGGATCGTTTTTCTTTTTTTCTCCATTCCCCCAATTTCGTTGGAGGTTATGCGCGTCAACTCTTCGAGTTTATAGGTAACTAATTTCCCACATTTCTGCCGACAACTTCTTTCTCACTTCCCGTAACTTCCTATCTTCTTTAACTTCTAATTTCTCTCGGCTACTATCTACTTCTTGAAAAGCTCATAAATAACTCCTGTTGCAACGATGTTGACGATTGCCAACGGCAGCAACACTTTCCAGCCGAAACGCATCAATTGATCGTATCGAAAACGGGGCAATGTCCAACGAACCCACATAAACAAGAACATGAAAAATCCGATCTTAGCAAATAATACAAGCATCCCTACAATCGTCAACCAATTGTGCGACATGCCTAATTCATTTATAAACGGAAAATTGTATCCTCCAAAATAGAGCGATGCAATCATTGCCGAAGAGATAAACATGTTGATGTATTCAGAAAAGAGATAGAACCCAAGTTTCATAGAGCTGTATTCTGTATGGTATCCACCTATTAACTCGGAATCACATTCCGGAAGATCAAATGGTGTTCGGTTAGTTTCGGCAAACGCACATACCACAAACACAAAGAAACCAATGGGTTGATACCATACGTTCCAGTGAATTCCATGTTGTTGTGCTACTATGTCATGTAAGCTCAAGCTGCCCGACATCATCACAATAGCGATCAGTGCCATTCCCATCGCTAACTCATAACTGATCATTTGCGATGCAGCACGAACAGCTCCCATCAATGCGTATTTGTTATTCGAAGACCATCCTCCGATCATGATGCCATACACCCCAATGGATGTCACTGCAAAAACATACAGTACTCCAATGTTCACATCGGCAACCTGTAATGGAAACACATTATTGCCAATGGTTAACGTGTTGCCCCATGGAATCACCGCGCTGCCAAGCAATGCAATCAGCATGGTGAGCGATGGCCCAAGTATATAGAGAAACTTATCGGCAGTGGCAGGCATAAATTCCTCTTTAAAGAAGAGCTTCACGCCATCGGCTACAGGTTGAAGTAACCCGAATATGCCTGCTCTGTTCGGGCCAAGGCGATCTTGAAAAAATCCGGCTATTTTGCGTTCTGCCAAAGTAGCGTACATGGCAATAACCAGACTTAATAACAAAATAACAATAATCAGTCCCGATTTATATAGAATTTGAATATCCATGTTACTCCATCTTTTCTTTTAAGGAATTTATTACGTGTGGATTAATTTTTTTCGCATAATAGTTCTGATTGATAACCGATGAAGTTTCGATAGTACGAGGTCCCTCTATGATCCAATCGGTACTGTTCATTTTCTCAAAACGACATTCGTTGCAAATAAAGTCTTCCACTTCGCCATATTTATTTTTTCTACCGGTCACCCGATACACTTCCTGACCACGCAGCCAGATGGTAACTTTTCCCGAGCATTTTGAACAGGTTCGATGTGCTTCCATCGGTTTCAGAAACCACACCCGGTTCTTGAATCGGAAAGGTTTATCGGTCAATGCGCCGACAGGGCAAACATCAATCATATTGCCCGAAAAATCATTTTCTATCGCTTGCTGAATAAATGTCGATATCTCCGATTTTTCGCCACGATAAAGCACGCCATGTACCCGTTTGTCGGTGAGTTGTTCAGCTGCATATACACACCGATAGCACAAGATGCAACGGTTTGGGTGGAACTGAATTAGATTTCCTATATTGATTGTTTCGTAGGTGCGTTTTTCTTCTTCAAAACGAGAGGTATTGCTTCCGTGTTCATAGCTGAGATTCTGTAAATCACACTCTCCTGCCTGGTCGCAAACGGGACAATCGAGCGGGTGATTGATAAGCAGGAACTCCACTACCGCTTTTCGTGCTTCGACAACTTCGGGCGAGGTAATATTTTGCACCACCATGCCATCCATCACTTCGGTACGGCAGGATGCCACCAACTTAGGTATCGGGCGCGGGTCTTTTGCTGAACCCTGAGATACTTTCACCATGCAGGTGCGGCACTTTCCACCACTGTTTTTTAGCTTTGAATGGTAGCACATGGCCGGAGGAACAATATCGCCTCCAATCAGCCTTGCCGCCTGTAGAATCGTTGTCCCTTCCTCTACTTCAATTGTATGATTATCGATCGTTACCTTTACCATCTCTGCTATTTGTTTGTGTATTGTAAGATTGAACCATGTTTACTATTTCTGACAATGTCGGGATGCTCTACATGAAACTCAAATTCGTTTCGAAAATGGCGTATGGCAGCTGCTACCGGCCAAGCGGACGCATCGCCCAACGGACATATCGTATTTCCTTCTATGTGAGAAGCTATATTTACCAATAAATCGATATCTTTCATTCTGCCATTCCCGTTTTCGATGCGATAGAGCACGCTATCCATCCAACTGGTGCCTTCGCGACAGGGAGAACATTGTCCGCACGATTCGTGATGATAGAAACGGGAGAAATTGTACGTGTTGCGCACGATGCAATCGTCTTCGTCGTAAACAATAAACCCTCCTGAGCCAAGCATTGAACCGCTTTCAAAACCGCCATCCGCTAAGGATTCGTAACTCAACAAGCGTTTCTCTCCTTTCAGGGTGTTCAATATTAATTCCTTTGGAAGAATGGGAACTGACGAGCCACCCGGAATCACCGCTTTCAATTCTTTCCCGTTTTTAATTCCTCCACAATAGGCTTCGCTGTAAATAAACTCTTCTACCGGAAATCCCAATTCAATTTCATAAACACCCGGTTTGTTAATATGGCCACAGGCAGAAATAAGTTTTGTCCCGGTACTCTTCCCGATGCCTATGCTGGCAAAACTTTCACCGCCATGATTCACAATCCAACCGATATTGGCCAATGTTTCCACATTATTCACCACGGTAGGACAGTCGTATAATCCTTTCACTGCCGGAAACGGTGGTTTAAGACGTGGATTTCCTCTTTTACCTTCCAATGATTCGAGCAATGCAGTTTCTTCTCCACAAATATAAGCTCCTGCACCACAGTGAACATAAATATCTAAATCGTAATGACTTCCTAAGATGTTTTTCCCGAGTAATCCGTTTTTGTAACACTCTTTGATAGCTTCGTTCAGGATACCAACAATGTATTTATATTCTCCCCGAACATAGATGTAAGCCGTGTTGGCACCTAACGCATAGGAAGAACAAATCATCCCTTCGAGCAACCGGTGAGGAATTCGCTCCATCAGGTAACGGTCTTTGAACGTGCCCGGTTCGCTTTCATCGGCATTGCACACCAAATAGCGCGGATTATTGCTCTTTTTGTCAATAAAGCTCCACTTTAATCCCGTTGGAAAACCGGCGCCTCCTCTGCCACGCAAACCCGAGGTCTTCACTTCTGACACCACTTCATCGGGTGTCATTGTTTTCAGAGCTTTTTCAACAGACTGATAGCCGCCGTTTTGCCGGTACACATCAAGGAAGCGAATTCCTTCTATATCATTATTCTCTAAGATAATCTTTCTTTCCATGACAGGCTTTCGGGTTTCGTTAATTCGCTTGTATTTCGCAATGTAGCGATAATTTCGTCGATCTTCTCTATGTTGAGGAACTCATAAAATTCGGTATTTACCTGCATCACCGGAGCTGAACCACAGGCGCCAAGACATTCTACTCCTTTGAGAGAAAAGAGGTTGTCTTCGGTTGTTTCGCCGACTTTTATATGCAGTTTTTCTTCCAGATAGTGCATGATATCTTCACCACCGCATATAGCACAAGGGCCGGTTTGACAAACTTCAATCACATATTTTCCGACCGGTTCAAGATAAAATTGTGAGTAAAACGTAGCTACTTCGTACACCTCGATAGGCGTAATATGGAGCAAACGTGCCACGTAATCCATGCTATCCACGTTGAGGCTTCCGCCCAGTTCCTCTTGTGCAATCTGAAGCACGGGAATCAACGCCGACTTTTGTTGACCTTCGGGATAATGTGCAATGATGGTCTCTATTTTGGCTAATGTATCTGCTGTAAAAGAAATTTCGCTGTTTTTCTTTACGTAGAGTTTATGTTTGAATTGTTTATCGCTCATATCTATTGATTTGTTTTTCTTTGGATAATGCTCCTCTTCAATCTTTCAATCCTTTACGCATCCAATTCCCCCGCAATGATATTCATGCTGCTCATCG
>DAHXOX010000183.1 GCA_027364655.1 Paludibacter sp. | reverse complement strand
GCCCAAAAACAAAATTTCTGCTCTATAAAGAGGCGTTTTTATGAAAAGACTTGATCTGTTGAGAATAAAAATACAAAGATAATCAATGCAACAACAATGTGGCACACAAAAAACAGAAAAAGGATATATGTCAACAAACATCAGTATTTAGCTGTTTGTCAATTAATTAAATTATATAGTATCAGTACAGATATTGCACCACAAGTCAGCTATTTCAAAATGGGCTTCCTTTTATTTAATCGTTAATGCATATAAACGAGAAATGCCGTATAACTATACATTTTGTGACACTACACTACACTCCTTGATTGTTTTCATTATTCATTCGTCTTATATTCGCATTTTGAACGCATAATAGTATCAAATAACCTATAAATATCCCATAGATAATTCTTCTACATCTCATAGATAACCCATACTAATTTACTATGAATTATCTATGCGTTAAGTAAAAACTACACTTAACTCATATATCTATAAATCAAAAGGCAAATGTGGTAATAGGGCGAAGCATGTAGAAATCAACCTTAGTATCACAACGAAAGGAAAATTGAAAAGGAAACAACCAATAAATCAGGTGTCATAGAAAGAAAAAACGACACCTAAGACGCATATTATCCAAAATCAAATGGTTATCTTTGTGCATTCATTAAAGTTGCAAGATAGCGTTAAAATTCATTGTCATTCAATTAGATAAAGGGGAACCGGCAAAGCAAGCAGTCCATTGTAAAATTTGTTCTACCAACATAAAAAGCATTTTCAAGTGAAAATTTTGATAGTTTGCAGCAAAACAAACGGCAACATTGCGCCATTTATAACGGAACAAGTCGAAAGCCTACGTGCGTCAGGCATGGAACTTGACTATTTCTTTATTGAGCAAAAGGGAATAAAGGGGTACCTTCAGTCGCTTTCTTTATTGAAACAAGCCATCAAAACGTTTGAACCAGAGGTAATTCATGCCCACTATGGATTATCGGGACTCTTAGCCAACTTACAACGCCGCGTACCGGTGGTTACTACCTATCATGGAAGTGACATCAACGACCCAAGGGTTAAGCGTTATTCCAACATTGCTATACGATTGTCGCATTATAACATTTTTGTGTCACAGCGGTTAGCCGACGCTATTCGTCATAAAAAACGGTTCTCCGTTATTCCATGCGGTGTCGATATGTCCCTGTTTTATCCCATCGAAAAACAAGTCGCGCGAGAATCAGTTGGCTGGGAGCTGGAAGGTAACTATATCGTTTTTTCGGGCAATCCTGAAGACAAAGTCAAGAATTTTAATTTGGCAAAACATGCCGTTTCTTTGTTGCCAAAAACGCAGCTAATTCCCTTGGTTGACTTCACACGTGAAGAAGTCAACTTATTGCTCAATGCAGCCGACGTTGCACTGATGACCTCTTTCACCGAAGGGTCACCGCAATTTATCAAAGAAGCCATGGCGTGTAATTGTCCTATCGTGTCGACGGATGTGGGCGATGTAGTATCATTGACAGCAAATCTGGCAGGTTGCTTTATTGCCTCTCACAAACAAGCAGATATTGCCAATAAACTTCAGGCAGCTATTGAGTTTTCTCATTCAGGTAAGCGAACAGAAGGCCGAAAGAAAATCAAACAAGCAGGCATTGATCTAACTACCATTGCTTTGCGCATCAAGGCAATATTTCAACTCACAATAAATCCATGAGCCTGATTGCAAATCACGCTATTATTATAAAAACTGTCGGCGATATCGATCGGCAGCAATGGGAATTATTTGTCGCCGGACATCCGCAAGGCAATTTCTTTCATACACCTGACTATGTCGATTTGCATCGTGGAATAAAAGGGTACACACATTAAGGAGAATCCCAGTCAATGATGAGGATAGAAAAAGTGTTCATAATAACCTTATCTTTGCAATTCAATAAATGTTTTCTTGATCCGGCAATAATAGCTTTAATAAGAAGCATCTATTCAATGTAAGTGGCAATATGTCGAAAGACTTGTCGCATAATAACAGGATAAGGATTACTGCAAAACACATTTCAACTAAAATGATAAAACAAATAGCTATTTTGGGTAACCATATTCAAGCATTAGGCATTTGCCGAATTGTAGGCAGAATGGGATATCCTGTTGTTTTATATAATATCTATAATCAATCTATTACTCGATATTCTAAATATTGCACCGAATTTGTGCTATTTTCTGATCATGCCGATCTATTACTTAAATTAGAAGCAAGAGGTTCGTTAGATAAAACCACTCTACTTATTCCTACTAATGACGATCTGGTTGGTTTTATCAGAGATCATTATGAAATTCTTGAAACCAAGTACTCTCTTTCAAGCCCTAATCCCGAGGTTATCAACATCTGTTTTAATAAAAAGAATACCTATCTCAAAGCTGAAGAACTTGGCATTGACATTCCCAAAAGCTATTTTCCAAACAACAAGGAGGAGTTGTTGTTAATTGCAAAGAAAATAGCATATCCCGTCATTCTCAAACCCGCAGTTATGTTTACATTCTTCCATGCCACAGGGAAGAAGGCGTTTAAGTGCAATAACAATCAAGAATTGATAGCTAATTACACTTCAATGCAAAAGCACATACCTGACAATGAAATTATTGTACAAGAGTTCTTAACAGGTGGCGCCGAAAATCTTTATTCTTACGGATCTTTCTTTGCCAACAAGATTTCTTATGCTAATTTTGTGGTAAATCGAATTAGGCAAAAGCCAATGGACTTTGGTATTTCCACCTGCTTTGCAAAAACAGTGATCAACCAACAAATAAAAATGAGTGCCGAAAAATTCTTAGAAGGCATCGATTATTTTGGCATTTCAGAAGTGGAATTTATGTTTGATCGAGAACAACAGATATATAAATTACTTGAGATTAATCCACGTTCATGGAAATGGCATTCTATCACTAATCGTTTGGATATAAACCTTTTTCAGCTATTAATAGACTATATAGAAAACAAACAATTAACACCCCATGTCAATGACAAAGAAAATGTTGCATGGATTGAGCGCTTGACAGATACTTATGTTGCTATTTCTGAAATAGCGAAAGGACGTTTAAGGCTAAAAGATTATTTGGCAACTTTGAAATTACCCAAAGAAAGCGCCTGTTTGTCAATGGACGATCCATTGCCTGCATTGATGTATATCCTACTTACCCCATATTTATTTTATAAACGATTATAAACAATGCAATTTGTCCTCATTTTTCTGCTCATTTTTCTATTTAGCAGCTTCTTATATCTGTTTCTACACAAAAAGACAAAAATCAGTCTTAAGTATCTATTTCAAGATAATTTGATAGTTACAGGGGTTACATTTTTCGTTTCCGAATATATTTATGCCTATTCCCATGTGTTAACTTATGCACTGACACCATTTTTGATATTAGGTTTTGCTTTTGGCGCTTTTATGATTCGCTTTTGGCGAACTCCCCATCGTCAATTAACAGCCAAAAGCAATGAAATTGTTTCACCGGCAGATGGGAAAGTCATTTATATTCAAAAGACAAATGCTAACGAAACGCCTATTTCAAATAAAAACAATCGCTTGGCCTCAATAAATGAGTTAAACCAAACAAATATATTAAATGAGTCATGTTGGGTAATTGGTATCAACATGACGCCATTAGATGTGCATAAGAATTGTGCTCCCATAGAGGGTGTTGTGCTATTGAGTGAACACACATCAGGTAAATTCCTATCTCTTAAAGACCCAATGGCGGTACAAGCAAATGAAAGAAACACTATTGTTGTTGCAAATCAGAAGTGTATGGTAGGAGTAATACAAACAGCCTCGAGATTAGTTCGTCGAATTGATAGCTATATAACTGTAGGACAAAATGTTGAAAAAGGTCAATGGTTTGGAATGATTCGATTTGGTTCTCAAGTCGACATTATTCTACCATCAAGAGCGACACTGCAAATTAAGCTGGGAGAACAAGTTTATGCAAAAACAACCGTCATTGCCGTTATATGAATATTTTAATTGATATAAGCCATCCTGCTCATGTACATTTATTCAGGAATGCTATCCGGTTGTTTAAGCAGCATGGACACAAAGTGATTGTGACAGTGAAAGATATTCCAATTGTCAAACGACTTTTGGAAATGGAAAAAATTGAATATACCGTTATAGGAGGCTCAAAACGAGACTCATTAACAGGAAAAACCCTTATGCAGATCAAATATGATTTGTTACTTTGGAGGGTTGCTAAAGAAAATAGCATTGACATTGGCGTTGGCTCCTCTGTAACTATTGCTCATGTATCTAAGTTTTGCAAGATGAAATCGGTTTTTTTAGATGATGACGATGATAAAGTGGAACCCATGATTGTTAAGTACGTCCATCCATATTGCAATATCACACTGTCACCCATCGCACTCTTAGGAAACCGCCAAACAAAACGGAATCTTTTTTATCAAGGCAGCCATGAATTGGCCTATCTTCATCCCAACCGTTTTGTTCCCGACCCATCCATTTTAGAAACAATTGGAATACACGTGGGTGAGCCTTATTTTGTGATGAGATTCAATGCCTTCAAAGCCCACCATGATGGCAACGTTCAAGGCCTTACATTGGAACAAAAACTCGATTTGGTCAAACTCCTTGAGCCGTATGGCAAAGTATTGATCACAACTGAACGTAATATTGAGCCGGAGTTGGCATCGTACCAAATGATGATACCGCCCGACAAGATTCATCACCTGCTTTACTATGCAACACTTTTTGTGGGCGACAGCCAAACGATGACTTCCGAAGCGGCCATTCTGGGCACACCGGCTTTCAGATGTAACACGTTGGTAGGACAATTGTCAGTGATTGAAGAATTGGAACATCGCTATCAACTTGCTTATGGATTCAAGCCGGAACAATTTTCTCAAATGACTGAAACCATCGGACAACTGCTTGTAATGCCTGATCTAAAAGCAATCTGGCAAACAAAACGAGCTGCTTATTTATCCGAGAAAATAGATGTGACTGCTTTCTTGGTATGGTTTATAGAACATTATCCCGAAAGTGAACATATCGTATCAACGCAGCCAACCTTTCCGCTAACATTTCGCTAATAGATTGGCCATAAGAGAATAATTTTGAATCAATATGGATTTTACATACCGAAAATATAACGAATTGCTACGAGCTTTACAAAATAAAGGATACGCCTTTCGTACCTTCGAATCGTTCTGTCAAGGCAATACAGAAGGCCGGTTTGTCATGTTGCGCCACGATATTGATGCTCGATCAGCACATGCTTGCCGGTTTGCCAAAATCGAGGATGCGATGGGTATTAAAGCGACCTATTATTTTCGCATTATTCCTCAAAGCAACAATCCTGAAGCTATAAAACAGATCGCTTCGCTGGGGAATGAAATTGGATATCATTATGAAGATTTGACACTTGCCAAGGGTGACGCGAAAAAAGCCATTGTGCTGTTTGCTGAACATCTGCACTATTTTCAACAATTCTATCCCATTAAAACCATCAGTATGCATGGGAGTCCTACGTTACCTTATGATAATCGGGATATGTGGAAAACCTTCGATTATCGACAGTGGGGAATCATCGGAGAACCCTATTTTGACATTGATTATCAGCATGTAGCCTACCTTACTGATACAGGAAGAAAATGGAACGACACACAAAGCAATCGAAGGGATAAAGTAGAATCACCTTTCCAGTTTAATTTCAAAACGACGGATGAGGTAATCAATGCTATTCATTGTGGCTATTTACCTGATCAATTAATGATTACGACACATCCGCAACGATGGACTAACAACTTCATCAGATGGATACAGGAGCTGATTTTCCAAGAAATCAAAAACAAAATCAAACAGTACTTCCTCCCATAGCGTCTGTTTCTTGATAAATATCATTTTTTTAGCTCTGTTTTTGAAAAATAAATGGTACATTTGCACCCTTTTTCTCTAAACATAACAGCAAATTATGAATTACATAGATTTACTCGGTTACGCAGCATCTGCAACGATTGTCCTGTCATTTGTTCTCAAAAATGTCAATCATATTCGTATCATCAATAGTATAGGGTGCGCATTTTTTGTAGCTTATGGCATATTACTGCCAAGCATTCCGGTCATTGTAGCAAATGGAGTGGTTATTTTGATTAATTTGTATCATCTCTTTCAACATCCTAAATCATGAATTCTCTATCCCTGATTCTTGAACAAGCAAAAAAAGCAGCAACCGGTTTATGTCAATTGGATGACGACACAATACGCCAGGTTTTAGTTTCAGTTGCCGAACAAGCTGTTGCCAAGACAGATACTCTTTTGGAAGCCAATCAAAAAGATTTGGATAAAATGGACAAGAACGATCCGAAATATGATCGCCTGAAGCTCACTGCATCCCGTATTGCTTCGATTGCCCAAGAGATGGTTCATGTGGCAGAACTTCCGACTCCGGTAGGCGAAATATTATCAGAGCGCAAGCTGCCGAATGATTTGTTGTTAAAAAAAGTCAGCGTTCCGTTCGGGATTATTGGTATCATTTATGAAGCTCGCCCTAACGTGAGTTTTGATGTGTTTTCGTTGTGCATGAAATCCGGGAATGTCTGTTTGCTGAAAGGAAGCACCGACGCACTTCATTCAAACACAGCTATCGTGCAACTTATTCAAAATGTTTTACTTACATTTCACATTGATCCAAACATAGTCAATTTATTGCCTCCTGAACGCGAAGCCACCCTTGAGTTACTCAACGCCGTAGGGAAAGTCGACTTAATCATTCCACGCGGCAGTCAGGGATTGATTGAATTTGTACGAAACAATGCCCGCGTGCCAATTATTGAAACAGGTGCCGGCATTTGTCATACCTATTTTGATGAATATGGCGACGTGAAGAAAGGAGCGGCTATTATTAACAATGCCAAAACTCGTCGCGTCAGCGTTTGCAATGCCTTGGATTGTGCCATCATTCATCGCAGTCGTTTGAGTGATTTACCAATACTGACAGCTTCATTAGCGACATCCCATGTTGTTATCTATGCCGATGAACCGGCGTATCAGGCTTTGCAGGGAATTTATCCTGATGTTTTGTTGCAAAAAGCCACCGACACTTCCTTTGGCACAGAGTTTTTAGATTATAAAATGGCTATCAAGACAGTTGACTCGATTGACGAGGCGATGCAGCATATTGACCGATATAGCTCCAAACATAGCGAAGCCATTGTTAGTGAAAATGAAGAACATATTGCCCGTTTCCAAAAGCAAGTGGATGCAGCCTGCGTTTATGCCAATAGTTCGACGGCATTTACAGATGGGGCTCAATTTGGTATGGGAGCTGAAATAGGCATCAGCACGCAAAAACTGCATGCACGAGGCCCCATGGCGCTGCATGAAATGACAACTTACAAATGGTTAATTATCGGGAATGGTCAGATACGCCCCGCCTGATCATGACAATATTCCATAAAAAAAGCATCGAAGACCTGAATAGTTTTTCGATGCTTTTTTAGTTTGATACTGCTTTTATCCTTATCGCAATCGATCGAGAGAGCGCACCAAGTCTTCATCTTTATTGATAGCGCGGATGGCCAAGAAGGTCAATATCATGTTTACGACCGGCAAAATAATGGCATAATGGTATGACCATCGCGAAGGCAAAGCCAATTGCTGATCGGCAAACCACAATGAGGCAATTACAATGAT
>DAHXOX010000182.1 GCA_027364655.1 Paludibacter sp. | reverse complement strand
TTTCACTTCGGGACTACAAACCTAAAGTTGGTCGAAATGAACCTTGCCCGTGTGGTAGCGGTAAAAAATATAAAAGGTGCTGCGGAAAATAAATAAGTCCCGTAGAGACGACACAAAATAAGTAATATGCACCATTTAATGTCGTGTTTCGCATTTTGAACGCTCCCTAAATATTTCTTTTTGGTCGTCGACCGTTGGTTTCTCTCCTGACCTCATACGCCCTTCGGGCACCTTCTCCAAAGGAAAAGGAAAATGGATTCGTTGTTTATGTGGGACTTTGCCGATTTCATCTATGAAACGAGCATGTATAAACAATTCGCCAATGACGATGAATGAGTAAGCGAGTTCTATATGTCCATAGTGTAAAAAATAAAACAAATTCATATAAAAGGTTACGACACTCTTTATTTTCTACCACTTTCATGGATCCACAACGCTTCGGAGAAGCGAAATTTTGGAAGAATTAGTTGAAGTATTGAACAAACAAAAGCTCCGTAGGAGCGATGTTGTACCCTAAGTTAATGGTACATTTCAAAATAATATGTGACAAAAAAGTCAGGAAGAGTTCAATGTGATATTGCGGAATAGGTTTTCGTGCCAGATTCGTGTTTCACTCTGAATGGTAATTCTTTAGCTTCACTTTTCCCCCTTTCCCAATCTTTACGATTTTTGTTCAGTTAAGCAAACAAAGGGGTTCGTGTAAATACCAGGCAGGCATTTTTGGAGAGGGAAGTTCGGTCAATTCCCTTGTGAAAAAAAATCACTTACTGTTCATACTTTTTCTTTTGACATTCGAAAAAGAATAAATTATATTTTGTATATTTGTAAAAAAAATACAGAAAAGAACAAGTGATACATATTGACTACCGTTTCCCACTATTTGATGAGCTGATGCAAGGGGGATTGAACCCTTTGCGAAAGGAGAACCATGCCGAGCGAAATTACCCGCAACGATTGCAGGAGCAAGTCACAACGTCGGAGCCGGATAAAGGGTTGTATCGCTTGAATTTTATACGATGGTCTCATCCGAAAACTGAATATTATTCTCGTTTATTAGTGGGTGAAACATACGCCTATTGTAATGAACTAATAACCTACCTGAAAGAGGAGCAGGATGATTCGATCATGGCCTATCTGCGTGATGTGATACTTGACAAACATCTGGCTACCTGCTTGCAACGGCTTGGCGAATTTATAGGACTGCACCAACTAACACTTTCCCGCTTGATGTATCCTGCACCGGAAGACACCCCTGACGACTTAGCCAACTGTTATATTTTTCAGTTATTGAAAATTTGTGTCTGTAAAGCCTATTTAGAGGTACAGGCAGCGCTTGCTGGAGAGATGAATTATTCGCTGACTGAAACGATGCTCTACACCGGCTGGTTGCAAGAGATGCCTCCCGTCCGAACTTTTCTGACGAAACAAGCCGGAACACAGGAATATCTCGACAGAAAGAAAAAAGAGAAGGAGTTAACACAGCCTATTACTACTGAACAACGGCAAAATACTGTGATTATTCCCGACTATATGACGGTGAAAGAGGCAGCAAAAATCCTGCGGGTGGATGAAAGAACCATCAGGAGGATGCTGGAAAAAGGAACTCTTGTGGGGATGAGAATGCAAAATGGTTGGCGCATTGATAAAGCATCGTTTTCGCATTTTCTGCAAAGTAATACAAATCAAAAAAAGAGTCATTAACCACGTTTTAAATTCCATTTAAATAGCTATGAATTACCTGACGCTGAATGTACTGAATTTTGAACATGCCCAACCCAGTCTGACCGTTTACCTTACCAAAGACGAACTGCCGGATAGCATCCGTTTTTCGGAAAACGACTGCAATGCGTTGAATGCAGTAATTAAAAACGATGGCAAACTCTATGCTACCCTTACGAAGCAACAAGATGACCAAATGGCCGTTACGCGGTATTTTGACAAGAAACTTTGCGGCGAAAAGGAAATTCCCTGGTCGTTTTCTTTCATGAAGCGATATTATACCTTCCGGTTGGTGCATCATTTCCGGGAAATGGAAATTCCGGCCACCCATAATTTTGTATCCGATACCGATGTGTGGATCAAAGACAAATCTGCCTATCCCGATTGTAACGGGTACAGGGTGTTCACGCTAAGGGTTCAGTTTTCGCGTCCCGACGGGCAGCCTCAGCTACTGGTGGCTATGGGGGATGTGCATTCGGTACATACTCGTCCGGTAATCGATCCTCTGTTTTCGGAAATCCCCGAAAGCGCCATTCATAAAGTATTGTACCAACAGACGATTTACCGTTATGACCAGCTTCCCTTGCAGGCCAGAAGGCATTTGGAATCGGTTTATCCCTGTATGAACTTCGAATTGCTACAGTACCTGAAAATCAGTCGTCCGGCACCTGACAAGAGTAATCGATATCTGAAATACAGCAACGAAACGGAAAAGTTCAGAATCATGGATAAACTAAAAATAAATCAATATAAAAGTTCTTTCGATGCAATTGCCCATTACATTGAAAACGAACAAAAGAACAGGTTGAAATTTGGTTTGCAAGGAAATTGCAGACAGTTTTGGGCTATGCCCGATGGGAAAATTTCGTTGTAGCCATAAACCGTGCTGTTGAATCGTGCAAAACACAGGGTGTCAATGTAGATGACCATTTTCGTGAGGTCACGAAAATGGTCGAATTGGGCAGTGGTGCTAAGCGTGAAGTAGAAGATAATATGCTTACCCGTTTTGCCTGTTACCTTATAGCTCAAAATGGCGACCCTAAAAAAGAGGAAATTGCCTTTGCCCAAAGTTATTTTGCCATACAAACACGAAAAATTGAACTCATTGAAGAGCGGTTGAACCTGAAATCACGACTGGAAACCTGCGATAAATTAAGGGCTGCCGAAAAACAATTCTCGCAAAACATTTACGAGCGGGGCGTTGACGATAAAGGTTTTGGGGGTATCCGTTCAAAAGGCGACACTGCTTTGTTTGGCGGCCATACTACCGAGGATATGAAACGCCGTCTGGGTATTAAATCAACCCGTCCGCTTGCCGACTTTTTGCCAACGCTTACCATAGCCGCCAAGAACCTGGCAACCGAAATGACCAACTAAAATGTGATCGAAAAAGATTTGCAGGGCGAATCGTCTATAACCACCGAGCATGTGCAAAACAATAAAACCGTGCGCGAAATGCTGGGCAAACGAGGCATTAAACCCGAAGAACTGCCACCCGCCGAAGATATTAAAAAGATGGAACGCCGTGTGGCAACCGACGAAAAAAAAGTTAGAACAATCAACGAAGAAACTCCTTAAAAATGAATAAAGCTGGATTTGTTTATATTATGACCAATAAAAACCGAACGCCTTTATACATTGGCGTTACAAATGATTTGTGCCGTAGAATTTACGAGCACAAAAATCACTTAATAAAAAACTCTTTCACTGATAAATACAACCTCGAATATTGTATTTACTACGAAGAATTTCCTTATTTCGATTTGGCAATACAAAGAGAAAAAGAACTGAAAAAATGGAACCGACAGAAGAAAGAAGATTTAATAAACAAAAAGAACCCCGAATGGAAGATACTTGTAACCGAGCGAGGGTTTGTTCGGGAGAATGTGCTTTTTTCGGATCAAGTCTCTGATTTAGTAAACGAATTAAAAAAGGATGCAAAGGGTTCTCCTTTCAGTCGGAATGACGGTACTATGAATGAACAGATTCCTCCCGTTGGTCAGGAAGGCGGTACTATGAATGAGAACAGATTCCTCCAGTTGGTCGGAATGATTGTACATTGAATGAGAACAGATTCCTCCCGTTGGTCGGAATGACAGCTCGCTTGAGGTGGGTGAAAGAGGGAGTAATGGCGGCGAAGCCGCCATTACTCCCTCTACGTTTCTTTCAGGCATTACTGTCATTTCGAGCGAAGCGAGAAACCTCTCTACCTCCACAAAGAACTACCGTTGGTCGGAATGATGAAACTATGATTGATAAAAGCGATGACTATCATAGTGTTACGAATCTATCTGCTATTTTTTACGTTTTAGTCGGATAAAAATAGGTAGTCATGTTAAACCATTTATTGTGATTTTTATCCCTCCAAAAGTCGTTTTGTTGTACTATTCACTATCTTTGCACTCTTGCTATTCGGTTGCAGTCTTTACTCAACGATACCATGAACAAACAAGAAGAAAACATCCTGACTCAACTTAGAGCGGGCGACGACAGTGCATATCGTTATCTCTTCGATCATTATTATGTATCCTTATGCAGGGTAGCTAACTTCTATGTGGAGGATTCGTTTATTGCTGAAAACTTAGTGGGAGACTTGATCTTTTATTTATGGGAGCAACACGCTTCCCTCGATATACACACTTCGCTTCGTGCTTACCTCTTCACA
>DAHXOX010000175.1 GCA_027364655.1 Paludibacter sp. | reverse complement strand
TGATTTATCGTGAACAACAAAAAATTAACTTTTGAGATTCTGTCGTTCATCTGTAAGCAACGATGCACAACCAAGCATTTACCTTCCTATCATTTTTAACAATCACCCATTTTTGTCCCTTCTAAAGTCATTAAAACGAATAAAGGAAAACTTGAAAGTTCCTGTAGGATAGTCTCTTTCGATCATTTAATGGCTATGATATAGTAGTATACAAGCGCAATAATATTCAAATAATATACGTTTACACGAATGAATTAGAATTAAAATACAAATGAAAAACATAAATATCGCGTTTGTATTTGTTTCTTGAAAAAATTGCACTAATTTTGTCGCAACCAAACAGATGGGGAGGAGTATGTCATTGTCTATTTCTATTGATAGTAAAGTTATTGACTAAAGGAACTCATAAGAATTTTTCGTAGTGATCTTGTGTTTCTTTTTTGTATTAAAGAGTATGTTTGAAGTTCATAAGAAAGATTTAAGGAGTTATGTTCCAGCCAATAAAATATCAAGTGAGGTAATTGGGCAAGCACATACGCGCATTTATTCAATTTTACTCTTTTGAATCTCACTGTGTTAGAAATCGAATAACAAGTTGAATGATTTTAAATTCTAAATAAACAATAGCAGGTTTGCACGCCTCAAATCTTCTATTCTGTAAAATAGGCGCAATTAACAGTTTCTTTATCCTTAAATCCTCAAAATTATGATGAGAACTATTCAGCAAAAATGGATTCGTTTGGGTATGGCATTCTTTCTGGTATTATTTACCATCGTGGGGAGTTATGCGCAAACAAGAGTCATTAAAGGGAAAGTGGTTGATGCAACCAATCAACCCATTATTGGAGCAACAGTAAAGGTTGTAGGGACTTCTGTGGGAACCATTACGGATGTAAAGGGATTTTATTCCCTTTCAGCAACGTCGAAAGACAAATTGCTTTTTTCGTTTATGGGCTACAAACCGGTAGAAGAGGCAATTGGCGATCGTTCTGTGATAAATGTTACATTGGAAGAATCTGCTGTACAAATGCAAGATGTGGTGGTTACTGCTTTAGGGATTAAAAGAGAAAGTAAGGCTCTAGGGTATTCTGTAGATGAGATTAAAGCAGGCGAACTACTAAAAAATAAAAGCGCAAATATAATTAATTCATTACAAGGGAAAGTAGCTGGTGTAGATGTAACTCAAAGTAGTGGAGCTCCGGGCGCAGGTTCTAGTATTATAATTCGAGGTGGAACTTCTTTAAGTGGAGACAATCAGCCTCTATTTGTGGTCGACGGTATTATTTATGACAATTCAACTCCTATAGGCGGCAATTCAATTTTTGATGGTATGCAACGCACTTCTACCACTTTCAGCAACCGTGTAATGGATATCAATCCTGAAGATATTGCAAGCATGTCTGTTTTGAAAGGAGCAGCAGCATCAGCATTATACGGATCTAGGGCAGCAAATGGTGTAGTGATAATTACAACAAAACAAGGTTCTGAGGGTGGTAAAGTAACAATAGGAGTCAGCTCGAAGGTGCAATCATCTTGGGTTAACAGGTATCCAGAGGAACAAAATGGATATAAGAGAGGGTATTATAATCAAGCTGGAACTTTTAGCGATTTTACTACACAGTCTTGGGGACAACCATTTGCCTCATCTGACGTTATTTATGATAATATCAAAAACTTTTTTCAAACCGGAGCTACTTACGATAATAGTGTAAATGTGTCAGGTGGTAGTAAAAACGGGAGCTTTTATTTATCGGCTTCACGGTTTGATCAAACTGGAATAGTGCCTAATACAGGCTATAATAAAACTACCTTCCGATTTAATGGCGATCAAAAATATGGGAATTTAACAGTTGGAGCAAATGTTGCCTATTCAATAGCCAATACCGACAAGACACTTACCAGTGCTGGACTCTACGGTGGAGGTGGAAATGGTGCAATGACTGCGGTTTACACTTGGGCAAGGAGCGATGATATGACGCATTATTTGAATCCGGATGGGACTAAATATCGAATGTTTGCGGGTTTGCAGCCACTTCAAAATGATGTGGAGAATCCTTATTGGATCATCAATAAAGATAAATTGACCGATCAGACAAATCGATTTACAGGGTCTTTGAATGCAAATTATAAAGTGACCAATTGGTTTGACATAAAATATCGTGCAGGTTTAGATAGATACACATTGGGGAATTACACTTATATTGCTCCTGGTAGCGCCGTGTCTACTACGTATCAGAATGGACGTTTGTCCGAGAGTGATTACACGTATCAGTTTTTGAATTCAAACTTGATGTTGAATTTTCACAAAACCTTTGGCTCATTTGATACAAATCTTTTATTGGGACAGGATATTGAAGATACTAAAACAGTAAATAATATGCGTACTGGATGGAATTTTAGTACTCCAGGTACGATAAGTTTTTCCAATTTTTCAACCGCGAATGAACTCTTTCAGGAAACGCACTCGGAAAACCGTTTAATGGGTTTGTACGGAGAACTGAATGCTTCATATAAAAGTATCATTTATTTATCTTTGACAGGAAGAAATGATTGGACATCTACCCTTCCAGTAGCAAACAGATCCTATTTTTATCCTTCCATAAGTGGAAGCTTTGTGTTTTCTGAATTATTACCACAAAACAACATATTAAGTTTTGGTAAATTACGTGCATCATGGGCTAGAGTTGGGCAAGCGACAGACCCCTACGTTACGAACACTTATTTATGGGCACCTGTCCAAACTCTATCAGGACTTGGAGTTGGAGATAATTGGACACGTGGAAATCCCTTTTTAAAGCCACAAATTACACAATCAAGTGAATTTGGTACGGAGTTGAAGTTCTTAAATGGGCGTTTAGGTCTGGATTATACCTATTATTACAACACGACATATAATCAGATTTTACAACCCAGAACGAGTCAGGCAACCGGATTCATTTATATGTCAACAAATGCTGGAGATGTTTCAAACAAGGGAATGGAAATCTCCATTACAGGGAAGCCAATCGTTACAAAAGATTTTACTTGGAATATGACGTTGAATTTAGCAGGGAATAGAGGTAAGGTTAATAAGCTTATTCCTGGCCTTAGTCCTATGTATGTAACGGATGTTCAAGTAGGTAATGCAAAAGCAGCTTCTTTCAGCGGTGGTGCATTTATGGGAATTTCAGGATCCAAATGGAGTAGAGATTCTAAAGGCAATGTTATTTTAGACTGGAACACAAGCATGCCAACTTCGGATAACGTATCAACGTACTTTATAGGGAACAGAGAACCAAAATTCTCAGGTGGATTCAACAATAGTTTGCAATACAAAAATTGGAATTTCTCTTTCTTATTTGATTTTAGAGTTGGAGGAGCTGTTTACAATGGAACCGATTATTTAATGACCATCTACGGAATGAGCCCCAGAACACAAAATAGAGAGTCATTGACGATTAAAGGGGTTTCTCTTAATCCTGCAACCGGAAGTCTTGAACCCGTTACTCGAACATTTCAAGCAGGACAAATGTACAGCATAAAAGGAATACAAACCTCAGGGGAAAGCATTATCTCAACATATTATTCCTCCTATTATCCGGTTGAGTCATCCAATTTTATGACGAATACTAACTGGATGAGATTGCGTTCTGTTTCGTTAACATATTCTCTTTCATCAAGAATTATAGCACGACAGAATGTAATTAAATCTTTATCCATTAATGCAACGGGGTACAACCTGTTGTTGTTTACAAATTACAAAGGAATGGATCCTGAATCAAGCGCTGCCGGAGCAGGCGTGTCGGGATCAAGTTCGGTAGGTATCGATTATGCTGGCGTTCCTGCAACAGCAGGATGTTCTATTGGAGTCAATGTTACGTTTTGATCGATTTAAAATTTTAATTTGAATTATTATGAAAAAGATACTGATAGCATTAGTTGCGTTGACTCTAACTTCTTGCCAACAATGGTTGAATGTCAACGTGAATCCAGATGTTCCAAATAATGAATCTGCAACGGTAGATTTGCGTCTTCCGTGGATTGAATACTATTATTTGTATTCTTGGGGAGTTGCAAGTGTAAGATCTTCTTATGTTAATGGAACCATCACAGCAAACAGCACCACGACAGCAAACGGAATGTTAGCAGCGTGGAATCCGGTAGCAACATCTGTAACGACACCATACCAGAATTGGTTTATTGGAGCAGCATGTAACATTCCTGATTTAATTAGCAAAGCTACAGCTGAGCAAGCTTGGGATTATGTGGGAGCGGCTTATACGATTAGAGCGATGGGGTATATGTTGATGACAGATTGGTATGGCGACATGCCTTATAATGATGCTGTTTCTACTTCTATTACGCCTGCTTATGACAGCGGACAAACAATATATAATGGGTGCTTAAGCGATTTGAATAAAGCTCTTTCCTATTTTAATAAAACACAACCTGCAACAGCAACAAATTTTGCCAAAGGGGATAGTTGGAATGAAGGCAATGTTCAAAAATGGATTAAATTAATTCACGGATTAAAGGCTAGATGGTTTCTCAATTTATCTAAGAAAACTTCTATGTTTCAACCTGATTCTATCTTGAATGAATTAGCGTTAGCGCCTCAAAATGTTGGTGAAAGCATCATCGTTAATCACGTAAATGATCCAACCGATTTAGCAAGAAATTTTACAACGGGAGATTCATATAAAACATCTGTTATCTATGATTATGCAGCCTGGAGTGATGGTGCTCGTATTACAAAATGGTACATGGATTTGTTGACTAACACATTTACAGGTGGGTCGGGAGTTGTAGATCCAAGAACAAATTGGTTAGTGCCTTCAGCTCAATTTACAATCAATGGCGTTAAAACCTTTGTCAGAGATGTTCCTGTTGATGTAATAAACTCCAACATTCGTTTAAGTAGTGGCCCTATGTTATCTACTTATTCTCCTACAACGCAAAAATGGTATATCAACACTACCAATACTGCAAGATTAGGTGATACTGTGTATATTAGTCTCAAAGCATTGAGTGCACAAACCGGGGCCAAAACCTCTGAAAGCACATGGCAGGCAACTGATGGCACGGTTATATCTACAGGGACATTCTATACAAGACCTGAGTCGCCATCGCATATTCTTGGATATCCTGAAATGTGTTTCATAAAAGCGGAGGTATTATTCAGAAAAGGAGATAAAGCTGGCGCGCTATTAGCCTATCAAGCAGGGATTAAAGCGCACATGGACTTAATGAATCTTACATTAGCCACTTATAACACGTCAACATCTATAAATCCGTATAAGCAACCTATACCACAATCTGCCATAAGCGCATTTATGACAAGCGCTGCAGTTGCTCAAACACCAGACCAATTGACTATGGCAAAGATTATGCAACAAAAGTTTATTGCATTGTCATTTACACAGCAAAATTGGAATGATATGAGACGTTTTGATTATAGTGCGGGTGATATTGGAGGATATGGAGTCGTGTATCCTGATTTTGATAGACCATACGAGTTTGGGGCTACAGGAGCAACAAAAATACCTGGTCAATCCAAAACAGATCCTTCGTATTGGTTTAGAAGAATGATGCTACCAAGTGCCGAAACTGTCTACAATTCAAAAAATGTATTGTTAGACAATCCTCATGCACTGGATCTGTCAATATGGTCAATGCCTGTATGGTGGGATACAGCTAATTAGTATTTTTAGAATCTACACGGAAAGAAATTTCAAACATCATCTTTAGTTTGGCCGTAGTGTAATTTTTTTTCAGCGTGTGCTTCTGATTGTTTTTGAATTTATCTATTTCAACTAATTTTTCAGCAGAACAACGGTTAATGTTGCTGTTTTTGCAGCGTTAGGTTGTTCTGCTGTTTGTTTATGACTTTGTATTCGTGAGCAAAGAAAGACAGGCTTAATGAAAAGGATATTCTGTACCTTTGCAACAATCAACTAATTGAGATAACTCTATTTTTATGTCATTATCCTTAATTCTTTCTGTTTTTGTCATTTACACCATTTTACTATTTGCGGTTTCGTGGTACACGTCGCGTAAGGCTGACAACAGTTCTTATTTTCAGGGAAATAGAAAATCACCGTGGTTCGTAGTGGCCTATGGTATGGTGGGAACTTCTCTTTCGGGTGTTACCATGATTTCGGTTCCAGGCAATGTGATGGATCAATCCTTTTTTTACATGCCTATGGTGCTTGGATTTTTTGTGGGTTATTTGATTGTGGCTTTTGTGCTGTTGCCTCTTTATTATAGAATGAACCTAGTCTCGATATATTCATATCTGGAATCGCGTTTTGGATTCTTTACCTATAAAGCCGGCGCTTCTTTTTTCCTTTTATCTCGGGTGCTGGGTGCTGTGGTTCGCATTTATTTGGTGGTTTTTGTATTGCATGGTTTATTGCCGTCAGGAACAGCTCCTTTTTGGGTTGTCGCACTTCTTTTTATGGTGTTGATTTATCTCTACACGCTG
>DAHXOX010000165.1 GCA_027364655.1 Paludibacter sp. | reverse complement strand
CACTTCAAGTAAAAAAGAATCAACACAATGTGTCAACAAATTCTTTTCATCAATATTAAAGCTATAAGAAGTTGATTTTCAGTGTTTGTTCATTTAATCATAGTAGAGAATCAGACAGTTAACAACTTGCGAAAGTTGAATCATTTATCGGAAGCTTGATTACCATCCACCGCCTAAAGCACGGTAGAGCGTAATTTTCTGCTGAATGATGCTGTTGTAGGTATTGTAAAGCGAAAGTTCGATGGAAAGCTCGTTGTTTTGCGCATTCAACACATCCAGATAAGTGGCATACCCATTCATCAACAATTCTTGCGAGTACTTGTAGGCTGTTTTCAACGCATCTACCTGTTGTTTCTGATATGTGGCTTGTTGTTGTAAATAGTGCATCGAAGCCAATGCATTCGACACCTCTGAACCGGCACTGAGCAACGTCTGTTTGAACGCTAAAAATGCCGCCGTCTCTTGCAGTTTAGCCACTTCACGTTGGGTACGCAACGCTCTGCCATTAAAAATAGGTTGCGTTAACCCTGCCACAGCACTCCAAAAGATTGAACCCGGAAGATTAAACCAGTTTGCAATGCCCGTCGATTCAGTTCCAAACATTCCTGTCAACGAAAGTTGAGGATACATTGCCGCAGTTGCCACGTTAAATTGCTCATGCGAAGCACGCAAAGCATATTCAGCCGCTAACACATCAGGACGTCGACGCAACATTTGCACAGGAATGCCTATATACAAAGGCTCCGTATGAAACAATGTCAAATCGAGACTATCCGAACGAACGATGGATGATGGCGCTTTACCCAATAATTCTGCCAGATAATTCTCTGTAGTGATAATGGATAAATTAATTTGTGGAAGATAAGCCGAAGCCGAAGCCAATTGGGCTTTAGCCTGCAAAACCGCCACTTCATTTACTTGAGCCGACTTTTTCATACTTTGCACCATCGACAAATACTTCGTATAGTTTTCAATGCTTTGCATCGTAACCTGCTTTTGTTTATCGAGCAGAACCAATTGATAATACGCCGACGCAACATCGGAAATCAACTGTGTGCGCGTTGCCTCAACCGTTGCTTTTTGCTGAAGCATCGTTGCCATCTGTGCCTTTTTCGCGCTATTGAGTTTTCCCCACACATCCAACTCCCAACCCGCCGTCAAACTCCACTTCAAGTCGGTAATTGGTACTACTTTCGGTGCCAGAGAATTACCATATTTTGAAATATTCGACAAAGAACCATCTGCACCAAAATTCAGTGTAGGAAAAAGAGATGCCTCACTCTGCTTGTAATATTGAGCTGCCTGTTGTAATCGGTTAATGGCCAAACGCATCGAAAGATTACTGTCTAACGCTTGTGTGATCAATTTCTGCAAATCAGAATCGGCATAAAAGTCGTGCCAATTTACACTGGCAATGGTCGTTGTATCCACCGACACACTATCGCGATACAATCCTTTCGTCATTACTCCGAGATCCGGCTTGAACGGTTTCACAGCACAACCTGCTACCAAAACCACCAGCACAATGGGCAGTATTACTTTTTTTATCTTTAATGTCTCCATTTTCTTTTTCTGAGTTTTTCGTCTAACGTTTGGAAAATAACAAACATCGTCGGTATGACAAAGATTCCGAAGGTCGTCCCTATCAACATTCCCCCTGCGGCGGCCACCCCGATCGAATTATTACCTGCTTTACCCGCACCACCTTCCAAAATCAATGGCATCATAGCAAATATAAAGGCAAACGAGGTCATCAGGATAGGTCGCAATCGCGCTCCGGCACCATCTATGGCTGCTTGCACTATCGTCATGCCATGCTCTCGTCGCTGTCGGGCAAACTCCACAATCAGAATCCCGTTTTTAGCCAACAGCCCGATGAGCATAATCAACGCCACTTGTACATAAATGTTGTTGGTGATACCAAAGAGATGTACAAAGAAATAGACGCCAAACAAACCGATGCTCAACGAAAGCATTACCGACCAGGGTAAAATATAACTCTCGTATTGGGCGCTCAAAATGAAATAAACAAACAAAAACGAAAGGAAGAAGATAAAAATAGCTTGGCTACCCGACTTTATCTCTTCGCGCGACATACCCGAAAACTCTACCGAATAACCCGGAGGCAAGGTGGCTGCCACTTGATTAACAGCATTGATTGCATCACCCGAGCTATATCCGTCTTTTTGTTTTCCGGTGATGGTTGCCGCTGTAAACATGTCATAACGTGTCAACGATTCAGGACCGTAAATTCGTTTGAAAGTTAACAAAGTGGTAATGGGAACCATACTCCCCTGACTATTTCGTACCATAACTTTAGAGAAAGAGTTTAGGTCAGTCCGATCTGCAGGAGGAGCTTGAATCATGACACGACAATATTTGGTGTAGAGGTTGAAATCAGACACAAACATACCACCATAATAAGCTTGCAATGCTTGAAAAACATCATTTAATGAAACACCTTCCATCTTACATTTATCTACTTGAATATCGAATTGATACTCAGGAAAATTTACATTAAATGAAGTCGTTGCATACGCTATTTCAGGTCGCGCCGACAATTCTTTGATAAACTGCTGTTCTACCTGATAAAACTTATTGACATCGCCACCGGTTTTATCTTCAAGTTGCATTTGAAACCCATCCGAAAACCCAAATCCCCGAATAGCTGGTGGAGAAAAGAAAATAATCTTACCCTCTTTGATTGCTGCCGTTTTTTTGGTCAACATACCAATTACATTGGCCACAGTCGTATCGCCACGTTGATTCCATGGCTTTAACGAGGAGACCATCATGCCGTGTGAACTTCCTGCAGTCCCTATCAACATACTTTGCCCCGAAATGATCAATCTCGCTTGAATGATAGGCATCGTATGCACAACACTATCCAACTGTTGCATAACATGTTTTGTCCTTTCGAGTGAAGAACCTGGAGGCAATGACACATCAGCAAAAACAATTCCTTGATCTTCATTGGGCACAAATGCCGTCGGAGTGATCTTAATCATGCCATAAGCGCCTAGCGCAAACAACACAATCAAAACAGCCGGTATCCAGCGATGTGAAGTTGTGAAAAACTCCAATGACCGTTTATACTTTACCGTAGATGCCTCAAAGGCAGTATTGAAGTTGGAGTGCAATCGGGTTAAAAAGTTGCGTTCTTTCTCTTCTTTATCATGTCTTCTAATCAGCAAAGTGCAAAGCACGGGACTCAATGTCAACGCATTCAGAGCCGAAAGTGCAATGGCAGCAGCCAATGTCAATCCAAATTGTCGATAGAAAACACCACTTGTACTGCTTAAAAAGCTCACCGGGATAAACACGGAAGCCATGACCAACGTGATGGAAACAATGGCAGTCGAAATCTCGCTCATCGCTTTCGATGTGGCATCAAAAGTGGAGAGTGTTTTATCCTGATCCATTTTGGCATGAACAGCCTCCACCACCACAATGGCATCATCGACCACAATCCCAATAGCCAACACCAACGCAAACATGGTAAGCAAATTGAGCGAAAAGCCAAAGGCATTCAGAAAGAAGAAAGCGCCCACAATAGCCACAATGGATGAAATAGCGGGAATAAGCGTTGTACGCCAATCTTGCAAAAACAAAAACACGACAAAAAAGACTAATAACATTGCTTCAACCAACGTTACCTTTACTCTATTGATTGATGCTACAAGAAACTTATTAGCATCATTTGGAATAGCATATTTCACACCCGGAGGAAATGATTTGGAGGCTTCTTGTAAAGCCGCTTTCAAACGATCGACCACATCGCGCGCATTGGAACCTGCCATTTGAAATGCAGCCATACCTACTCCGGGTTTTCCGTTAGCCAACGTACTAACCGAATAATCAAAAGCACCTAATTCAATCTTGGCCACATCTTTCAACTTCAGAATTTGCCCGTCAGGCAACGCTTTGATGACGATATTCTCGTAATCGGGCACTTGATTGAATTTGCCTTTGTACGTCAACGTGTATTGAAACGGCTGATTCCCATTCAATCCCAATTGACCTGGAGCAGCTTCGACGTTCTGTTCTTGAATAGCGCTAATCACATCTTTCGGCTCCAAATTGAACGAAGCCATTTTGACAGGGTCAAGCCAAATACGCATCGAATAAGTACGTGATCCGAAAATATTTACCTGCCCTACTCCATCCACACGCTCTAAAATAGGAGCTACATTAATTCGGACATAATTTTGCAAGAAAGTTTCACCAAACTTGGAGTTATCACTATAAATAGCCGCAATTACCAGCATATTATCCAACATTTTACGCGTCGTAACGCCATATTGAGCTACTGCCGTAGGCAATTGACTCAATGCAGCTGAAACCCTGTTTTGCACATCAACTTGTGCCATGTTAGGATCAGTCCTGATATTAAAATAGATACTGATGGATGCACTTCCGTTATTTCCTGCTGACGAAACCATGTACGTCATCCCTTCCACTCCATTGATTTGTTCCTCCAACGGAGCGATCACACTTCGTAAAACGGTTTCAGCATTTGCACCCGGATATGTAGCCGATACCGTCACCATTGGCGGCGCAATGCTTGGGAACTGCTCCACAGGCAACGAAATATATCCCAAAATGCCGATAATACAAATGAGAATAGAAATCACCGTTGCCAACACAGGTCGGCGTAAAAATGTTTGTATCATGTAAACGTGGAAATTAAATATAAAACCGTTTATTGCAATAAAGGAACAATCTGCATTCCGTCTTTCAATTGATTGATACCATCCACAACGACGATGGAGCCATCTTGCAATCCACCATTCACCACGTAGTTATAGCCTGCAACAGCTTCCACCGTAATGTTTGTAGCATGTACGATATTTTGCTTATCGACTGTATATACCATCTTTTTATTCTGAATATCAAACGTGGCTTTTTGTGGTACTAACAAAGCATGTTCATAATTAGTTGGGAGGCGCACCGTTCCGGTACTACCGGTTCGTAATAACTCTTGAGGATTAGGAAAGATAGCTTTCAGCAACAACGTTCCTGTAGTCGGGTCAACCAATCCGCTTCCCAAAGCAATCTTTCCTTTCTGAGGATAGACCGTTCCATCAGCCAAAATCAATTCTGCAGGCGGCAATTTCTTTACTTTTTGTTGCAATGTTCCTTTCAACGTATCCGCTAAAAGCAACAACTTCTTTTCGTCGAATGCAAAATAAGCAAACATGTTACCACTTGCCGAAACAGTGGTAATTGGAGTTGCAGCGCCGGCTGTCACCAAACTTCCTTCACGCAACGTAATTTGCCCTACCACTCCTGTCACCGGACTGGCAATTAACGTGTACCCTAAATTGATTCTGGCATTCTCATACGATGCTTTTGCAGCATCTAAATTACTTTTGTCAGTTTCAAGTTGATAGGGACTAATAATTCCTTGCTGAACCAGAGGTGTTACCTTTTTCACTTCCAGCGAAGCATTGTCGTAAGCTGCTTTTGCGCTTCGTAAAGCTTCACGATAATCGTTATCCTGAATTTTCAACATAGGCTGTCCTTTACGCACATGATCGCCTTCAGCCACAAACAAACGAGAAATATAACCCGTGGCACGCGAATAAATGGTGACTACATTTTCACTTGCGAGCTGTGTGGCATAACTTGTATAAACCGTAGCGTCACCATAACGCACAACCACGGATTTGAATTGCGCCGGAGGCATCTTTTTCTCTTTTTGAGAAGAGTTACAAGCAGCCAACCCCACAGCAAGAAATAAAATGATGAAATAACGAAGCCTTAAAAGATCGAAAGACTGTCTCATACAAGTAAAATTAAAAAAGAATAAGGGAAAAGGAATAACAACATTTCCGAAAAGAAAGCATGACGACATTAGCCTTTCTTTTCGGAAATAAATTTGTTTTGTTGAAGCATTAAAAGTAGTCCCACCGGGAATCGAACCCAGACCAACAGAACCGGAATCTGCCATTCTATCCATTAAACTATAGGACCGTTTGCTCATGCAAAAATAGTTTATTTTTCGTTAGTATGTACAACAACAAACCGCCTTTCGCAAAAGAATCGTGCGAAAGTGGAGCAGATACAAGCTAACATACAGCTGCTAAATTGATAACAAAGGATGTCAAACGGATTTGATACTATGCAAGACAAAATCTACAATGGCATCTTTACGTTGCCCGATGTAGGTTGCATACTCTTCATTGTTCCAATCAAATAATGATTTATTCAACGATTTGTTGATGAACATCGAAGAATTAAGCGAAAATAGATGAATAAGCAAATCTTGAGGATTCAAAACGCGAATTTCTCCTGCAGCAATGGCTGCTTGCGTCACTTCGTCAAAATGAGTGCGCAACGGAGTGGTTAAATTTACAATCTTATGCTTCAGAAAATTCAATCGTTCTTGGTTGACAAAAAACTCATTCAACATGAAAAATGGCATTTGTGGATTATCCAAAAAGAGATCGAAATAACTGCCGATCATCTTTTCGATGCGATCCACATAAGGAATGTCTAACGAAAGAAGATCGTCAAAAGAAGATAAAATCGACTTCAAACGCGACACAAAAATAGTCTCAAAAAGATTTTCTTTCGTTCGGAAGTAATAATGAATCAAGGCATGATTCACATTTGCACGTAGTGCAATTTCAGTTGTCTTAGATGAACTAAATCCCTTTTCAAGAAAAACAGATTCAGCAGCCTCCAAAATTCGTTGTTCCGTGTTATTCGTCTTCATGTTTTCGTGTTTTTTTCAACATCAAAATGTTGATATTTAAATCATTGAATTATATTGATAAACTCCTGTTTCCTCTATTTCAGCTTTAAGTAATGGCATTATTCAAGCATTCAACTATTAAACTGTTTGCTATAACTCACGAGCCAAAACGGGAACTTCAACGATTAGACATTATCAGTAGAAAAAAGTTTAAATACCGACGGCAGGTTTTGTTTATTTTGTCTGTTGAATATAGCTATTATATTGATTCACAATGATAATAATCTTGAGAATTCCTTTAGAAAATTATTCCATAGGGACAATAAATACGATTTTTTACTTTGTGGTTCTCTGCAAGTTTGCCATGATCCTTACGAATGAAACATCAATAACTTCAAAAAGAAGGAAGACACGGCGTTTATCATTTCTGATATGTGAAGGATATTGACATGCAACCAACTTTCGCCAATAATAATAGCCAATAATACCACGGTGCCATATTTATATAAATTCATCATCAAGTTGGGGTTATTGTCTTTCAGAAAAGTGAGATACACATGCGATCCATCGAGCGGAGGCAATGGAATCAGATTGAAAATAAACAGGGCGATATTAATGATTCCCCAGTAAACGATGAGATTGATAATCCACAAGCCCATTGCAGAATTGTTGAAGAAATCGGCTACTAATAAACCACGGGCAATGACAAAGAAAAGCAGCGCAAGTACCAAATTTGATAACGGACCTGCAATGGAGATCAATATCTCATCGCGATGCTTTTCTTTCAGGTTGTCAGGATTAAACGTCACCGGTTTTGCCCACCCGAATCCGGCAATCACAATCAGAAAAAATCCCATCCAGTCAATATGTTTCAACGGATTCAATGTTACCCTGCCTAAATCTTTTGCCGTGCTGTCACCTAAAAGATAGGCAGCATACGCATGTGAAAACTCATGTACGGTCAGCCCAATAACGGCAGCCGGTATAATCTCCAATGTTTGTGTGAGATTCATTTTAATATAATTATTTGATAAGTTTATATTCCCACGATAGAATCTATTTTTTATTTTCCCTCTACTATTTTTATTTCCTCATCTGTCAAATCGTAGAGTTGATAAATGATTTGGTTTATCTTGTTTTCGCAATATTCTATCTTTGCCTCAATTTTTTCAAGTTTACTTTGCAATTTTGTTCCATTTTTTTCTTCGTTGAGTTGTAAAAGTATATCAACAAGTTTTGCGATTTCGTCGTGGTGATCTTTTTCTTTATTATTACTAAAATCTATTGATTTAATAGGTAATCTAACAAGATTCACAACTTTAACTTCTGCAAAAACTCTTCCTTTTTCAGGTATTAGTTTTTGATACCACCATCCAAGTAATTTGGAATTCAACAAACCTAATAAATATTCGTAAGTGAAGTTGTTATTCATAATGCGAATATTATGAACATTCTTTAATGACAAATACTTATTTGTGTCAAGGTGTGCAATGAGTCTATCGGATGTTTGTCTTACAATTATCTTCTTGTCATCATTAAAGGGTGCTTTATATCTTGGTTCAGCAAGCCAATCTCCATAACTTATCCATCTCTCCTTTTCAATTTGCCAAGAATAACGATAAAAATCTCTACCCATTAAATATTTGCGATACGTATCGCTTTTTTTGTAATCAGCATCAAAACGTCTTTCTTTAACAATCAGTGCATTTTGAGGTGGTTTGCCTTTGCCTAAGCGATAAGGAGTTAATCCACAAACTGTTTGAGCGAATTCTTTAAGTGGATTGTTTGTACTTCTTATTTTGTCAAATAAATTTTTATCGTCATGGTTTGTAAGAACAAGATTAGGTTCCATCTCTTTTACTAAGCTTCTTTGAAAAATACTATTTACTACATATTGGAATAATCTTGGTTCTCCTTTTATTTCTTTGAAAGAGATAGTAAAATTAGAATTTATATCAAAAACATTATTGGTTGTCAGTATAGTACAAGTTTCCACAGTCACATTCTCAAAAACAGGATTGCGGAATAATTGTATCTCATTTAATTGATATTAATTTAGTATCTGTTTCCTAAAACTCAAATATTGTGACATATATAGCCAAGTTGAAGGAATAATATATGATATTAGAGCGCCTACATTTGAAATTTGGTAGGCTCTATTCATAAACATTAAAAAGGTATCAGCAATTGGAATGGGCAAATTATATTTAGCAGCTAAATAATGTTTAAGCTCATTGCCATAATCTCCTCCATATGGTGGATTTCCTATTATCACATCAAACCCTCTTTTTGTATCATAAGATTCTTCTTTTTCACTCACTCCATTTATTTTATCTTCCAATGCCGATATATATTGCAAGGCCTTTTCGGCATGTAGTTTTGCTTTCTGAGCTATAACATTAATATCTGCATCTGTGTTTCTGTTTTTTCTCTGAAACACTTCAGGAAATGCCTTTTCCCAGCTAAATGGTTTTATAAGATGTGCATCGCCAAAATCAATTTCATTATCATAATAATCAGTATCTATCAAGCTGTTTCCGCTTTTAATGTTTCTATCAAGCGTTGGCAAAACCCGTTCGTGAAATATCTTCAATTGATAATCAATGCTTGCCTCCGTCTCGCCTTCCATGCATTTAAGGAGTAAACTCAATTTAGTAACTTCCACTGCATTCACATCAATATCCACCCCAAAAATATTATTGAGTAATATTCGTTTCTTTTCGTTTGTGGTCAGGTTACCTTCGGGTGTAAGCGGATTGTTTTTGGTCCCTTTCGAAGGTTTACCGTTATCGGTGTAATAGTCCTTATGCCAATCTAATAAATACTGGTAGGCGCCAATCAAAAAACTACCACTCCCACAAGCAGGATCAACGATCTTTATGTCGCTTACCTCGTTGGGAGTTTTGCCCTCGATACATTTACCTACCGTATTTTTTACGATGTAATCGACAATGTATTGAGGGGTATAATAAACGCCGCCGGCTTTGCGCACTTCCGGTTTTTCTTCAACCTTTGCATGATGAGCAGGAGTTATGCGGATAACTTTTCCAAGAAATTGCTCATAAGCACTTCCAAGAATTTCCACAGGTAAAACAGAAAATTCATAAGGACTTTCAGGATAATACAATTCGTTGATAATGGCTTTAATAACCTTATTATCAATACTAATCATCTTACTGATTTTGTCTTTTTTGAAATCAAAAAGACCTGAATTGTATTTATCGTCTGCTTCGCTGAATATGACTAAAAGGTTTTGATAAAAATCGCCGTGTTTCAAAGCACTTTTTAAGTTGCCGTAAGGTTCTATGCTCCGACCTTCTGCAATGCGCAAGAAGATAATCCTGTCGATAGTTTGCTGAACGACAAAATTCATTTCATCTTCATCCAGCTCTTTATTTTTCCAACTGATGCTGGTGGCAAGATAGGTTCTCCATGTGTCAAGCGATTGCAAAAATTCTTTGTCAACGGTAGTAGTCCCTTTCTTATGGGTGTCAGATTGAATAAATAGGTCGAAACTCCCTTTTAAAACACGTTCTTTGCTAAATGTTTCCCAAAGGAAATCGAATTCTTTCAAGTATTCTTTGTAGGTAAGATACTTGATGCGTGCAACTGACGCTTTATCTGTTGGCTTTGGTTTTCTGGCACAATCATAAACTGAAAACTCTTCAAAATCAGTGATAATACTAATAGGCAGCCTTGCGCTCCATCCGTATCTGCGTACCTGATAAGCAGGTTGTATTTCATCTTTTATCGATATGCTTGGCTTTTTAGCTTCCACAAAAAAGAGCCTTTTGCCACCAACTATTCGAAATGAATAATCAGGCGCTTTGGTGGCCTTGCCCACTTTTACCCTGTCTTCATGAATAACTTCCCGATAACTTTCCGCATAGCCATTTTCATTGTCAATGTCCCAACCTAAGGCCTTGAAAAACGGATCGATAAAATCACGACGTGTCATTGTCTCATTATAGTCTGCCCTTTTATAGGAGCCAAACTGATCTGTAAACCGTTCCACAAGCTCCGAAATTTTATTATAAGCCGTTTCTTTATTGTTCATGTGTTTTCCTATTTTGCATAATCATTGGATGAATTGCAGCCATTCGATGAGCTGAAGCTAATTTTTAAACCACAAACTTACACATCTTTTTCAATAGTCTGCTTTTTTTGCCGAAAACACATAATAAACACCTCACAATCTCTCTCGTATGATGATTCCAAATCGTCAAATAAAACAAAACCGCATAGATTTACTTTGATGTTTTTTAATATTTTATTGCTGAAAAATATAATTATCTTTGCGCTTTCATTCTAAGCAATTGAGCTGACTTTCCGTTTCCATAAGAAGTGCTATCCTGCCTTACAAAACTCGCTTCCACCGGCAATTTCATCTTTCAACACACGTTTCTACGATTGATCCTCCGAGGCAGCTCCTATCTACCTCCTATCATAGTCCTACATTACACCGCTAATTCTGTGGCAATTCTTTCTGGGAGTCCTGTGGTAACACGATAAATCAAATAATATTATTTTGCCAAATAAAGCAAAATACAACGGGCATATTAATTCAAAGTGACGTTTATCACCAAAGAAGACAACTAAAAGCTCCCACTGTTCAGAATCACTTTTGGTTTTACCGATACCATCAATCGAGCTTTATCGCTAACCATGACACTTCATTTGTCACTGATTTTTCTGTTCTCATCGTCGCATGCACAGGGCGAATGACTGCATTAATCTTTCCGCAAGCCATTAAACAACAGCAAACAGCGCCTTTTGAAAACGCAACCACGACAAGTAACTCGATGAATCCAAACAATGTCATCGGAACCACTCTTTATTCGATTTCAACATAGTAATAAGCACAAAAAAGGAGGATGGCAAAGCCTCCTCCTTTTTTCCGTTTCTTTATTTAAATGACAGAGAGTGTCAAACCGTCATAATCTCCTTTTCTTTGGCAGCTAACATATCGTCCACTTTTCTGATAAACTTATCGTGTATCTTTTGAGCATCGGTTTCCGCTTCTTTTCCTGCATCTTCAGGAAGCCCTTCTTTGATGGCTTTCTTAAGCAAATCCATCGCATCGCGTCGAGCGTTACGGATACTCACTTTGGCTTCTTCCGCTTCGTGTTTGGCTTGTTTCACCAACTGTTTTCTGCGTTCTTCAGTCACAGGGGGAATGGACAGCCGGATTACCTCGCCATTGTTGACGGGTGTAATGCCAATATCGGATGCCATGATGGCTTTTTCAATGACGCTGATCATTGCTTTCTCCCACGGTTGAATCGTAATGGTCTTTGCATCGGGTGTAGTCACCGTAGCGACACCGCTAATTGGCACATGATTGCCATAATATTCCACGTGCAACCCATCTAAGATTCTGGGGTTGGCTTTGCCGGCACGAATATGCGCAAATGTTTCATCTAAGAAACTCAGGGTAGCTGCCATCTTCGCTTCGGCAGACTTCAAAATTGGGTTTACATCTGTCATAACCTCTATTTTAGGGAGTTGATTTATAGGTGTATTTTGTACTCGAGTTAGTTGAAAAAGAAATGGATAAAGCGTTTGAGGCGTTCTTCGTTCAGCATTTAATGCTAAGCCGATTTAGCACTGTTCGTATTTTTTCGAAGGTGGTAATGGTCGTTGGCACTAACGGGAGGCGTAATTTATTCTCAATCATACCCATTACGGCTAACATACTCTTAACGCCTGCCGGATTTCCATCCACAAACAATAAGGCAATCAACTCGGTGAACCGGTGATGAATTTCGCGGGCAGCCTCGTATTGTCCATTCAAAGCCAACCGTACCATTCGGCTGAATTCATACGGGAACGCATTCCCGATAACCGAAATCACACCTACTGCTCCTAATGTGATGAGAGGAAAGGTGATGCCGTCGTCGCCGGAGATAACCACAAAGCTCTCCGGTTTATTTTTAATAATATCGTCGATTTGCGAGAAAATACCTGAAGCCTCCTTCACAGCTACAATGTTCTTAAAGTCATTTGCCAAGCGCAAGGTAGTTTCAGCCGACATGTTAACTCCTGTTCTTCCCGGCACATTGTACAAGATGATTGGTAGTTTAGATGCCAAGGCAATGGCTCTGAAATGCTGGTAAAGTCCCTCTTGGGATGGTTTGTTGTAATATGGGGTAACGGATAAAATGGCATCTACTCCCTGCAGATTCTCATGCATGACTTTTTCAACAACAGCTTGTGTATTGTTTCCGCCAATGCCCAGCACAATGGGCAAGCGCCCTGCATTAACTGAAACCACATACCGTGTAATAGCCTCTTTTTCTTCTTCCGTCAAGGTAGCCGTTTCGGCTGTTGTACCGCAAACAACCAGATAATCAGTGCCATTTTTAATTTGATACTCAACTAAGCGTTGTAAAGCATCAAAATCGACTGATTCATCCTCTTTAAAAGGAGTTATCAGGGCAACGCCCATCCCTGTAAATGTACTTTTCGTCATACGTATGCATCAAAACAAAGTGCAAATGTACACTTTTTTTTGACTAAACAGACAATCAGAAAGAGAACTTTGCAGGCAGTTCACGCTATCGTTAATCCTGTTTGCCTCCTTGATCACCAACCAAACAGGACGCAGCATTCAAACAATAGTCCCACAAAATTGCATGGCCGACAGGCTGTTAAAATGGCGTATTGCCTCAACAGAACGTATTGAAAAAAAATGTACCTTTGTTCGTTCTATTGACACCACTCAAACAGTATTTCTCGTTATGGAGAACAAATTAGTTATATATAACACATTAGGAAGAA
>DAHXOX010000163.1 GCA_027364655.1 Paludibacter sp. | reverse complement strand
AAATCATTCATTCAAACACCTTCAAATAACGTTTTATCAGCTAATGAATCCACAACTTCTTTTAGGCGCCGAGGCCATTGCCCTTGCCGCCATCGATGCCGGAATATCGGGCGTATATGCCTATCCCGGGACTCCTTCGACCGAAATCACCGAGTACATTCAACAATCGTCCGTTGCACAACAAAAAGGCATTCATTCCACATGGGCAACCAATGAAAAGACTGCTTACGAAGCTGCTCTTGGCATGTCGTATGCCGGCAAACGCAGCCTTGTTTGCATGAAGCATGTTGGTCTGAATGTAGCCGCCGATGCGTTTATCAACTCCGCAATCACCGGGGTACATGGCGGATTGGTAGTCGTAGTAGCCGATGACCCGTCGATGCACTCTTCACAAAACGAGCAGGATAGCCGCGTGTACGGAAAGTTTGCTTTCTTGCCGGTTATTGAACCTTCAAACCAACAGGAAACCTACGATGCCGTGCGTTATGCTTTCGATTTGTCGGAAGAGTTTGAGTTGCCGGTGTTATTACGCATCACGACACGCCTTTCGCATTCACGATCGGTGGTAACACAAAAAACTCCACGTGCTGAAAACCCGTTCAATCCATCAACAGACAAGCGGAAATGGATTTTACTGCCGGTGAATGCTCGCGTAAACTATGCCAAACTGCTTGATAAACAACCGTTGTTGACTAAGATTTCCGAATCATCGTTTTTGAACAAACAAGTGGAGGGAGCAGGAACAAAAGCGGTCATTGCATTTGGCATCGGCTACAATTATGTGATGGAGATTCGAGAATCCAATCAATTGACGTTTCCCGTACTGAAAATATCGCAGTATCCGCTTCCCAACGAAATGTTGCGCGCCTTTGTCGATAAATACGACGATATTTTGATTGTCGAGGAAGGTTATCCGGTGTACGAAGAGCTGTTGAAAGGATATTTCGGCAACCCTAAGTTTCGCGGTCGTTTGGATGGAGCCTTGCCTCGCACCGGAGAGTTATCCCCCGACTTGTTAGCCAAAGCGATGGGAATTGAAAGAAATGCAGAACGAGCTGTTCCGTCGGTTGTGGCAGGTCGTCCACCCATGTTGTGTCAGGGATGTAGTCACCGCGATGTTTTTGACGAATTGAACAGCGTTTTTGAGAGTTATCCTGCCAAACATGTCTTTTCGGACATCGGTTGCTACACGTTGGCCGCATTGCCTCCTTTTAATGGTCTCAACACCTGCGTAGACATGGGCGCTTCCATCACGATGGCAAAAGGAGCCGCCGATGCAGGGTTGCATCCTTCGGTAGCCGTGATCGGCGATTCTACGTTTACCCATTCCGGAATAACCGGATTACTCGATGCAGTGAACGACCAGTCAGCCGTCACCATTATTATTTCCGACAACGCTACCGCAGCCATGACAGGAGGACAGCACTCGGCAGCGCTCGGAAAAATTCACGACATTTGCAAAGGCGTTGGCGTGGAAGAGGCACATATCCGTACCATCATCCCGTTGAAGAAAAACAGCGAAGCAAACATGGAAATTTTGAAAGAAGAGATGGATTACAAAGGCGTTTCCGTAATCATTGCCCAACGCGAATGTGTGCAAACCGCCAGTAGAAAACGAAAAGAAACAGCGAAATAACTTGGAAATATATGAGAAAAAATATCATCATAGCAGGCGTTGGAGGACAAGGCATTCTGACCATTGCATCCATCATCGATTTAGCTGCCGTGCAGCAAGGGTTATTTGTAAAACAAGCCGAAGTACATGGCATGAGTCAACGGGGCGGTGCCGTGGAATCGCATCTGCGCGTTTCGGACAAAGAGATTTTTTCCGATCTTGTGCCTAAAGGAGAAGCCGACATCATTCTTGCCATAGAGCCGATGGAAGCGTTGCGTTATTTGCCATTTTTGGCACCTGACGGCATTATCGTTACGGCAACCGAAGCGTTTGTCAATATTCCCAACTACCCTGAACAAGCTGCCATCAAAGACGAGATTGCGAAAACAGGGAAACACCTTTTGGTCGATGCGGAAGCATTGGCACGTCAAGCAGGAAATTTGAAAACGTTTAATACAGTGATGTTGGGCGCTGCCGCTCGCTATCTGGGCATTGAAGGAAGCGCATTGAAAGAAGCCATTAAAACCTATTTTTCGGCAAAAGGAGAAGATACCGTGAAAGTCAACTTAGAGGCGTTTCAATTGGGAGTTGCTTGCTCTGTGTAATAACCAAACAAGACTTTAATGCGTCTCAAAGACACTCTTTAATGGCAAAGAGACATAATAATATGGCAGAGAGGCATTATTAAATGGCAAAGAGACATAATAATATGGCAAAGAGGCATAATAATATGGCAAAGAGGCATTATTAAATGGCAAAGAGACATAATAATATGGCAGAGAGACATTCTTAAATGGCAAAAAGACATTCTATAATGGCAAAGAGACATAAAAGAGGCTGTCGGAGACACAAATCACTCTTTCAATCAATAACGAAACAATGGATAAATACCAACAATACTTTACCGCCGATAAATTTGCCATGAGCAACGGCATCGAACTGACGGAGTGCCATCCTGGATTTGCCAAAGCACAGGTAAAAATTGAGAAACATCACTTAAACGGAGCAGGCGTAGTGCATGGCGGATTGCTTTTCACGCTGGCAGACTTCTGTTTTGCCGCCGCCGTAAACTCCTATGGATTCGTCACCTTATCCATCAACGCCAACATATCGTACTTTGCCAAAAGCACAAAAGGCATTCTCATTGCCGAAGCCAAAGAGATAGCCAGAAGCAACAAAATTTGCACGTGCGACATCAACGTGTACGACGAAGAGAATCAACTGTTAGCCAATTTCAAAGGAACTGCTTATATCACTCACAAAGAAATCGATTTTTTATGTCATTAAAATTCATCACATTCGACAATCTTAATTACTACACCAACGAAATACGGCATTTCAGCTCTACCCGCATAGGAGGAGTAAGTACAGGCGAATTTGCTTCGTTGAATCTCGGTAATTATTCCGATGACAGTCGCGAAAACATTGACCACAACCGTCAATTGCTTTGCAACGAGTTGCACATTCCGATGCAAAACCTGATCGGAGCACATCAGGAACACAGCGCCAAACCAATAGTGATTGACAAAACATTGCTGGCCTTGCCCGAAAGCGAGCGTAAAATAGCTTTGGAAGGTTTTGATGCCTTACTATGCAACATCCCGGGCATTTACATCACCGTCGCCACAGCCGATTGTGTTCCTATCCTACTCTACGATCCCATCCATAAAGCCGTAGCCGCCATTCATTCGGGATGGAAAGGAACCTTGGAGAACATCACAGGAAATACTATCGATCGTATGCGGCAAGCGTTTAAAACAGATCCAAGCCGACTGGTAGCCGCCATTGGACCGTGCATTGGCAGTAAAGTCTATGAAGTCGGAAAAGATGTGTACGATCAATTTAAGAGCAAAGGGTTTCCCGTGTCGAGTCTCTTTGAAAGCGAAGAAAACGACAAGTTCCTTTTCTATATTCGTATGGCCGTTTTTAGTCAACTAATGGGAAAAGGAGTCAGCAACATCTATTCGTCGCCCTATTGCACCTACTCCAACCCGGAACTCTTTTTCTCCGCCCGCCGGCAAGGAATCAGCTCGGGAAGAATGTTAAGCGG
>DAHXOX010000231.1 GCA_027364655.1 Paludibacter sp. | reverse complement strand
CTTCCGTTTGCTGTAACTCTTTGAGTAAGGTGGGTGATATGGTCAGCAGGTCGCAACCCGCCAATTCAATAATTTCGCCGGTGTTACGGAAACTGGCTCCCATCACCACCGTTGGGTAGTTGAACTTCTTATAGTAATTGTAGATGGCAGTAACCGATAGCACGCCCGGGTCTTCTTTTGCCGGAATGTCGGTTACGCCTCGTGCTTTTTTATTCCAATCGAGTATGCGTCCCACAAAAGGCGAAATCAGGGTAACACCTGCGTCGGCACAGCGTACGGCTTGTGTTTTTGAGAAGAGCAATGTCAGGTTACAATGAATGCCTTCTTTTTCCAATGCTTCGGCTGCGTTGATACCTTCCCATGTAGAAGCCACCTTGATGAGGATTCGTTTTTTATCAATGCCGGCGGCGTGATAGAGTTCAATGAGTTTATGCGCTTTTTCGATGGTTTTCTCTGTGTCGAAGGAAAGTCGGGCATCTACTTCGGTGGAAACTCTCCCTGGAACAATCTCCAAAATTTTCAATCCAAAGTTGACAGCCAATTTATCTAAAGCCAGCGTAATTTGTTCTCTTTTGTTCTGAGTAGTATGTTTCGCATAATGTAAAGCATCGTCAATCAACGATCGGTATTTGGGATCGTTAGATGCTGCATAAATTAATGAAGGATTGGTAGTCGCATCGATAGGTTTGTACTGTTCGATCGATGAAAAATCGCCGGTGTCGGCCACTACTTTTGTGTAAGTTTTCAGTTGATCCAATAAGTTCATAGGAGTAATTTTTTGATTTTGAAGATAATTGCACGTTTTGATAGTTAATTGTCTCTCTGTTATTTTGCAACTAGTATAGTTGTATATTTTGCAAAGATATGCGTAAAAAGAGGCAATTGTGATGTAGTCCGAAAATAGATTTTCATCGCTTCATCCTTAACCATTAGCCAGTCGTATCTTTAACTAACAAGCCGCTGTATTCTTAGACATAATTCATACTTTTGTCTATCGACGTGATGAAAAACAATCCATTGTGTAAATATAAATCAAATTCACATGAAAGAATTAGTTCGTTGTAAACCTTGCGGCTATGTAATGGAAGCCGATAAGTTGGGCGATGTTTGTCCTGCTTGTGGTATGCCGCGCAAAGCGTTCGAACCTTATCGGGAAAGAGTGGCTTTGAATCGTTTGTTCGTGCTGAGTCTCGATTTGCATCCCATTACTATTCATTTGTCGCAAACTTTTGTGATTCTCATTCCGGTAATGATTTTTCTCACTAAGGTATTTCCCGATTTTCACTTTACAATTTTTTCGAGCGTGCTTCGGTTTGCCGTGTTTGTTTTTCCTTTTACGCTGGTTATTGCCATTATAACCGGAATTATCGACGGGTTGTTTCGTTTCAAAACACTTACTCCTCCGCTTCTGAAAACGAAAATTCTTTTCGGTTCCATTATCGTTGTATTAGGGGTTGTCCTTTTTTTTGTGGCTGCACCCGACCACTACGGAATCATCACTATGATACTGAGTCTTGGCAGTCTGGCTTGTGCTGTCCGGTTAGGTTTATTAGGCAAGCAATTGATCAATGTGATTTTACCGGGTTCTTATCCCATACGAAGAGCTAAAATGCCGGTGAAAGTGACAACTGATAAAGCGGTTGCTCCTGCCAAGTAAGGACATAATCCTACATAGTTTTTGAAAGAAACCGAAAATAGGTTGGCGTCATTGATCGGTCAAAAAGTGGTTTTGGCCGATCAATGTTGCTTTTCTACCTGATATTTTTTGATTGACAATGAATAAAGTAGACTTTTGTGGCTACAAATCAAGTTATTCATTGTCATGCTACAACGTTTTCTGCTTCTTCTCCTGCTCGTTTCATCCTTGACGATCCATGCTCAATCGACCGTCTCAACTTGGAATTTAGAAACGTGCATTAACTACGCTTTGCAGCACAACATACAAGTGCAGCAGGCAAACATCGGTGTTGAATCGTCCAGAATTGATTTGTTGACGGCCAAAGCGGCACGAATGCCTTCGTTGAATGGAGCTGTTTCGCAAACCTTTTCAAACAGCAAGGTGCCGACTTTAGACAATCAATATGTCAACCAAAGTCAATTGAGTGGAAGATATTCCCTGAGCGCCGGATTAGTATTGTTTGACGGCAATCAAATCTCCAAAAATATTCAACAGCAACGGCTTCAGGTTTCTTCTGATGAATTGACTGTGCAACAGACCAAAAAATTCAATTGTTGTTGCCATTACGCAAGCCTATCTTCAAATTTTATACGACAACGAGTCGGTAAAAACGGATCAACAGACACTAAGCGCTTCGGAAGCACAACTGAAACAATCGAAACAACTGTTTGATGCCGGTTCCATTGCCAGTAATGATTATGCGCAGGTGGAAACACAATACAGTACCGACAAATACACATTGACGGTTGCTGAAAATGCCTTGCAGCAAGATATCTTAGCCTTGAAACAATTGCTTGAGTTAGGCATCAATGACTCTTTTCAGCCTTATTATCCGACACTCACGAATGACGAGGTTTTGCAACCTGTTCCCGATCTTCAAACGGTGTATCAAAATGCACTTGCTATGCGTACCGAAATGAAAAACAGTCAGTTGAATGTACAAATGGCTACGATAGCTTATCAAAAAAACCAAGGGGCATATTGGCCGACTCTTTCGCTGAGTGGTAGCATCGGAACCGGAAATCAATATAACAGCAATGAAACATTCAGTGCTCAGTTGAATAATAACTTTTCTCAAAGCATTGGTTTAACGTTGAGTATTCCGTTGCTCGACAATCGTCAGGTGCGTTCGGCAGTTGAAAAGGCAAAATTGAATATACAGAATGCACAATTGAGTCTTACTGCCACGCAAAAAGATTTATTGACAACTGTTGAATCCTTGTATCAAAATCTCTTGTCGGCACAAAGCAAATATGTGGCTGCTGTGCTTACATT